>JAQGNH010000082.1 GCA_028291945.1 Betaproteobacteria bacterium
CTCGACGCGGGCATCGATTTTCGCGTCGAGGGCGGCTCCGGCTACGATTTTTTGAAACAAGTCCGCCGACACGCCACCGGAGCAGGAGTAGGTCATCAGATGCCCGCCAGGGCGCAGCATCTTGAACGCGAACAGATTGATGTCCTTGTAAGCGCGCGCGGCGCGCTCCACATAGGCCGCAGTCGGCGCGAGCTTCGGCGGATCGAGGACGATCACGTCAAAGCTGCGGCCCTGGTCACGCAGCCGCCGTAAGCTCTGAAAGACATCGCCCTCGAACCATTCGGCGCTCTTCAATCCATTCAGTTGTGCGTTCGCGCGTGCGATGTCGAGCGCAAGCCCCGAGCTGTCTATGGCCAACACCGATTTCGCACCACCGGCGAGTGCATTGATCGCAAAGCCACCGGTGTAGGAGAAGCAGTCGAGCACATCCTTTTCCGCGACGAGGTTGCGGAGCAGCAGCCGGTTGTCTCTCTGATCGAGATAGAACCCCGTCTTGTGCCCCGCATCGATCTCGACCTTGAACTTGAGTTCGTGCTCTTCGATCACCGGCGCGCCCCCAAGCGGTTTGCCTCTCAGGAGACCATTGCGCGGCTTCAGCCCTTCGAGCTCGCGCGCGTCCGCATCCGAGCGCTCCCACACACGCTCTACTCCCGGCAATCCGCACAGGGCATCAGCAATAGCATCGCGCCAGCGATCGGCGCCCGCGCTCAGCAATTGCACGACAACGTTCTCACCATAGCGGTCAGCGATCACACCGGGCAACCCATCGGCTTCACCATGTACGAGACGTGACGCATCACTCATCTGGTCGATGCGCAGCGCCGCGCGCGCCGCGGCAGCATCCTCGATACGCCTGATAAAAAAACCGCGGTCAATAACCACTTCGCGCCAGGACCACACCCGCGCACGAATCTGCGAGTGCGGGCTGTAAGCTGCGAGCGCGAGCAGCTCGCCATCGCTGGAGCACACCTCAATCGTATCTCCGGATTCAGGCTGTCCTTCGACGCTCGCTACCGCGCCCGAGAAGATCCACGGATGGTGGCGCTTGAGCGATTTCTCACGACCCGCCTTGAGTATCAGTTTTTGCACGGATGTTTTTTCTGAAGTGGAATCGAACGAGCCGCGAGCATCGTGCAACGCTGCGCTTTACCGGGCAATGCTATCGAACAGTTCAGGTAGGAGGCACTGCATGCATGTGGCAGCAGAAGCTTAAACGCGGTCGCGTTCAGCTTTTTTTCTTCGCCCGCGGATGCGCAGCATCGTAGACTTTGGCAAGATGCTGGAAATCGAGGTGCGTGTAGATCTGCGTTGTCGAAATGCTCACGTGTCCCAGCATTTCCTGCACCGCGCGCAGGTCACCGCTCGATTGCAGCACGTGCGAGGCGAACGAATGCCGCAGCACGTGCGGATGCACGTTCGCCGTGATGCCGAGCCTCAGCGCAAGCGCCTTCAGCCGCTCCTGTACCGAACGGTTACTCAGACGCCCGCCGACCCGATTGACGAACAACGCGTCGAGCTGGTGCCAAGGGATCGAGGCTCTTATTCTTAGCCAATCGGACAGCGCCGCAAGCGCTTTCCTGCCGACCGGTACGATACGCGTCTTCGAGCCCTTTCCCGTCACGCGAACGGTGGCGTCCGCGAAATTGACGTCACCTGGCGCGAGACCAGTCAATTCCGACAGTCTCAGACCGGATGAATAAAAAAGCTCGAACATCGCCTTATCGCGCACCGCCAGCGGACCGTCGCTGTTCGAATCGAGCAAGCGCTGCGCTTCATCCGGCGATAACGCCTGAGGCAGCAGCTTCGCTGCTTTAGGCGCACGGATGCCGAGGCACGGATTGTTTTCATAGCCGTGATCACGCGCAAGATAGTGGTAGAAGCCACGCCACGCCGAAAGCATCCGGGCCAGAGATCTCGCGCCAAGACCCTTACCGTGAAGCTGTGCAACACACCGGCGAATATCGTGCACGTGCAACTCTCGCAGTGACTTTGGACCGGCAAGGTCGATCAGCGTCGTTATATCGCGCCCATAATTTTCGAGTGTGTGGCGGCTTAATCGCCGCTCGTGGGAAAGATGTTCCAGATAGCGCTTCTGCAGCTCATGCGGCGGCGAAATCCGGTTTTGTTTCGCGTTCACCACCTCTGGCAAGCGCTCTCCCGCCATAGCTATCTCACTCTGGGCGCAAGTTCCGGCGCACGGCCGCGCCGACCATGTCGCCGATTCGCTTGAGATAGACAGTGCCCATCTCGGGATAAAAGCGCTCGGCGTCCTCGCTCGCGAGCGCGAGCAGGCCGAACGTATCCGAATCGCGCAGGGGGATATAGGAAAAGGACTTGAGCAGTGAGGCAGACGCAGCGAAGAGATCGGCCGATGTGCCTTCCGCAGCGCGCGTCGAGCAGTAGGGGCTGACAAGTTTCGCCGTAAACTCTCGCGTCGCCTCGCTGGCAGGATTGAGCTCCGCAACAACACTGGCACCCGGTGCGTTCCAAGCACGCAGCGCAATGTGCGGAACGGCAAAGTCCTCACGCAAATTGTAATGAATCGTGCTGATCACGCTTGCGAGATCACGTGCTCCGATCAACGCCAGCGCGAGCCGATGCACTTTCTCGCCGATGGCGTCGTTTTCCTCCCCGAATTGGATCACCTCGCGCAACTTCGCCTCGAGCTGCTTGCTGCGCTCGCGCAGGGTGAGAATCTGACGTTCGCTGATCGGAATGGCCCGTCCGCCGTGCGGATGCGGGATGTAAATGTCTGCGAGCATATCTGCATACTGCTCGAAGAACTCGGGGTGCTCACCGAGATAACTTGCTACTGCATCGGGTGTCATTGGGCTTCGTGTAGTGTGTTGATGACGAGCGGCCACTGTCCGAGTGAGGGCCACTGGCGTTCAGTATACCAAGCGCGTGCGCAGAACCGCTGCAGCGCGCGATCGAGTCCTACAGGGTGATCTCGCCGTCGAAGACCGTTACAGCGGGCCCTGTCATCATCACCGGCCGGTCTTCTCCAGCCCACGATATCATCAGGTTGCCACCGCGCGTCTCCACTGTCACGCCGTCAGGATCGACCACGTCGCGCGTCACGCCTGCAACGACCGCTGCGCACGCACCCGTGCCACACGCCAGTGTCTCGCCGGCGCCGCGCTCGTAAACGCGCACGCGTATGCGGTGACGGTCGATTACCTGCATGTAGCCCACGTTTACCCGACGCGGAAAGCGAGGGTGCGCTTCGATCTGAGGACCTTCGTAGGCGATCGGCGCCGCCTCAACATCGAGAACAATTTGGACTGCATGCGGATTACCCATGGACAGCGCGCTGATCTCGACCCATCGCCCTGCCACGTCGAGATGATAAGTGAGCGCGCGCGCGTTGGCGATGAACGGAATGTCCCGCGGCTCGAACTGGGGCATACCCATGTCGACGGTGACCTGACCATCCGCCTCGAGCTTCGGCACTATGACTCCGCTGAGCGTTCCGACTCGAATTTCGCTTTTGGTCGTCAAACCCCGCTCGCGCACGTATCGCACGAAGCACCGCGCGCCATTACCGCATTGTTCAACCTCGCACCCATCCGCATTGAAAATGCGGTAGTAGAAATCGGTGTTGTCGTCTCGCGCGCGTTCGACCTGGAGGATCTGGTCGCAGCCCACTCCAAAATGGCGGTCGGCGATGAATCGCAGCTGATCTGCGGTCAGCGCGATCGCCGCGGACGTTCCATCGAGGACCACGAAATCGTTTCCGAGGCCGTGCATTTTTGTGAATCGCAATTTCATTTGTCGGTACGATCGCCGGGAGTTGGGTATGCCTAAATGGATTTCGTCATGACGTAGTCGTCCATGATGAATCCGCCGCCGATGTCCTTTACGCTTGCCTCGCGAATTTCGAATCCATGCTTGTGGTACGCTGCGATCGCTTTCGTATTGCGCTTATTGACGGCGAGCATGACGATCGGGTAGCCGAGCTGCTGTGCGCGTTCGCAGGTGTGCGCGATCAGCATGCCGCCATAGCCGCGGTGCTGCTGATCAGGTCGCACATAGAGCTTGTCGAGCTTCATTTCGTGTCGTGCTTCGGCAGGAAAAGACGATGCGAAAGCGATCGTCTCCTTTTCAAGACATAGCACGTCCCACCATGCGTTCCCCGCCGCGAGTTCCGCCCGAATGACAGACGGAACATAGCGCTGCGCCAGCATATACTCAGTTTGTGAAGTGCCAATGATGGACGGGTAGTGTTGCCGCCAGACGAGCCGTGCAAGCTCGCATAACGCGTCTACATCTTCGTCTGCGAGGGGCGCGATCGTAACATTCACGCGACGACGTTTCGACCGGTAAGGGCAAACCGCTCGATGCGGCTGCGGATCGCCTCATTGACCTCGAGCGCCAGCGCAAGCGCGCTGCGCCCTTGGTGACCGCTGACGATACGTCCCCCGCCATTGCCACGCACGGTGTCAACGAAACCCTGGATCTCCCGCAGCAGTGCGTCAGCGCTAGTGTAGGTCAGGGCATTACTGTCGCCCCCGTTCGGTCCCGGCCGCCGCTCGACGCGCAACTCCGGCACGTTGAGATCCGCAGACGCGTAAAAGTTTGTTCCGAAGACGCGAAGCTTGCGCACCGGAGTGCGGCTCACCCGGCTCGCTGACAGGTCTGCAACGGCGCCGTCCTCGAATTCGATGCGCGCATTGGCGATATCGACGAGATCCGTGAGTACCTGAAAGCCGCACGCCGAAACTGACGCTACTTTGGATGGCATCATCGCAAGCACGAGATCGATGTCATGGATCATCAAGTCCAGAACGACGTCAACGTCGGTGCCCCGGCCCTTAAAACCGCCGAGACGCTCCGCCTCTATGAAAAAAGGCCGATCCAGCATGCCGGAGAGGTCGACAAAGGCGGGGTTGAACCGCTCCAGGTGCCCGACGCCGAGCACGAGGCCTTTTTGCTCGGCAAGTGCAATCAGCGCGTCGGCCTGTTCGAGACTGCTCGTAATCGGTTTCTCGACCAGCACGTGCACGCCTGCGTCGAGGCAGGCTCGTGCGACTTCATAATGCGATTCGGTCGGAACGACCACCGACACGAGATCGACCTCATCAAGCAGGTCTTTGAAATCCCCCACCGCGCAAGCGCCGTACTGCGCGGCTGCATCGCGCGCGCGTTGTGTATCCACGTCCGCCACGCCAAACAGCTCGACGCCTTCGAGCGCGGCGTATTTCTGAACATGCCAGCGCCCCAATGAGCCCACGCCCACGACAGCGGCTTTCAATTTTGACGTCATGTGCAATCGTGATTGTCTTCGACCAGCTTACTCATGACGCGACGTGAGCGAAACCCCGCTTGGAAGCCCGAATGAACCGGACAAGCTCGCCCACGCTCGACGAGCTCGACGCCTCCAGATCCTGTAACACGGCCTCAAGCTGCACACCCGTGCGCAGCGCGTGATACGCACGCTTCAGTTCCCTGATTTCGCCCGCGTCCAGACCCGCTCGCTTCAGCCCGACGAGATTCAAGCCGCGCGCGCGCGCCGGTACACCATCCGTGACGATGAATGGCAGGCAGTCCTGGTTGACCCGGGCGCTCGCCGCCACCATGGCGAGTCGGCCTACTCGGCAGAATTGATGCAGCGTCACCGCACCTGAGACGAAAGCCCGATCGTCGATGCTGACGAAGCCGCCCATCAGCGTTCCATTGGCGATCACGACATCATTGCCAAGCACGCAGTCGTGTGCCACATGGCAGTTCGCCATCAGGAAACATCGATCGCCAATTCGAGTGGCGGCTCCCGGTGTGCTTCCACGGTGGATCGTGACACCTTCGCGTATGAAGTTATGGTTTCCGATGACGACGTGACTCTCGCACGGCCTGAATTTCACATCCTGCGGTTCACCGCCGATGACTGCGTGCTCGTAGATGCGCGTCTCGCGGCCGATCGTCGTGTAACGCTTGATCACGGCGTGGGCGGCGATGCTGCTGCCGGCTTCGACGACCACGTCTTCTTCTATTACTGCATAAGGACCGACTTGCACGTCTGCGCCCAACTCGGCTTTGGGGTGGACGCAGGCACTGGGATGAATTGCGCTCATGGATTTATTCACCGCCAAGCCCGCATTCTGCCCGTGCTCCCTGTTGTGGCCAAGTTATCAGTCCGCGTACAAGCTCGAGGCACCGGGCGGCCGCGTCTTGAAGCGCTTGTGAAGCCAATGATACTGCTCGGGCATTTCGCGCACGCGCTCTTCGATGAATGCGTTCATGCGCCGTGCGTCAGCCTGCGAATCTTCCGTAGGAAAGTTGTCCCACGCCGGATAGAACCGTAATACGTATCCGCGCCCCCCCGGAAGCTGCCGAGTAAGCACCGGCACGATGGACGCACCCGCTAGGCGAGCGACGCGCGAGAGGCCTGTGATCGTCGCGGTAGGTACACCGAAAAACGGCACGAACACCGAATCGCGCGGCCCGAAGTCCATATCCGGCAAATAGTAGAAGGGCAGCCCTTCGCGCATGACGCGTACCAGTGGTCGGATACCTTCCTGGCGCGACACCAGGTGCGGCATCACAAAACGCGTGCGTCCGTGGTACAGGATCGCGTCCAGCGTTGGATCTTTCTGGCGGCTGAACATGGAGGCGGCACGGTATTCTGCCGCGAGGCGTGAGCCCCCCATATCCAGCCCCACAAAATGAGGCGCGAGCCAGATCACAGGCCGGTCTGATACCGCCTTCCAGTGCTCGAGTCCTTCGATCCGCACGACGCGCAGGATGCGTTCCCTCGAGGACCACCACAGCACTCCGCGCTCAAGAATTGCGCGCCCGAAGGCCTGGAAGTGACGGCGCAGCAGGCGCCTGCGCTCGGCCTCGGTCCAGTCCGGAAAGCACAGACGTAAATTGATCCGCCCGACGCGGCGGCGTTCGGCGGCTACGACGTAGGAGAACAGTCCGAATGCACGGCCAACTGGCGCCAGTATTGCGAGCGGCAGGAAGTGCAACAACCAGATGATGGCAAGGGCGACGCGGACCATCAGCGCCGCATCGAATGATGAATGATGAATGATGAGTGAAACACCATTCACTACGTTTCCAACCGTGCGTCCCAGCACCATTGTCGCATGCCGTATTCATCATTCATCATTCCGCATTGGTGGTCTTACGCCCTTCGGCACCTTGTGCCGGTTGTAGCTCCACAGGTACTGGGTGGGCCTGCGTCGAATGAGATTCTCGACTGCCCGATTGAGTTCGCGCTCGTCGATTTCGCAGCCGGGGTATCGCTCGAACTGCAGCAGGAATCCGTTTCCGTCCGACAGGCGCTCGGCAAAAGTGAATATCACGGCGGCTCCGGTCTGCTTCTGCAGGCGACGAACGAGCGTCATCGTATACGCCGGGCGGCCGAAGAAATCGGCCCACACGCCTTCGCCGGTTTGAGGCGCCTGATCCGGCAGCAGGCCGACGGCCCCTCCGCGCTGGAGCGCTTTGTACAACAGCCGCACACCCCTTAGAGTCGCGGGTGCGACGCACGCCTGGCCGCGGTTACGGCCACGGATCATGAGCGGCTCGATCCAACGCATTCGCGGCGGACGGTACAGAATGGTGATCGGTGTGCGCTGCGCGATATAGAGCGCTGCGACTTCGAAGCATCCCAGGTGGGGCGTCAGGAAAATGACCCCACGGCCGCCGCGCTGCGCGTCTTCAACAACAGCCCAGTCCTTGCATTCCACGAGTTGTGCGACGTTCGCTACGTCATCAAACCATACCTTGGCAATTTCCAGTACGGCTTTGCCGGTCTGGGACACGGTCTCCCGCAAAGCTTGATTGCGAGCGTTCGAATCGGAAAAAATGCCGCTTGCGGTCAGGTTCTCGCGCATTCGTGCCGCGTACAACGGCGACGAGAAGTAGACGACCCATCCGAGAAGTGCGCCTGCGCGATGCAGCCAGCGCAGCGGCCACCTGCCGAGGAGGCGCAGCAGGGTGACCATCATGGCGGAATGTTAAACACTGTTGGGGAATCTGCTATTCTATCCGCCCTTTCCATTTCCGAAAAAGCACCTCCATGAGCAATTTTCTATTTACGTCGGAGTCCGTATCGGAAGGACACCCAGACAAAGTCGCCGATCAGATTTCCGACGCAGTGCTCGATGCGGTGCTTGCGCAAGACAAACACGGCCGCGTTGCTGCAGAGACGATGGTCGCCACAGGTCTCGTCGTAATGGCGGGGCAGATTACAACGTCGGCGAACGTCAATTACTCCGATCTCGCGCGCGATGTGATCAAGCGTATCGGCTACGACGATTCGGCGATGGGCTTCGATTATCGGTCGTGCGCCGTTTTAACTGCGTTCGACAAGCAGTCGCAGGACATCAAACAGGGCGTCGATGAAGGCTCCGGCATGGACCTGGAACAGGGCGCCGGCGACCAGGGCCTGATGTACGGATTTGCCTGCGACGAAACGCCGCAGTTCATGCCGGTGCCGATCTACTACGCGCACCGTCTGATGGAGCGCCAAGGTGAGCTTCGTCGAGACGGCCGCTTGCCCTGGCTGCGTCCCGATGCGAAATCACAGGTTTCAGTGCGATACGTTGACGGCAAGCCGCACCACATCGACACTGTGGTCATCTCGACACAGCATCGGGAAGACATCTCGCACGAGCCTCTCACCGAAGCCGTCATCGAGGAGATCGTCAAGCCGGTCCTGCCGAAACACCTGATCAGCAGCGAAACCAAATTTCTCATCAATCCAACCGGCCGGTTCGTGATCGGTGGACCGCTAGGTGATACGGGATTGACGGGCCGCAAGATTATTGTGGACACCTACGGCGGTTATTCCCGTCATGGCGGCGGTGCGTTCTCCGGCAAGGACCCGTCCAAAGTCGATCGCTCTGCGGCATACGCAGCGCGCTACGTCGCGAAGAACATCGTCGCGGCGGGTCTCGCGAAGAAATGCGAAATTCAGGTTGCGTACGCTATCGGCGTCGCGCGGCCGGTAAGCGTCCTGGTTGACACTTTTGGGACGGGTCGTATTTCGGATGAGAAAATCGGCAAACTCGTTGAAAAACACTTCGACCTGCGTCCGAAAGGCATCATCCACTCGCTCAACATGTTGCGTCCGATATACGCCAAGACCGCGGCTTACGGCCATTTCGGTCGCGACGAGCCAGAGTTCAGCTGGGAAGCCACTGACAAGGTGTCGGCGCTCAAGGACGATGCCGGCGTCAGATAAAGTAGGTTGCTACCCTTTCTAGCCGGGTGCTCGCAAGGCGAGGACGCAGTGGCTGATGTGGCCTTATGAACATAACGGCGATTCTTTTTTGATGTAGAATCCCGCGTTCCCAAGGAGCGTTGCAACGGGCGCTGAAGTGAAGCGAGCGTCCGCCAGGCTTGGGAAGCAGTGCAGGCGAGTCTGCTGCACTGTAGTCAACGGCGCTCACCGCGTGTGTTCCGCACGGGTGAGCCTCTCCTCCCAGCACTACACACAGCGATCAAGGTCCAGAAGCGGCGCGAGCCGCTTTAGCGTGCCGTTGCGCCCAGAGCGAGGCGAACGAGCGGCGCAGGAATTGTACCGAGCGGCGATAGCCGCCTAAGCTCGCCCTTGCGCCTGAAGCAAAGCGCAGGAGCGGCGTAGACTTTTCAGGAGTTAAAGATGAGCGCTGTACTTCAAAATCTGAAGGGCGATTACTACGTCGCCGACATCAAGCAGGCCGATTTCGGCCGCAAAGAAATTTCGATCGCAGAGACCGAAATGCCAGGTCTCATGGCCGTGCGCGAAGAGTACAAAGGCAAACAGCCTTTGAAAGGCGCGCGCATCGCGGGATCGCTCCACATGACGATCCAGACAGCGGTATTGATTGAGACGCTCGTCGCGCTCGGTGCTGAAGTGCGCTGGGCGTCGTGCAACATATTCTCTACGCAGGATCATGCTGCAGCGGCCATCGCGGCCGCGGGAATCCCTGTGTTCGCCTACAAAGGCGAGAGCCTCGAGGAATACTGGGAATTCACGCATCGCGTTTTCGACTGGCACGACGGCGGCACGCCCAACATGATTCTGGACGATGGCGGTGATGCGACGCTGCTCGCCTATCTCGGCACGCAAGCCGAAAAAAATCCCTCACTCATCTCGAAGCCCACGAACGAAGAAGAGCAGGCGCTGTTCGCGGCCATCCGCAAGCGCATCGACGCGAAGCCCGGCTGGTACGCCAAAGCGCTCGCCGGGATACGCGGCGTGACCGAAGAGACCACGACCGGTGTGCATCGCCTCTACCAGATGGAAAAAGAAGGCCGTCTGCCTTTTCCGGCGATCAATGTGAACGACTCGGTCACCAAGTCCAAGTTCGACAATCTCTACGGCTGCCGTGAGTCGCTGGTGGACGGCATCAAGCGCGCTACCGACGTGATGATTGCCGGCAAGATTGCCGTCGTCGCAGGTTATGGGGATGTAGGTAAAGGCTGTGCGCAGTCGCTGCGCGGGCTCGGCGCCAGTGTCTGGATCACCGAGATCGACCCGATCTGCGCCCTGCAGGCCGCGATGGAAGGTTATCGCGTCGTGACGATGGACGAGGCCGCCGAGAAAGGCGAAATATTCGTGACCGCGACCGGCAACGTCAACGTGATCACGCACGATCACATGGTGCGCATGAAGAACAATGCGATCGTGTGCAACATCGGACATTTCGACTCGGAAATCGACATCGCGAGCCTGAAGCAATACAAATGGGACAACATCAAGCCGCAAGTCGACCACGTCATATTTCCGAGCGGCAAACGCCTGATCGTACTTGCCGAAGGCCGGCTCGTGAATCTAGGTTGCGGCACGGGTCATCCGAGCTTCGTCATGTCGAGCTCTTTCACCAACCAGGTAATCGCGCAAATCGAGCTGTTCGCAAACAATAGTGAGTACCAGAAAAAAGTCTACGTGCTACCCAAGCAGCTCGACGAAAAAGTAGCGAGGCTGCATCTGAACAAACTCGGAGCGCAGCTCACGCAGTTGACTGAAGCGCAGAGCCGCTATCTGGGTATCGACATGAACGGCCCCTACAAGCCGGATCACTATCGCTACTGATGCTGCGGTGGCGGACGAACAGAGGGGAACCGATGGTTCCCCTCCCTCCGGGAGGAGGCGGTGAACCAACAGAGGGGAACCCATGGTTCCCCTCTGTAACCTCCCCTCCTTAACACCGGCCTGACGCCTTAACTCATGCCAGCATAGCCAGTATGGAATCGCAAAAGAAATACACGCGGTGCTTTAGTTTCGAGTTCTTCCCGCCGAATACGGGGGAAGGCGCCGAGAAGCTTGCGCAAACGGCGAAGCAGCTCGCGCAACTGAAGCCCGAATTTTTTTCGGTCACTTACGGCGCCGGCGGTTCGACGCGCGAGCGCACATTGAAAGCCGTGCTCGATCTATGCGAAGCGGGCCACGCCGCTGCTCCGCACATTTCCTGCATCGGCTCCTCGCGAAGCAGCGTGCGCGAAACATTGCAGGAATACAAGAATCACGGCATTCGGCATCTCGTTGCCCTGCGCGGCGATCTGCCTTCGGGAACGGCGACGTCAGGCGAGTTTCATTACGCGAACGAGCTCGTCGCGTTCATTCGCGAAGAATTCGGCGGGCACTTCTTTATCGAAGTCGCGGCTTACCCTGAGTACCATCCACAATCGCGAAGCGCGCAGGAAGATCTGAACGCGTTCAGACGCAAGATCGAAGCGGGCGCAGATTCAGCGATCACCCAGTACTTCTTCAATTCGGATTGCTACTTTCACTTCGTCGAAGAATGCGAAGCTATGGGGCTTCGCGTTCCTGTCGTACCGGGCATCATGCCGATTGGCCGCTTCTCGCAGCTCGCGCGATTTTCGGACTCGTGTGGTGCGGAGATTCCGCGCTGGATACGCAAGAAGCTGGAAGGCTATGGGGACGATACCGCATCGATCCGTGCATTCGGGCTCGACATCGTCACCGACATGTGCGATCGCCTTTTGGCGAATGGAGCACCCGGATTGCACTTCTATACGCTGAATCAGGCGGGGCTCACGACGACGATCTGGCAGCGTCTAGGCTTGTAGGTTGCGTCCCTCCCGAGGAGGCGGTACACGAACAGAGGGAACCCAAGGTTCCCTCCCTCCGGGAGGAGGCGGTAGACGAACAGAGGGAACCCAAGGTTCCCTCCGTAACCTCCCTCCTTC
>JAQGNH010000142.1 GCA_028291945.1 Betaproteobacteria bacterium
CGAGCAGTTGCCGAGCCTCTTCGAGCCGGTCGGCGTTGAGATAGGCCTTGAGCAGGGTGAACTCGATCAGGTCGTGCTGCGCGCGGCTGCCGCCGATGCGTTCGCTTTGCCGCGCCAGCGGGGCGAGCGCGGCGATCGCCGCGGGATAGTCCCCGCGTTCGAACGCCACGAAGCCGCGCGACAGCTCCGGCAGGTAGGAGCCGGACAAGTAGCGCCCTTCGCGCGCCAGTTCCTCCATCTGTCGGGTGCGCGCATCCAGCGCGGCGTCATTGCGCATCACCGTCTGGGTGAGGATGACATGCAGATCGGCAAGCGCGGCGCCCGGCCGTGGCAGTGCGCTGGTCCCATAGTCGTACATCGCGCGCCACGCGGCGGTGTTGCGCGGATGGCCGGCCAGTTCGGAACGCCACAGAAACGATGTCCCGTCGGTAATCTTCTGCTGCGGTCCGCCGCTGTGCTGGTCGAGCGCGATGGCGTCCCGGTACAGTTGCTGCGCCGCCGACCAGTGGCCAGCGCCAAGCTCGAAGAGCGCGAGATGCCAGCTCAGATGGCCGTGGAACGCCCCATCGCGCGGATAGGTGACGAGCCAGGAGGAGAGGAAGTCGCGACCGCCGTCCGGATCGCCACTCTCGTAGCAGACATGCGCGATTCCATGCGCGGCATGCGCGTTCTTCCGGTTCAGCATGACGGATCGTTCGATCTTCGGACGGGCGGCCGCGAGGCGGCCATCCTCAGACAGCGCGATCGCGTGATAGGACAGGAACCAGTAATCATCGCCGTAGTGCGGGGCGAGACTGTCCAACAATGCCGCGATCCGCTGCTTCTGTCCGACGCGGCCCGATCCGCCGATCAGGCCGTTCGGGTTCGCGGCCGTGGCAATCATCAACGCATCGCGCGGCCATTCCGCCAGATGGGCATACAAAGCGTCGATGGCCGCGTCGGTCTGGCCCGAGAAGGCGAGGTCGAAGAACCGGATATGCCCTGCCTCCCGTGCGGACGCGCCAGCGGCCACCTCCTTGGCCGCCGCCAGGGCGGCTCGCGCTGCTGCAACCTTGCCTTCCCGCATCAGGACCTGGGCGCTGCCGGTATGGGCCAGGGCGAGACCGGGATCGGCGGCAAGGGCACGATCGAAGGCCTCGACCGCGCCGGGATACAGGGTGAGCGCCAGATCGTAGCCCTGAACATAAGCGTCCCGTGCGGCGGCGGAGGCGGTGGAGACGGGGAGGTCGTACCGATCTGCGAGCATCAGGATTCTCCACCACCAAGGTTTCCGAGAAGATTATATGCACTACCGAGACAGCCACCGCGTCCCGCGTGCGATAACCTCGGGATCGGTTTCCATTCCATATCCTTCATTCGACTTCATGACATGAGCGCATTCGAACGCGACAGACCCACGAGAAGGCTCCCGATTATCGGTTTCCTTTTGCTGATCGTTGCCATTGGCTTCGTGGGCGGTGCGTATTACCTCGCGCCACGCTTCGAACGGAGCTCGCCGCAGATCAAGCTTCCGGACTCCGATGTGCTCGGCCTCGCCCCCGTGGAGATCGCAATCGGCGACGCAGGCGCCGGATTGAAATCGGTTGCCGCAACGCTCTCGGTTGGCGGATCGGAACACACCCTGATCTCCGAGCAGTACGCCCAGCCGGTGAGTGAGAAGAAATTCAGTTTCGCCTTGTCGTCCAAGCTTGCCGGCCTCAAAGAAGGGCCTGCGGTACTGCGCGTCAGCGCGCGGGACGCCTCGCTGTGGAATTTTTTCCGCGGCAACGAGACCGTGATCCAGAAAAACCTCACCATCGACCTTACTCCGCCCACCGTCGAGCTCATCGCCGATGACCGCTACGTCAATTTCGGCGGCGTCGGCGCGATCGTTTACAAGGCTTCCGCCGACACCGCGGCGAGCGGCGTCAGGATCGGCGATTATTTCTTTCCGGGTTTCAAAGGCCAGATAAAGGACCAGCCGGATTACTTCGTCGCTCTCTTCGCCCATCCGTACAACGTGCCGGCGAACGTGAAGGCTGTGCTCGTAGCAACCGACAAGGCCGGCAATTCCAGGCAACTGCCGCTCGTCTACGAGCTCAAAAACGTGAAGTACAAGAAGAGCACGATCCCCGTTTCAGAAAGCTTTTTCCAAAACAAGGTCGCGCCGCTCCTGCAGGACTCCGCCGCGCGTCAGGGCGCTCCGAAAGACGTCTTTGTCGCGGTCAACAAGAAGCTCAGGGCCGAGAACGAAAGCCGGATCGTCGCGATCACCAGCAAAGCCACGCCCTCGATTCTCTGGAAAGGCGCGTTCAGCCAGCTCAGCAACTCCAAGGTGGAAGCCAACTTCGCCGATCAACGGACCTACGTCTACAACGGCCAACCGATTGACACCGCCTATCACCTCGGATACGACCTGTCCGTCACAAAGCACTATCCCGTCGAAGCCGCCAACAGCGGCACCGCAGTCTTCGTGGGCGACCTCGGCATCTACGGCAATACCGTCATCCTGGATCATGGCCTCGGCCTCTTCACGCTCTACGGGCACCTGAGCTCGATGGACGTCAAGGTCGCCGATACGGTGAAGGCGCGGCAGATCATCGGCAGGACGGGCGAGACCGGCCTCGCCGCCGGCGATCATCTGCACTACGGCGTCTATCTGGACGGCGTCGCGGTCCTGCCTGTCGAGTGGTGGGACCCGAAGTGGATCGAGGACAACATCAGCCCCAAGCTTTCAGGCCGGAGCAGCGAGGCGGTCGCCGAGTCGCAGCGTTCGGCACGGCCGCGCAAAGCAGCTACTCGCCGGCGTTGAGCGGCTGGCTCTTCGTAGCCGGCACGATCGTCTTCCGGTGCGGGATCACGGGTTGTCAGCGGCACCGTGGGTTGCCGCTGATGGAGCCGGGGGGAATCGCTTGATACTCGTTGAGGACCGGCCATTGGCCCGCGCTGCGCGGGTCGTTCAGGTTGGGCATGACCGGAATGCCGGCACGAGCATTGCGCGCCTGGTGGTAGCCGCCCAATTCGTTGCCCGTGCCCCTGGGTGTCACGATTTCGACGCAGCCGAGCGGACGCTCCGAGTAGTTGCCGTCCTGCGGATGCGGCCGCGCCTCGACTTCGCCGGTCACTACGACCTCTGGCATCGAGTGGATGGTGTCCTGCGCGTAGTTCTGCGACGGGACGAGGGCAGATGTCATCAGTAGCGTGAGGGTCGCTGCCGCCATGAGTGGATTGCGCTTCACTACAGATCCTCCATTTGCTGGCTACTATGGGTCACTGCCGCGGCCACCAGCCAGCTGGGCGATGTAGTTGCCTACTCAATTGGCTCATCGTCTCTCGACGTGGACTCACGGGACCAGGCACAAGGGCCGTGGCACTCGCTTTGTCCGCGCTGTCCCGCAAGGCTTACCTACTCGGCCGAGCCACGCTTCATTTTGATGTTATGCAGCCAGCATGACATACGGCCACAGGTCCGTCACCTCCGATCTCACGGTGCGGACTATTCTTTTAAAAGCGGTGGATCATGTTATGTCGGCATTAGCAATTTCTTCGTGCGACTCGCCGGCATGGCGTAGCAGAACGAACGCGCAGCCCCACGAAAATGCGGAGTCATACGCAGACCCCTTTATGGACCATTTTGCCTCAGTGTGGGCGAGCAGTGGCGGTACAAGTTCCTAAGCGAGAACAGCAGGGGTGATCATTATCCCGGGCGCAAACTTGTTTCAGCGCGTAGTGTCACGACTTGAAACTCTTCGCGTCCAACCACACACCGAAAAATGCGTACCTCCCTTCGCCGTTTCGAAAAATGCGTGCGTCCCCTTCTCCTTCATCCATCTATGGCTCGCGCGACGCGATGCCGTCGTGCTGCGCGGCAAAATGCATGAGGTGCGTCGCGCATGCGGCCGGATACATGAGCTGCACCTTGTGGAACGTCCCCGGCAACTGCACGAGACGCACGTTCTTCAGGTTATCGCGCAACATCTGCTTCTGCTCGGGCGTCGTGATCGGCCCTTCGCTGGGATAGAGCCCGAGCACGGGCGCCTGCACCCGGGGCAGATACGACAGCATGTTCGCGGAATTCACGAGCCCGGCCGCCATCGCGGCCTGAACATCGGCGCGATTCTTCTGAAACTCGCGCTTGTACCAGTCGAGCAGCCCGGGATCGGCGTCAGCCGGAAAACGCATGCTGCGGTTCGTCGCTTCGATGTAGGCATCGCGGTCGGTCTCCTCGGAAACGCCGGTCATGCCGTACGTCACGCGGCGCTCTCTGGGAATGTGCACCGGAGTGGAGACGAGCGTCAGCGTGCGAACGCGCTGCGGATGGAGCGCTGCGAGCGCGATGCCGACCATGCCGCCTGCGGACTCGCCGCAGACGTGCACCGACTGCGCGCCGAGATCGTCGATGATCGTGATGAGGTCCTCCACGCAATTCTCGAGCGTGAACTCGCTCTTCAGATCGAAATTGGCCGACGATGCACCGAGTCCGCGCATGTCGGGCCGGAGGACGCGATAGAAGCGGCTCAGGTAAGGAACCCAGCTATACCAGAACGCGCCTGAGCGGCCGTTGCCGTGCTGAAGCAGGATGTACGAGGCGTTCTTCCACGGGTCGGTGTAATCGTCGACGACGTAGTGCAGCGCCGGTCGTCCGGGCTTTTGCGTGACTGACATGGGTGCCGCCTCCCTTAAAGTGGCTCGCGTCCGGTCGCGACCACCGCGTTGTAGCCGAGCTCCTTCAACGTCGGGACGTCGGGCGCCTGCTTGAAGCGTCGCTCCCCGGTAACGGCCAGGAGGCGCAACGTTGCAACTGCAGCCATACGCTACATCGGCGGACGGGTCCGCGCCAGCACTGCGAATCTTTCCGGGGGTTGCAGCCCGTATCGTGGCGCGTGACGATGTCGTTTACGCGAGGCGGACTGGAGCGCGAGTACTGCACAACCATCGAAGCGAGGAGAATGCATGAGCACGATTCGAGCGCTGGGCGCATTCATGGCACTCGTGATATTCGCGGTCGGGGCGGCGTGGTCGCAGCCGTACCCCGCGAAGCCGGTGCGGGTCGTCGTCGTGTTTCCTCCCGGAGGCGCAACCGACATCGTCGCACGATTCGTCTTCACGAAAGTGGCGGAGCAGCTCAACCAGCAGTTCGTGATCGACAATCGCGCCGGCGCGGGCGGCATGATCGGCGCGGCGATGGTCGCGAAGACGCCGCCCGACGGCTACACGCTCATGGTGTATTCGCAGACGCTCCTCGCCAATGCGCATCTTTACGAGAAGCAGCCCTACGACGCGATGAAGGACTTCATCGGCGTCACCGCGCTGACGCGGCTCGTCGGCATGCTCGGCGTGCATCCTTCGATGCCGGTGCGGACGACGAAAGACTTCATCGCTCTCGCCAAAGCGCGGCCAGGCGAGATCTTTTACGGTTCGGCGGGTATCGGCGCTTTCCAGCATCTTTCGATGAGCTCTCTCGCGGTCAAACTGGGTCTGAAAATGAATCACGTGCCGTTCAAGGGCGGCGCGCCGGCGGTCGTCGCGCTGATGGGCGGCGAGATCCATTCGATTCTCACGCCCGTCGCCGAGCTTTACCCGCATCTGAAGTCACGTCGCGTGCGGCCGATCGCAGTTTCTTCGGAAACCCGCGCCACGCAGTTTCCGGAGGTGCCCACCATCGGCGAGACCGTGAAAGGTTTCGAGTTCACCTCGTGGTTCGGCACTTTCGTGCCGGCCGGCACGCCGAAGCCCATTGTCGACAGGCTCAACGCCGAGATCAAGAAAGCGCTCGCCGACCCTGACGTCGCGGCGAAGCTTGCGGCGCAGACGCTCGATCCGATGTACATGACGCCCGAGGATTTCGCGAAGCATCTGAAGTTCGAGTACGACAGGCTGAAGCAGGTCGTGAAGGACTCGGGTGCTCGCATCGAATAGGGTTGCTCTCCGCGCGCACCCAAGCGTAGCCTTTGTCGAGCTGCGAAACCGTTTCGCTCGACGTAAAACGAACCTGGCCCCTTAGCTAAGAGACGTAGCCACGCGGTCAGGCGACGCGCTCCGCATCGGCCGTCGCCAACGGCCACACGACTCCGAGAACAGTGGCCACGTACTGCGCCTTTTCACCGACCGGCGCGACAATGCGAAGCGCGTTCTCCGCGGCTTCGCGACCGACCAAGCGCGAGATGACCCATGCAGCGAGATAGGGCGAAGCCAGGCAGCCGCCAGCGCTTGCAACGTTGCCGCTCGCAACGAATGGCCGGTCGAGAACGCGTATGCCCATCGCTTCGAGGCCAGCACGCGACTTGAGGCTCGTGCACACAGGCTGGGTTGCGAGCAGCCCGAGCTTCGCCAGGAACCATGCGCCCGCGCATTGCGAGCCAATCAGCTGACGCTTCGGGTCCAGTTTGAGTCGGGACATGATCGCGCGGTCTTCAACTATTTGACGGCTACGAGGACTGCCGCCAAACAAAACCGCATCGGCGTCGTTCGCAAACTCGAGCGGTTGCTGCGCGGAAACACGGATGCCACCCGTCGACGTGACCGTCTCGGACGGGCAGGCGATTGCGACGTTCCAGTCTTTGATGTCCACGCGAGTCAGGATGTGGTGACTCACGAATGAGTCGATCTCGTTGAATCCTTCGAACGTCAATATGGCGATGTTCACATGGACCTCCTTTGCTAGAAGCGCGCGAGTCGTGACGGCCAGGGTGCGAAGTATGGGCGTTTTTCGGCTCGCTGCCTAACGCTGCGCCGAACACAGCACGCATTCCGTTGACCGCTCGCAGCGCTGATTGTTTGACAACTCACCGCACCGTCAGTAGGCTCGCGTTGACAAAAAAGTGCGTTTGTTTTTCCTCTTTCCTGCCTCGGGAGTCATTATGCGAAAGATCGTCGCGTCGCTAAGCGCAGTGCTCATGCTTGCCGCCATCACCGCAGTGGCGCAGGACAAAATGAAGGATCCCAAGTCCAGCCACGATGGCATGGCCAAGGCCGGTGGGGCCAAATCCGATGCCGCCGTCATCGCTAAAGCGACGAGTGCCGCGCCGCCGGACATCGGTCGCAACGCCGCGGTCATGAGCATGGGCGCCGACGGCAAGATGAAGGAATTGCGCGCCAGTACCAATGGGTGGATGTGCATGCTCGATCTCGTCGGCGACTCGATGTGCCTCGACAAGGAGTGGCAGGCCTGGGGCGGCGCCTGGATGAACAAGAAAGACCCGCCGAAGCCGAAGACAGTCGGCGTGGCCTACATGCTCAAGGGCGACAAGGGCGCCAGCAATACCGATCCGTACGCGAAGAAAGCGACTGCTGACAACCAGTGGGTCGTGAGCGGACCGCACATCATGCTTCTTCCGACGGACATCAGTCAGCTCGACGCGTATCCGACGGATTGGACCAAAGGTGGTCCGTGGGTGATGTGGAAGGGAACGCCGTACGCGCACATCATGGTCCCGACGACGTCGATGGCGAAATCGGCGTCCAAGGCGCCGGCCGGGAAAAAGGCCGCCGACACGAAGTAGTAGATCTGCCTGGAAGATCGAGGCAGCGCGACGCCCGCATCCATACCGAGTTCTATGGCTGGGTCATCTCGCTGCCGCGGGAAAGGCGGGCAGCTTCTGGATGTCGCGCGCATCGTGTTGAATGATGAGCGTGCCCTTCGTGTTCGCGAGGAGCTTCTTGATGCGGTCGGTCGAGGCGACGGTCTGCGAGCGGTCATGATTGAACCATGGTACGCCGTTGCTCTCGTAATTCTCGCGAAAGTGAACCGCATCGCCGGCTAGGACGAACGTACCGCTCTGCGGCAACTTGACCATCAGACTGCGGTGACCTGGCGTGTGTACGTGCGTCGTTAGCACGATGACCGTGCCGTCACTCCACACGTCCTTGTCGTTGGCGAGCGGCTCAACCTTGCTGTCGCCCTTTTTCCAGCTCTCGAACGGCGCATGATTGACGCCCGCAGCCGGCGTTGGCGCAGAGATCGCGTCCCACTCGTACTTGCCGATCAGCAATAACGCCTTTGGAAACGACGCGACCTGCCCGGTATGGTCAGCGTGATAGTGGCTGATGCCGACGTACTTGATCTGATCGGGCGTGACATTGAGCTTGGCCAGCTGGTCGACCACGC
>JAQGNH010000144.1 GCA_028291945.1 Betaproteobacteria bacterium
TCGGACGGGGTGTTCAATTGTCCGCCACCACGAAGCTCCTACTCGAGCGCCTCGGGAGAGGTTTTCGTGCCCCCCACGACTTCGACGAGCGGAATGATATGCGGCGGATTGAACGGGTGTCCGACGAGGATGCGCTCGGGTCGTTTGCACTTTTTCGCCAGCTTGGCAGCGGGCGCAGTTGCAGCGGAGGGCATTGCGTCAATCTCCTTGGGTTTTGCTACGCAGGGTTTGCGAATTTCGCGGTCTTGCTGAAGTCGGGGCGGCGCTTCTCGAGAAATGCCCGGAGCGCTTCCTTCGCGTCGTCGGATCGAACTTGCGCGCTGAACGCTTCGTTCTCGGCCTTCATGGCTGCTTGGGTCTGTTCGCGAAAGGAGCGTTTCAGGAGTCTCTTGCTCGCCCGCAGCGCGCCGGCCGGCTTCGCGGCTAGCTTCTGCGCGGTTTCCATCGCGGTCGCGAGCACGCTCTGATCGGATACGACCTGGGTGACGAATCCGAGATCGGCAGCGTGCCGCGCATCGAATGGCAATCCCAGCAGGATCAACTCCGCGGCGCGGATGTGGCCGAGCCTTGCCGGAAGAGAGAAGCTCGAACCGAATTCCGGCACCAGCGCAAGGTTGATAAACGGCATCTGAAACTTCGCGCTCTCGCCGGCGTAAACGAAGTCGGCGTGCAGCAGCATGGTGGTCCCGCCGCCGATGGCCGCACCGTGCACCGCGGCGACGAGCGGCTTGTCGAAATCGACGAGCGCATTCATCAGCTGCGCCTGCGGCGATTCTCCCGGTCCGGGAGGATTCTTCAGAAAGTCCTCGACGTCGTTGCCGGCGGAGAAGGAATCGCCTGCGCCATGCCAGACCACCACACGTGTGCCTTCGTCCTTGGCTGCGTCATTGAGGAGACCCGCGAGTCGCACGTACATGCTCGCGGTCATCGCGTTCTTCCTTGCCGGACGGTTCAACTGAATGCGAAGGATGCGCTCCGAGCGTTCGGTGACGATCTCATCCATTGCTGCTGTTGCCGTTGTCAATGTCCTTGCTCCTTCGGTTTGCAAATCGGTGGGTTTCTCTCGAACACGAAGGATCGGGCAATGTCGCTCTTCACAACAGCCCCCGAACGGGGGATCGCGGCGGACTCATGCCGGCTCGAGGCTCGACCGTATCCCTACTCCGGAGGTGAGCATGCGATGGACCGGACAATGTTCGGCGATCTCCAGCAGACGACGGCGCTGCTCTTCGGAGAGCTCGCCGACGAACGAGAGCGTCACGTCGATCTGCTCGGCGCCTTCGGCCTGCGAACGCACGAGCGTGACTCGGACCGCGTGAAGCGGCCATTGTTTGCGCTCGGCGTACAGGCTCACGGTCATGCCCTTGCACGCCCCCAGCGCGGCGAGCAGGAGCTCGGGAGGATTGGGGCCTTCATCGGCGCCGCCCGCAACAGCCGGCTCGTCCGCCGTGAGCCGGTGCGGACCGATCGCGATTGTCTGCACGTAGCCCGAAGCACCGGACTCGACCATCACGCGCCTCATTCCGTCACTGCGGTTCGTCGGCCGGCTCGACGGAGATCGCGACGGCTTCGGTATAGGTAGCTTCGACCTGGTCGCCGACCGCGACCAGCTCGAACTGCTCCGGGTCGTGGACGCGGAGGTCTACGACGCGCGTCGGGCCCCGAAGCGTCACGGTCTGCGTTTGTGGATCGAGTGCGATGACGTCGGCGACCACGTGCACCTCGTGCGCCTCGACGGCGGCCGGCCGTTCGCCCGGCCGGGCTCGCTCCGTCACGTCGCGCTCGGTACGCTCGCGTTTTGCGGTGCCGCGCTTCTTGAGCTCCAGCGCGAGCGAATCGAGGTAGCGCACCACCACGAGGTCGCCCACCCGGATCTGGTCGAAGTTCTGCACCTCGGGTCCGACCGGCAGCGTGACGATGTCGCCGGCGGGTCCCTTGAGCGTGACGGTGCGCTTCGCGGAGTCGACCGCCTCGACGGAGGCGGTGATCTGCGCTGCGCGCTCGGCAACGCCCTTGCCGGGTGCGGTGGCGACGATCGTGGCGCCGCCGGCAGCGGGGTTGAGTGGTTCTGCGAGCAGCGCTGATGGCGCCAGGCTCGCTGCTGCGAGAATCAGTGTGCAAACGTTGCTTCGCATTTGGATCTCCATGTCAGGGGATGTTCTCCACGGTCATTTCCCAGACGGCGACGACGGGATGGCGCCGACCGAGATGCGTCGGATCGGCATCGATCTGGATGATCGCCGCCTTGTCCGGATGGAACTGGGGGGCCTCGACTTGGGCACCCGTCGCGCTGAAGTCTGCATTTGAAGACACTGCCCCGAACATCCCCCGGACGGGGCACACGGTCTTCGCCACGATCCCCCAGCCGGGGGATACGGGTCTCGCGAGTGAGCGGCTACGATTCGGTCAGCATTCCTGAAGGAGAGCGCTGTGTCGGACAGCTCACAAAGTGTGCGTGAGCGGGTGACCCGCATGCATGATCGAACCGTGCTGGTGCTGCAAGGCGGCGGCGCGCTAGGCGCCTATCAGGCGGGTGTGTACGAGGGCATGGCGGAAGAGGGCATCGCACCGGACTGGGTGACCGGCGTTTCGATCGGAGCCATCAACGGTGCACTGATCGCGGGCAATCCCGCGAAAACACGGCTCGACCGCCTGCGCGAATTCTGGGACCGCGTTTCATCGAGCATACCCGGCATCGCGTTCGCCCAGTGGGATCCCGTGCGTATCGAAGTGAACCGGCTGAGCGCCGCCGCTGCGGCCGCTTTCGGCGTGGCTGGCTTTTTCACGCCGAGGATGCCGCCTGCGCTGTTCGCGCTCGACGGCACGCCTCAGGCGCTGAGCGTCTACGACACCGCGCCGCTGCGCGAAACGCTCGAAGAGCTCATCGATTTCGACTATCTGAACGGCGAGGGGGGCGTGCGGCTCAGCATGGGCTCCGTCAACGTACGCACCGGCAACTCGATCTACTTCGACAGTCTCGAGCGCAAGCTCGTGTCCGAGCACATCATGGCGAGCGGCGCGCTGCCGCCCGGCTTTCCGCCTGTCCTGATCGAAGGCGACCATTACTGGGACGGCGGGATCGTGTCGAACTCGCCGCTCTCGTACGTGCTGGACGATTCCCCTGACGTGAACGCCCTGATCGTGCAGGTCGATCTCTTCAGCGCCAGAGGCGAGCTGCCCGCGAATCTCGATCAGGTGCTCGAGCGCGAGAAGGACATCCGGTACTCGAGTAAGACGCGCTTCAACATGAAGTACGTGCAGGAGGTCGAGAGCCTGCGGCTCGCGCTCGGCCGTCTCATGCGGAAGATGCCGGCCGAGCTGCACGACGACCCCGATTACGAGCTGCTGCTGCCTGCCGTCAAGAAGCAACGCAATATGACGATTGCTCACCTCATCAACCGGCGTCTGTCGCATTCCACGAACTCGAAGGACTACGAATTCTCCCGCGCCACGGTGCGACGGCTCTGGGAAGCCGGCCTCGAAGATGTGCGGCGCGCCTGCGCTCATCCCGAGTGGCTCCAGGCGGCGGAAGTGCTGCCCGGCGTGCGCGTTTTCGACCTGACTACTGACTCTCATCCATGAAGGACTCTCCGATGACCGAGAACGAAGTGAAAGCGCGCGCGTTCGCAATGCCTTTGACAAGCCCGGCGTTCGCACGCCCTCCGTACCGATTCGTGAACCGGGAGTACCTGATCGTCACCTATCGTACTGATCCGGCTGCGCTGCGGGCGCTCATCCCGGCGCCGCTGGAGATGGCGGAACCGATCGTCAAATACGAGTTCATTCGCATGCCGGATTCCACCGGCTTTGGGGACTACACCGAAAGCGGACAGGTGCTGCCGGTCAACTATCGCGGCAGCGAGGACGTCATGGTCAAAGGCGCGTGGGAAGGACCCGCGGCCCTCGAGCTCTTCCATCATGCACTGGCGCCCGTCGCGCAACTTCCGGTCCTAGAGGTGCTGTCGGGCGTGCACATCCTGTGCGACCTCACCCTCGGACTCGGCAGCGTCGTTCACGACTACCTCAAGGAAAGGACCACGGCATGAAGCTCAGCAACAAATCCGCGCGTGAGCGCGTGTTGCCCGAGCTTGAGTGGGACGATACCGAAGCGTCTCGTGTGCAATTCTTCGCGCGCTCGCGTGGAGAGTATGAGCGCTGAAATCCGTTCGCGGTTGCGGCGACAAGCAAGCGCACGCGCCGCCGAAGCTTGCATCGTATAGCTGAGCACAGGTCTGACATGAAAATCGACGAGCATGAGTTCGATCTTGATTTCATCGAACACGAGGCGGAGGACCATCTCACCGCCGGCGAGGTATTGGTGCTCGGTCCGGAAATGGTTGCGGAAAGTGACGAAACGGAAACGGAGTGGCGGTATTGATCCGGAAGATCGGGTTTAAGGGGTGACTATGAGCGCGCTTACTCTTGTATTTGCCATAGCTTTCGTCGCGTCCTTCGCCGTAACGCGACAGTACGCTTTCATTGCGGCAGCCCGGCGGCGCTCGCGTGCTGGCGCGAGATAGCGCGTGAGTGTTACGCCGCAGCAGTCGGTGGTCGAGACGTCCGCATCTTCGCGCGAGTCACGCAGAGGAACGATTGCCCTATGCGCACGTCAGGGGCCTGAAAACGGATAGGGAAGGGTAGCGGGATGGCGCGGCCGACGCGTCTAAAGCGATCCTGGTGCGTTTGGCTTTGTGAAGATTTCCGCGGGAAATTAAGGAAACCTGTCGTTTCAGCGAATCGTATAGCGGTTATTGCACAGCCAGTCATGCTGATCGGGTATTCGCACACGCTGACCAGCCGCAAATAACGTGTAGGAATCAGCAAACACGTGAAAACTAAACGTATCCGGACCTCCTTTGGGCACCGTCGGCACGCGGCGCTGTACGGCGTAACGATTCAGCAGATACACCGCCAGCGCATTCGCGAGTATTCGCCGTAGAGTCGTCCGGCTGGCGACCCCGCATCCAAGTCGGTCGTGAGCGCCAAGAGCACACTCATGATGTGGCGGTCCGTAACGTTCCAATGCTCTGCAAGCTCGATATGATTCTGCCCGGTGGTCTCGTCAATTGCACCGAGCAATAAGCTCGGGTGCAGGGCTACAGCAATGCGATGCGTGGGACCGGACCAGCGCAATTCCCACGCCACGCCCGGTTCCCCGATTTCCCGCTCGCACTCCCCCTCTCGGGGGATACGCCGTAACCGGCTGGCCCGACAGAATAGCTGCAGTACCCGCAATCGACGACCAAGGAGAAACCGACGATGGACAACGCATGGGCAGGCATGTCGTCCGGGTCCGATGACCGATACGTTGGTCTAATCCAAACGGACATCCGCGTCTGCTCTAATCATGCGTGGTTCACCCAGTAACGGGTCTGGGCGCGAATGACAAGAGCCCGCCATCAGCCGCCGTTGACCATGTCCGGTTCGGCACGTTGGGCCGCAGTCTGGTGTCTGGCGAGCACGCTTATGCTCGCCGATGTCCTCGCGGCGCCCGCCGGCAGCGCGCCGCCCTCGCCCGACAAGCCGTGGCAGGTCGTCAACAGCGCTTCGTATGCCGCAGAGGTCCGCGCGAGCGACGTGCTGAGCTCGGTGCGTGTGACCGATGACAGAACCTACGAGCTCGCAGAGCTCATCGATATCGCGCAGCGTACGAACCCGGAGACGCGCGTCGCGTGGGAGAACGCTCGCCAGGCCGCCATCCGGTCCGGAATTGTCGAAAGCACCTATTACCCGATGCTCGCCATTCAGGCGGCGGCTGGATACCAGCACGTCGCGTCGACGATTCCGAAAAGCGTCGACCCACGTGGCTTCTTCAGGGCGGATGCGGAGGCCATCTTGCCGATGGTGACGTTGAAGTGGCTGGTCTTCGACTTCGGAGGACGCGACGCCGCTCTCGCCGCAGCGAACGAGCAGCTCGCGGCAGCCAACTTCGGCTTCAACGCGCGCCACCAGAAGATCGTTTTCGACGTGACGCGCACCTACTACAACCTGAACGCAGTGCGCAGCAGAGTCGAAGTCGCGCGATCCGCGTTGCGCTCCGCGCAGACCGTTCAACAGGCGGCGGAATCGCGTTTGCGCCAAGGCCTTGCAACGATGCCCGAAGTGCTCCAGGCGCGCGAGCAAGCGGCGCGGGCCGCATACGATGTGGAGGAAGCGAGCGCGTCCGAGGTCGACGCGCGCATGGCGCTGCTCGAGGCCATGGGCGTGCGTCCGTCCGCCGCGCTGCGTGTCGCGGACCTCTATCAGCGGCCGTTGCCGGCGTCGCTCGAAGCCGCAGCGGACAAGTTCGTCGAGGCCGCGCTCGAGAATCGACCCGACCTGCTCGCTCATGTCGCGGTGGTGCGGGCGAAGGACGCCGAGATCCGCAAAGCGCGTTCCGAGTTTTATCCGCGCATTACGGCATCGGGCAACGTGGGCCAGAACATGGGGCGGGTGCGCGCGGATTCAGGCCCGTGGTCAACCGTGAACGAACCGCAATACGGTGTCTCGATCGCGATCGAGCTACCGCTCTTCGACGCGGGCCTGCGTAAGAAGCGCCTGCAGCTCGCTCAAGCCGAGCGCCGCGTTGCGGAGGAGGAGCTCAACCTGGCGCGCGACCGTACCGTGCGCGAAGTGGTGAAGGCCTACGACGATGTCAAAGTCGCTTTTCGCAAACGCGACGCCGCGGCCGCGCTCCTTGCTGCGGCCGATCGCGCGTATGCCGCGGCGCTCGAGTCCTACCGCCGCGGCGTCGGCACGTACGTCGACGTCGCTACTGCGCAAACCCATCTGACGCGCGCGCGCACGAGCGACACCGAGACGCGAGCGCTCGTATTCACGGCGAGCGCCGCGCTTGCGTTCAGCACGGGCGAGATCGCGTCGTCGCTCCCTGCCGACGCCAGCACGGGCCGGAGCTCGCGATGACGAGCCGTGCGCCGTCGATCAGCATCCTCGGCGCGTTCTTTCCGGCGTGGATGCTTTGCATCGTCGCCGGCATCGTGCTCACGCTGATACTGCGGGCGGTGCTTCGCGGCGCGAAGCTCGAAGGCCACGTCGGCCCGCGCGCCATCATCTATCCCGCAGCACTCGTGCTGTTCACGCTGGGCACGTGGATCGTGTACTTCCAAAGGTGATTCCATGAGTGAGAGCGACCCACGCGCAGCGCAACGCGGTGTTCCCGCAGCGCAGGACATCCCAGTTCAACAGAGCGCGGAACCCCCGCGACCTCCCGAGCCGCCGCCATCGCCTAAACGCACTGGCGTGCGCGCCGTTGCGGGCAAGCTGATCGGCCTCGTCATCCTTGTCGGTGCGATTGCCGCGGTCGTGTACGTCATCTCCTGGATCGACCACTATCCGCGCACCGACGATGCGTTCGCCCGCGCCGATATGATTGCGGTGGCGCCGCAGGTGAGCGGCCGCATCATGGAGCTCAAGGTCCAGGACAATCAGCTGGTACACAAGGGCGACGTGTTGTTCTCGCTCGATCCCGTCCCGTATGAGCTTGCACTCGCGCGGGCGAAAGCGGCCCTGGCGACACTGGAGCGGCAGATCCCCCTCACGCAGCGCGAAGTCAACGCACAGCAATTTTCGGCCGCGGCATCGAGGGCGAACATCGCTCGCGCCGAAGCACAATTTAAGCAGGCGACCGACACGCTGAACCGCGTCGAACCGCTGCTCGAAGAGCAGTTCGTCACCGCCGAGTCGGTCGACCAGGCACGAACCGCAAGGCGAACCGCGGAAGCGGCGCTGGAGTTTGCACGGCAGGACGCACGCCGCGCCCAGGCTGCGGTCAGCGGTGTGGACGCCCTCGTCGCCCGCGTGGGCGAGCTGCGCGCCGCAGTCGCGAACGCCGAATACGACCTGCGGCAGACGACCATGCGTGCGCCGTTCGATGGTCGCGTCGTCGATCTGAACATTGCCGAAGGTCAGTTCGCTGCCACCGGCCGACAATTGTTCACGCTCGTCGACACGCGCACCTGGTACGTGATCGCAAACTTCCGGGAGACCGAGCTCAGGAACATCCGCCCCGGCATGTCCGCGGAGGTCTACCTGATGATGGATCGCTCGCAGCACTTCAAGGGCACCGTGCACTCCATCGGCTGGGGCGTGTCGCCGGACGAGGGCGGAAGCAGCGGCGGGCTGCCGAAAGTTCCGCGCTCGATCAACTGGGTGCGCGTGGCCCAGCGCTTCCCGGTCCGCATCCGCATCGAGGATCCACAGCCGGAGCTGTTCCGCATCGGCGCGTCAGCGGTCGCAGTGGTACCAGGCGGAGAGAAAACACGCCCGGTGGCGATGACAGAACGATCGCCGTGATCGCTGCACCCGCCGCCGGACGTCTGACCGCGCCTCGCCCTGCGTGGCTCGCTTTTCTGCGGCGCGAGCTCGCGCCTTCGCCCGGCCGGGTCGACGCGACGCTCAGGATGGTGCTGACCACGGTGCTCGTCGTCGTCATCTCGATGACGCTCGAGGTCCCCGAGATGGCCCTGTCGGCGTACATGGTGTTTTTCATTCAACGCGAAGATCCGGTCACGACTGCGCTGCTCGGCGTCACGGGCGTGCTCTCGGTCGCCGTATCCATCGCGCTGACGATCGTCGCGTACTTGCTCACGATCGAGTATCCCGCCGCCCGTATCGTCGTCATGGCGAGCCTCTTCTTCGGCGGGATGTTCGTGTTACGCGCGAGCGCGAGCGTGCCCGCCGGGTTTCTTCTGGGCTGGATCCCGGGATTCGTGATCATGGTGCTGCTCGCCGTGGTCGACAGCTTCGACAGTCCCGAAGCCCTCGTGCGCTTCGCGCTTTGGATGTGGGTCGCATTGGCGTTTCCGATCGCAATCCTGATCGCGATGAACCTGCTGCTCCTCCCGGCCGACCCCGAGCGCATCCTGCGGCGTGAGCTCGCAGCCCGGCTCAGGGCTGTCGCACACGCCCTCCCGGAGCTCGCCGCAAACCGGCGCCATACCGAACTGACGTCGTTTGCCGAGGCGGGTTCGCCGCGCCTCTTCCAGTTGCTTGCGCTCGCCGGCATTCGGCACGCGTCGCTGAAGAGTCAGAGCGCGCAGCGGGAGGCGCTGATCACGCTCGTCGATCGGCTCGTCACGGCGACCGCGGCAGTAAGCCTCCTCGAACCAGGCGTGCTGCCGGCATTGCCGCGCGCGCATCTCGAAGCGCTGGCCGACAAGTGTGCACGGTTGGCGGACGCAATCGAGGGCGACAGCGCGCCTGGCGGCGTTCACATGCCGCCGCCGGGCCAGGCGCGCGAGTACTCGACACCGCAGGGGTTCGCGTTGTTGACGGAAATCGACCGCCTGGTGGAAGCGATACCCCTTGCGATGCAGTCCGCCACCGCGGCGCGCGTCCGACCCGAGCCCAAGGCAAAGGGCAAGAAGCACCTCTTCACTACCGACGCGTTCACCAATCCGGCTTATCCACGCTTCGCGCTGAAGACGACCCTGGCGGTGATGTTTTGCTATGTCGCCTTCACGGCGGTGGACTGGCCCGGCATACACACGTGCGTCATCACCTGCGCGATCGTCGCTTTGACGAGCACGGGCGCCACACTCCAGAAGTCGACGCTGCGCATCGCCGGCTGTCTTCTCGGCGGTGCGACCGCCATCGCGGTCACCGTGTTCGTGATGCCGCACCTGGAATCGCTGACCGACCTCGCGCTGCTCATCGCGATCGTGGCGGCGCCCGCCGCCTGGATCGCATCCGGCAGCGAACGCATCTCCTACCTGGGCTTGCAGATGGCCTTTGCTTTCTTTCTCTGCGTGCTGCAAGGCTACGGCCCCGGCACCGAAATCACGATGGTGCGCGATCGCATCGTCGGCATCCTGTTCGGAAACCTCGTGATGCTGCTCGTATTCGTCTATATCTGGCCGGAGCGCGCCGGCGCGGGCGCGTGGCAAAAGCTTTCCGGGGCGGTGCGCGGCCTGGCGCGGCTCGTCACGGTGATCAACCCTGACGACGTCACCCGCAATCAGGCTGAAGTCCAGAAGATACGGCTCGAGATCTACGAGCAACTCGGGACCGCGCGCAAGCTGACCGAGACGGCGCGCTTCGAACCGGATGCCTACACGCCGGGCGGGAAGCGCGAACTGGCGCGGTTGGACGAGCAACTCGTCGCCGCACAGACGGCGTTCATCGCCGCGCTCTCGCTCGCGGAGGCCGATGTGCGCAGCGATTCGCCGTCGAAGGACGAGATCGAGCTCTACCGCACGCTCGCCGCGAGCGTCGACGCATTGCTCACTGCGCGCCCCAAGCCCATTTGAGAACTTATCAGCGCTTTCGAAGGAGAGTGATCATGAAGCCATTCGCAATCGCAGCAATCGCAATCGTATCGGCGGCCAGCTCGTTCGCCCTTCCCGGACAGGCGCGCGCAGCCGGGGATCCGGTCGCCGGCAAAACGGCTTTCGAAACCCAATGTTCGGCGTGTCACACGACCACCGTCGGCAAGAACGGATTCGGGCCCTCGCTCGCTCAGGTGATCGGCAGGAAAGCGGGAAGCCTGGCGGGGTTCGGCTACTCGCCCGCGATGGCACAGGCGGGCCTCACGTGGGACGAGAAGACGCTCGACCACTTCCTCGTCAACTCGACCGCGGCCGTTCCGGGAACGGCGATGGCGGTGCAGGTCGCCACCCCCACTGACCGCGCCAACATCATTGCGTACCTGGACACGCTCGGGCATGCAGGCCCGGCCGCGAGTGCGGCGGATGCACAAGCCGCGGCTGCAAAAATCGTATTGGGGAAAGGACCGACGCAGCAGGAGCTGCTCAACGCGGGGCGGGACAAGCAGAACTGGCTGTACGCGACCAAGGATTACACCGGTCAGCGCTTCGTAGACCTGCGCCAGATCACGCCGAGAAACGCGCGCGAGATGCGTCCGGTCTGCATCTATCGCACGGACAAGGCGGGCACGACGCAGACCAACCCGCTGGTCTACAAGGGCGTCATATACGCGACGCGCGACAACGCCACGGCCGCGATCGATGCAACGAACTGCCGCGAGCGCTGGACGCACATCTGGACCGACACCGGGAACGTGCTGTCGCCGGCGAACCGCGGTGTGGCGATCAAGGACGGGCGCCTCGTGCGCGGCACGTCGGATGGTCACCTGATCGCACTCGATCTCGAACGCGGTCAGCTCCTGTGGAGCCAGAAGATCGCCGATGCGAAATCGGGTCAGTACCTGAGCATGCCGCCGCTCATCTTCGGCGATCTCGTGATCTACGGTCCTGCCGGAGCGGACTGGGGTGCGAAGAACTGGATCGGCGCCTTCAACCTCGCGACCGGCGAACAGGTCTGGAAATTCAACCTCATTCCGGACGACAACGAGCCGGGGGCCGATAGCTGGAAGGACGCAGCATCGCGCGCGCACGGCGGCGGCAGCGTGTGGACGCCCGTATCGCTGGACGCCAAGAGCGGCACGCTATTCGTACCCGTCGGCAATCCGGCGCCGGATTTCTATCGTGAGGCGCGGCCGGGCGAGAATCTGTACACCAACTCCCTCGTCGCGCTGGACGTGAAGACCGGCAAGCTGCGCTGGTACAAGCAGTTCGGCCCCGGCGATCAGTACGATCGGGACCTCAGCCAGGTGAGTCCGCTCCTCAGCGCAACGGTCAAAGGCAAGCGGCGCAACCTGGTTACGGTCACGGGTAAAGACGGCATACTGCGCATGGTCGACCGCGATACGCACGAGGTTCTTTATCAATCGCCGATTACGACGCTGGCCGATGCGGTGCCCTCGGTGGCCGGTGCTCACGGTTGTCCGGGCCTGCTCGGCGGCATGGAGTGGAACGGCCCGGCATACAGTCCCACGACGAATACGCTCTACGTCGCGGCAGTCGATTGGTGCGGCACATTCGTCAAGGACGACAAGCCGCCCCAGTGGACCGAGTTCGCTCACCACTACGGCGGCAAGGTCAACCCCGACCCGCGCGAGCAGGCGAAAGGCTGGCTCCAGGCCTTCGACGTGTCGACGGGCAAGCTGCGCTGGAAGCAGAAGTGGCCGACGCCGCTCGTCGCGGCGGTGACCGTGACCTCCGGCGGCATGCTGTTCACGGGCGATTTCAGCAACGATTTTCTTGCGATAGACGCAGCGAACGGCAAGGTACTCTACCGGTTCAATACGGGCGGCTCGATCGGCGGCGGCGTGGTGAGCTACGAGATCGGCGGCAAACAGTACGTCGCGACAACGTCGGGTGTGGTGTCCGGCTTCTTCGGCGGCAGAGGCACATCTGCGATCGTCATCTTCTCACTACCGGATTCACAGACACTGCGCACCGCAGCCCGATAGCTCACTGGTATTTGCGACCTAGGCACGGCAATGATGATCGCCCGTGCCGGGTCGCGCATTTTCGGCATGGCCTTCTCGGCCCAACCCGGCTACCAGTGGCCGAAGACTACCCCAGCAGGCGAGCAGTCGAGCCGGCCGATCACATGTGTATCGGCGTCTGTGCCTCGATCGTGCAACTCGAGGGGGGCCTGGAAGAGGTCGTAAAGCTGCGGCGGAAATGCATCGTAATGCACGAGCTTGAACTGCGACATGCGCACCATCACCGCACGCGCGTCGTTCGCGCCGAGTCCGAGAGTCCGGCGAGCTCCGTAGAACGCATAGTCCAGCTCGCTGAAAACTGCTTCGCGCGTAGGCGCATCTCCACCACGGACTACACCGAGCAACGAGTGCCCTTCGAGCACGTGATTTGCAATCGGCTGACCGAGCGCATCCAGAAACGTCGGAACGAGATCGATTGCTTCGACCAAGTCGTCGCGGACAACACCCCGCGGCGCTTGCACGCAAGGATCGCGGACGATCAGCGGAAGGCGAACAGACGGCTCGAAGAAAAGCTCCTTCTCCGCCAGCCAATGATCACCGAGCAAGTCGCCGTGATCGCTTGTAAACACGGTCAGCGTGTCGTCGACACGACGGGCTTGCGTCAAAAATCCAAGGAGTCGACCAACGTGGTCGTCGACCTGCTTGATGAGACCCATATAGGTGGGGATGACGGTTCGCCGCACGTCATCGCGTGAAAAAGCCTGGGCTTCGGGGTGTTGCCGGAACGCGTCGTAGACAGGGTGCGGTTTTTCGATCTCGTGTGCAGCGCGCGCCGGCCCCGAAATATCGTCTGCTCCGAAGAGCCCGTGATACGGCGCCCGCGCCATATACGGCCAATGCAGTTTGATGTAGCGCACGCCGTAGCGGCGAGGCCGGTCAGCTACGGCGCAGAACCGGCTCAGACATGATGCGCTTCATCGCCGTGGCTTCGTCGGCGTCTGCTCCGGCACTTGCGGGCGAAGGACAAACTCCCGCACGGCGGTGCCTCCGCTGTTCTGGATGACCACGGGCTGTTTCCACACCGCACCGAGCTGCTCTGCAAGGCGTCTTGCGGTGACGTCGGCTCCGCCACCGGCGACAAAAGGGGAACGATCGTGCGCACCGGTCCCGTGGGGAACTGCTGTGATGCGCTCATCGCGCGGGCGATCAGGCTGGCCCACAGCAAGGTTGCGTTGACACAGCGCACGGATGGTTGGCGTCGCGTTAATGAGAACGACTGCCGGATGTTAGCATCACAATTGCGCATGACCGCCGGGTGCGTGACGGGGGTGCGCGCAGACTCGGCTGGGCGCACGATGCATAACTCCATGTCGCGCATAGTAAGCAGGTATTGACCCGCATCAGCAATGCATCGATAGTCTGCGAAAACGTTCGGACTCTGAGCATGGCAACGCAGACCACATCCGATAGCTCTGCGAATCAGGCGCTTCTGCGTCTTCGGTTCGACTCATTTGAACTCGATGAAGCCGAGGCGCGCCTCACGCGCGATGGGCAAGCGATACCGCTGGCACCGAGGCCTTTTGCCGTGCTCTGCGCGCTCGCGCGGTCGCCCCGGACGCTCGTCACCAAGAACGCCTTGCTCGATAGCGTATGGGGGCACCGCTTCGTCAGCGATTCGGTGCTGAAGACGACGGTAAGCGCATTGCGCGCAGCGCTGGAAGACAACCCGAAACAGCCGCGATACATCGAAACTGTGTCGCGGCGCGGCTATCGTTTCATCGCGGTGACAACCGTGCCCACGGCACCCGCGAGATCAGCGGCACCGACGGCGATATCACAGCCGGCAAGTGGGCCATCAGTAACTCCGTCGCCGATCACCGGTCGCTCCGATGCGCTCGAGCGACTCCGCTCCGCGTGGGTCCTTACCTGCGCAGGCCAACGTCAGCTCGTGTGGGTGGCCGGTGAACCTGGCGTGGGCAAGACGACGTTGATCGAGTGCTTCACCGCGGAGGTCGGTCATAGCCTGTGTGCTCACGGTCAGTGCGTGGATCAAGGGGGTGCCGGCGAGGCCTATCTTCCCGTTCTCGACGCACTCTCCGAGCTATGCCGTCGCGACGCCTCCTTCGGCGCTCTGATTCGGACGGTAGCGCCAATGTGGCTTCTTCAGCTTCCGTGGCGCACTTCCGCGGAGGAACGCGAGAATCTCAGGCGCGAGCTTTCAGGCTCGGGGCAGGCGCGCATGCTGCGCGAGTCCGGCGAGCTCCTGGACCGCTACACGGCAGACCAACCGTTGCTCCTTGTAACGGAGGACCTGCACTGGAGCGATCAGGCGACGCTGCAGCTCATGGACCATGTTGCGCGCCGGCGCGGAGCCATGCGGCTCCTATGGCTTGCAAGCTTCCGCCTCACCGAGGTAATCGCTGCGGATCATCCTCTGAAGTTCTTACGACACGAACTCAAACTCCACGGGCTCGCCGATGAGATCGTTCTCGACGCGTTCTCAGAGGCGGATGTGGCCGATTACATCGGGAAGCGACTTCCAGCGCTCGCCTCGGATGAGATTTTCGTCCGCGCGCTACATGCACGCAGCGAAGGGCTTCCACTGTTCGTAGCCGATATCGTGAGCGATCTTGTGGCGCGGCGCGATGTCACACGCGAAGCGCAATCGTCCGCACAATCGCGGTTGGAAGCGATGCCGATACCGGAGAACCTGGCCGGCATCGTCGAGCAGTACATGGAGCGGCTCACGCGAGAGCAGCGCGTGCTGCTCGATGCGGCGAGCGTCTGCGGCGTGGAGTTCCGGCTGAATACGATCGCGGAAGTGCTGGCGAGCGACATTGCAAGCGTGGCGCGGTCGTGTGCTGACCTTGCGCGCGAGCAGCGCTGGTTGACGTATGTGCCGCAGGAGGCTGTGGGCCCTGCCAGCGATACGAGATATGCTTTCCGACACGCTCTGTACCGGGAGGTGCTCCATAGCGATCTCGGTCCTGTCGCCCGCTCTGAGCTCCACCGCAAGATCGCGGTGACGCTCGAGCGCGAGCGGTCGGAAGGCGCAGACGTGACGCCGGCGGAGCTGGCGTTCCATTTCGAGGCGGGGCACGAGCTCATGCCCGCATTGCGCTATTACGCCGAAGCTGCAGAGTCCGCGCTGCTGCATTTCAGCCCGGCGCAGACGATGAGCGTCACACAACGCGCATTGGCGTTTCTGCCGATGGTGGAACCGAGTGCTGCGCGAACGGACGTCGAGATAACTCTCGCGACGTTACAGGGTGCGGCGGCAATACAGTTGCTCGGCATAAGCGCCGACGACGTGAAGCGCGCATTCGAGCGCGCGGTCTCGCTGCTGGACGATGTGCCGCAGCATCCCTTGCGTGGTCTCTTCCTTTCGGCGCTCGGTTTTTCGCTCTTCATGAGGGGAGAACCCGATGAGGCATGGGTGCTGGCGCGGCGGTGCGAGAGTCTCGCGCTGGTAAGTGATGACCGCACGGCGCTACTTTGTGCGTGTCTCGTACACGGATTGGTTCAGTACTCACGCGGCCGGCCGCGTATCGCACGTGAATGGCTCGAAAAAGGCCTGGTAGCCCACGAGGGCCTCGACGCCACATCTCGTCGTGCCGTGTTTGCTGCGGACCCGGAGGTCATCATCCTCGGCTATCTCGCGCTTACGCTGGTTCACCTCGGTTTCATCGATCAGGCACGTGCGCGTATCCGCGAGATGCACGCGCGCGCACGTGGGTTCGGTGAACCTGCACCGCAAATGGCGGCGCTTTGGTTCGAGGCGCTGTTCCAGGTGCGGATGAACAACGCCGAGAACGTGACAGCGGTCTCCGAACGCTTGCGCGCATTGGGCGAGGAGTACGACCTTGCGCAAGCGCGTGCCGCGCATCTCTGGTTCCGCGGCTGGGCTGAAGCGCAGCTTGGCAATGCGCGCGAGGGGCATCGACTGATACGCGAAGGCTACGATGAAGCCCTTCGGCTCGGTATTCGAGCATGGGGCAGCGAGACACTCGGCTATAGCGTTGAAGCCCTCATACGCGCCGCCGACTGGGCCGGCGCACGCGTGGAACTCGAAAGCGCCATGCATTGCGCCGAGGCACTCGGAGAACGGGAATACTTGCCGCAGTTACTAGTGCTGGACGCGTCGATCGCCGATGCGCTCGGGGACCCCAAGCGCGCTAAGGAGGCGCTGCGCGAGGCAGTCGCGGAAGCACGCGCGCAAGAAGCGCCCTGGCTCGAGATGATCGCGCTTTCAGCGCTGTGCGAGGGCGAAGAGGCGGGCCCTGAAGACTTCGACGCGCTGCGTCTCGTAGTGGACGGGCTCAATGAAGGCGACGACGCATTGCCCGCCGCACGCGCGCGAGCGCTAGTCGGGAAGTCCGGCTCGGCGGGTATACCAAACTCGTAGTCGGCCATACCGTCGAGCATTCGCAGGGCCCGTTGCCTGCACGATCTCAACCGGCGCAGTATTGCGATAAGCTGCTTGCATGGGGGAGTTTGCAGGCACCGCGTGAACGACGATCACAAAAAACAACAGAGGCGAGATCTCCTCAAGCGCTACGGTGTTGCGCTCGTGCTGGCGCCGCTCGCGCTGTTCGTGCGCGGCGAGCTTCCATTCGAGGAAGGCACGTCGATTTACCAGCTCCCTCTGGCGGCCGTGGTTCTGACCGCTTGGTACGGGGGGCGCGGACCGGGCCTGCTCGCTTCGCTGATCTGCATAGTGGGCGCTTCGTACTTGTTCGTCCCGCCGGTGAATTCGTTCTCAACCTCGCCGCAGCATGTGCTGCCTTTATCGGTTTTCGTCGCCCTGTGCCTGCTGTTGACGGAATTCAGCGCAGGTCGCCGGAGTGTCGAGCATAGGCTGCGCCTACGCGAGGAAGAGCGGCGTCAGCACGTGCGGTTTTTCGAGTCGATCGACCGTATTCATCGCGCGATGCAGGGCACCGATGACGTCGAGCACATGCTCGATCGAGCACTCGGCGAAGTGCTCGACATCTTTCAATGCGATCGTGCGGTATTCGGACGCCACGCCGGCGAAACCGAAACGAAGTCTTTCACCCTGCTTGCGAAGCGCGAGCGTCCCGGATTCACGCTGAACATTTCACCGGGTGTTGAGGTGGCCGCCGATGAAGATTTGAGCGCGATGAGTGCCGAGTTGAAGGCCGCCGGTGGGCCGGTGCAGTGGGTGCTCGGATCAGTCCCGCCCGGCACGGCGCGCGTGCTCGAGCGCTTCGGCGTGCAATCCGTGCTGTCGATGCCGATCGAACCGAGGAGCAGGCGAGGCGATCACTTCTTCGTGTTTACGCTCCGGCAGTGCACGTATCGTCGTGTGTGGAACCCGGAGGAAGTGCGGCTTTTCCGCGAGATCGGGCTCAGGCTGGGTGACGCGACGGTAACACTTTCGACGCTACGCGGCCTGCGGGAGAGCGAGCGCAGGCTCGAAGCGGCGCAGGAGATCGCGCACGTGGGCTGGTGGGAGCGCAACTATGAAACAGGCCGTGTCGCGCTGTCGGATGAGGCCTGCCGGATCTTCGGCGTGCCACCCGTGGAGCTTCCACAATGGCACGGTCACTGGTTGAGCTTGATCCATCCTGATGACCGGCCGAAAGCAGCGCAGGCAAATGAGATCGCTTTAGGCGGCGGGCCGCGTTATGACGTGGAATATCGAGTGGTCCGCCCCGATGGCACCGAGCGCATGGTGCACAGCCAGGGCGATGTGGTGTTCGACCCGTCAGGCCGTCCGATCCTACAGTTCGGCGTCATGCAGGACATCACGGACCTGAGAGAGACAGAGCGCGAGTTGCGCGCGAGCGAAGTGGCGTTGCGCGAGAGCGAGCAGCGGTATCGCACGCTGTTCGACAAGGCGAACGACGCCATCTTCCTCGAGAACAAGAGCGACGAGATCATCGAAGTGAACGAGCGAGCCTGCACGCTGCTTGGCTACTCGCGCGACGAGTTGGTCGAGATGAAGGTGTCGGATGTCCAGGCACCCGAAGTCCGTGGTGATGCCGGGCGGGTAATTCGCGAGGAGATCGCGAAGCATGGAAGCGCCACTTTCGAATCGATCGATATCCACCGCAGCGGGCGCCGGATTCCCGTCGAGGTGACCAACACGCAAATTTCCGATCGTGGCGAGCGCCTGATTCTATCCGTCGTTCGGGACGTTACCGAACGCAAGCGTGCGCAAGACAGCCTTCGCGAAAGCGAGGCGCGCTTCCGCACGTTTGTGGACCGTGCGACAGACGCTTTTTATTTACTAAACGAAGAGCTAAGGGTGATCGACGTCAATCGGCAGGCATGCGAGAGCCTTGGCTGGACGCGTGAAGAGCTGATTGGAATGCACCCGCGGGAATTCGATGTAGGCATGGACGCAGCGTCTATCCTGGAGCTTGCGAAGCGGGCGGAGGCGGGTGAAATCATCACGTTCGAGACGTTCCATAAACGCAAGGACGGAACCGTTCTCCCGGTCGAGATCCGCACCGGCACGTTTCGGCACGAGGGAAAGCTCTTCTATCTCGCACTCGCGCGCGACGTAACGGAGCGCAAGATCGCCGAGGAGACGCTGCGCGCAAAAGAAAATGCGCTGGAGACGGCCCGGGCGGAGCTTGCCCGCGTGTCGCGCCTGACAACGCTTGGCGAGCTTACGACGTCGATCGTTCATGAGGTCAGCCAGCCGTTGGGGGCGATGGTGGCGAGCGCCGCCGCCGCCTCGCGCTGGCTCGCCGCCACGCCACCCGACGTCGGTGAAGCATGCTCGGCGCTCGACAACATCGCCGCAGACGGCAAACGCGCACGCGACGTGATCGCGCGAATCCGCGCGCAGACGAAGCGCCAGGCGCCTCGCATGGAATTGCTGGATGTCAATCACAAGATTCGCGAAGCCATCGCGCTCACCGACCGTGAGGTGCGGAACCGCGACATCCTTCTTCGAATGCAGCTCGACGCGAATCTGCCGCCGGTCTCGGGCGATGGCGTGCAGCTTCAGCAGGTCCTCATCAATCTCGTCGTGAACGCAGCCGAAGCGATGAGCGACGTGCACGATCGGCCGCGCGAATTGAAGATCGTGTCACGCCCCGACGGAGCGGACACGGTGCTCGTCGAGGTGCGCGACTCCGGCGTTGGCCTGAACGCCGACGATGCCGAACGGGTCTTCGAGGCGTTTTACACGACGAAGGCCGAAGGCATGGGCATGGGGTTATCAATCAGCCGCTCGATCATCGAAGCGCATGGAGGGCGGCTGTGGGCGACGCCCGCCGAGCCGCACGGGGCGATCTTCAGCTTTTCGCTGCCAGCTGCTGAACAGGCCGCGTCGTGAGCGAGGAGCAGAGTAATTCGGCCGACGCTTGCCTTGCAGTTGCCCCGCTACATATGCTTGCGGCATTCGTCGCGTTTATTGGGAGCTGAGATGCCGACAGCCCTTCCGGAGTACGTGCGAGCGTCGGTCCCCAATCGCAATCGCGAGGCCTGGTACAAGAACACGGCGCCGTCCTACGCCGGCATCTTTCTGTGGGTCGCGTTCTACCTGCAGCTCGCAAACGGGACGATCAGTCAGACGAGTGTAGGCGTCGCGGTCGTCGCGCTGATCGTGGCAGGTCTGCTTTGCTTCGGACTTTACTACTATGCGCCGGCGATGCTCGGCATGCAGACAGGTCTGCCGCTTTACATCGTCGGCACTTCGACATTCGGCACCATCGGTGGATACCTGATCCCGGGGTTGCTGATGGGTCTCCTGCAGCTTGGCTGGTTTGCGGTAGCGACCTACGTTTCCACTGACTTCATCATGAAGGGCCTCAATCAGACGTCAGAGATTCTCTTCACGATCGTTGCGCTCGTATGGGCTTACGGGCTTGCGTTCGTCGCGATGAAAGGGATTTCCTACGTCGCGCGCGCAGCGCTATTTCTGAACTGCGTGCCGCTCGTGATGATCGTCATCGTTTTTATCGCGACCACGAGCGGCCTGCCGGACTTCGAACCACCGCAGAATCATCCCGGACGCGCGTTCGCTGCCGTGCTCGAGATCGTCATTGGGTTTTTCGCCGCTGCCGGTGCGGCCGGCGCCGATTTCGGAATGAACAACCGCGGGCGCCGTGATATTGTGTGGGGCGGCCTCGTCGGGATCTCGCTCGCGATCGTCGTCGCCGGCGCCTTGCCTTTACTGTCCGTTGCAGGCGTGCTGGGTGCAGGCGGCACAAGCTACAACTACGCAGACACCATCGCGAGCGTAGGGGAGCTCGCACCGATCATGTTCTTCCTGTTCGCTGCTGCGTCTGTCGTCCCAACGTGTTTCTGCGCGTTCATCGCGTCGAACAGCTTCGGCACGATGCTGCCGCGTATTCCGAAGACGGTGTCGACGCTCGTGGGTGTGACGATTGGCGTGCTGCTCGCAATAACTCACGTCGCACACAACCTCATCGGGTTCTTCGTGATCGTCGGAGCTTCGTTCGGTCCCATCTGCGGCGCAATGACTGCCGACTACCTGCTCGCGGGGAAACGGTGGTCGGGGCCGCGTGCCGGCATCAACTGGGCCGGGTATATCGCGTGGGCGCTTGGTTTCGTCGTCGGAATTCTCGACCACGTTCCGGGCGTGCCGACAGGATTGCTCGATGTCGCACATCCCGCGCCGCTGTATGCGTACATCGTCGGGTTCGTCGTCTACTGGGCGCTGGCGAAAGCAGGACTGCGACCGCGCGTGATCGACGGCTTCGAATCGCAAACGCCGGCGCTGCGGACCACCCCAAAGCCATGAGCGAAGAGCGCGCCGCCGTCTTCGTCGTCGACGACGATCCATCGATACGGCGCTCGCTCGACACGCTGCTTCGGTCGGTCGACTTGGACGTACATGTGTTCTCGTCCGCACAGGAGTTCATGCACGCGCCGCGGCCCGATGTACCGGGCTGCCTCGTCCTCGACGTGCGGCTGCCGGGAATGAGCGGCCTCGCGTTCCAACAGGAGCTCGGTAAAGCGGGTGTCGCTCTCCCGATCATCTTTCTCACTGGCCACGGCGACGTTCCAATGACTGCGCGCGCGATGAAGGCCGGCGCGGCGGAGTTTCTGACGAAACCGTTCGATGAACAGGTGCTGCTCGACGCGATCCATGCGGCACTCGATCGTGATCGCGCGCGCCGCCGAGACGCCGCGGGCATCGCGGATGTGCAGGCTCGCTACCGTACGCTTACGGAGCGCGAGCGCGAAGTCATGAGCTTCGTGGTCGCCGGCCGGGTGAACAAGCAGATCGCTGCCGAGATCGGGCTCTCGCTCGTCACGGTGAAGGTCCATCGCGGTCAGGTGATGCGCAAAATGCGGGCGAAATCGGTTCCGGAACTTGTGCGCATGGCTGACCGCCTGGGGCTGCCAGGGTCAGCGTAGTAGCGTGTCGGGCT
>JAQGNH010000167.1 GCA_028291945.1 Betaproteobacteria bacterium
ATGGCTCAGAAGAAAAGCTCGAAAAAACGCAGTGTGAACGTTGGCAAAAAGAACGATTCGAGTTTCGAGCGCGGCATGGACGTGCTCAAAAAGATGGGCCGCGAGAGCCTGATGATGAACCAGAAAGCGTTGTATCCGGACATGTACGAGATGTCGGTGGCTCATTTATTCGGCGATGTCTGGGGCCGTCCCGGCCTGAGCTTGCGCGAACGCCAGCTCGTCACCCTCGCAGCGAACATTGCAATGGCGCGGCCGAGCGGCAATCATTCTCATTATCTGAGCGCGCAGCACCTCGGCATCACCAAAGAGGAGATCTGCGAGGTCATCATTCAGGTGGGTCACTACACGGGATGGCCGACGATGTCACATGCGGTGCGACAGTTCACCGACATCATCGAAGAACAGGACCTCATCAAACAGGGCAAGAAGAAGAAATCCACGCTGCTCTAAGGGCAACGATGAATGCGGAATGATGAATGATGGATGACGTGCACTGCGTCACTCCGTCACTTCATCACGCCGTGACCTTCAACTCCTCGGTTCCGTCCAGGCGCTTCGTGAGATCGACTGGATCCCCGACGCGTACGTGGGAGCGTTCGATCTGATACGCCCAAACGTCGAAGCTCGAGAGCGTCGCTGCGCCGAAGATCGTCGAAAAAGCGCCGTCGACCGCGTCATGGCCGTGGGCGATTTTCACGCGGCCGATACGCGGAGTGTTATATCGCGCGTCGTAGGTGTGCCAGCAGCCGCCGAGATACACCTCCCCATACGCGTGGAAATCCATCGGCGTGCCGGGATCGATCACGCCGATATCCGGCACGTGACCGGTCACGTAGCGGGCGGGGAAACTCATCGCGCGGCACAGCGCCACGGTAACGTGCGCGAGATCGCGGCATACTCCGTATCCGCGCTCGACGACGTCCCACGCTGAAATGAGCGGACTGCCGGAACCAAAGCGATATTCGATATTCTCGTGCACCCACGTGGATATCGCCTGCACCTGCTCGACACCACGTGGAACGTGACCGAACTTGCTCAGCGCGAATTGCATGAGCTTGTCCGAATCGCAATAGCGGCTGGGCATGACATATCGCAAGACGTCCATCGGCAGCCGCTCTATCGGCACCACGTCGGCGGGCAGTCCGTAGTTGTCCGGAACGCGCGGGACGGTAAAAATAGCGTCGTGCACGATTTCGTTGCGACCCGCCATGAGCATCAAGCGGTAAACGGTATTGCCGTGCGTATCTGAAAGCTGTTGCGTGGGTAAACTTGCGCCGAACACGAACTTCTCTTCGAGGATAAGCTGACGCAGACCGAGGCGCGGTTTGAGCAACAGGAAGAGCGGCGTCGGCACCGCGGTCTCGTACACGAGAGCGCACCCGACTCTCACGGTGAGCTCCAGGGGTGGCGGGTCGACGAAATCAAGGATGGCCATACGTGCACTATGAGCAACGGTGATGCCGGGCACAATCGGCGTCCTCACCATAGTGCGCTGCGCCCACTATTGGTGCGCGGTTTCAACTGCCGGGCAAACGCCGCTGCAGCATCTTTAGGTTCACGGCCTGGCCAGGTGCAGGTCGAAGCCCGCATCGGCCGTGCATTATGAGCGCCGGCCCCGCCGTAACGATCAGCGGGATCAGAACTTCAGTTATCGCAGACGCGACCGTCCTGATGATCCGAGACGTCGATCGCGGCGTGCGCCCGCTGCCAGGCCGCGTTCACGACGAGATTCGACATCACCACGAACGCGAAGGCCTATTCATTAGGTTCCTCGTCAGCTGCGCGCCAGAAAACTGCGAAGTACTGACGTGGGCCGGCGAGCGATAGCGCGCGATTTGTAAGTTTCGTGAAACCTTGGTCCGGTCACTCACCGTCGCCTGTGTCGTGGACGTGCGCATGATTGCCATCCTTTGCGATCGAAATCAGCGCGCACAGTCTTTTGGCACGCCACTTGCGTTTTACTGCGTGGTCACTCAATGCCAGGAGACGTCGACATGAACGCTAGACAACAAATCGGGGCCGCAGCGACAGGCCTCGTGCTCATTTGGGGCGCCGCGCAGGCGGGACCCGATGCAGTGCACGGCGCACCCGCTCAATCGCAACCTCGAGTTGCGGCACAAGTGCCCGATGGCGCCAGCGCGTCCGGCAACGACGTGATCGTTCTCGAGGTTGCGCCCACGCAAGGAGCGAGCGAGGAAGAGGTCGCGGCAATGCAGATGCTCCTGTTACAGCTGTTGATGATGCAGCAGGAGATGGGCGACGGGCAGTCGCAGATCGCGCCGCGTTCCAGCGCGGGCATCGAAATCTAGGCTAGCGGGAAAATTTTCTCGCAAGTCTCTTGGTAATGGCGATGAAGCGGCTTGCAGCGGGGTTCGTTTCCTCGCGCCGATGTATGAGCGTGATAGGCGCAATCAGTCGCGGCGTTTGAATGAGAGCGCGGTACGCGACGCTGTCAGTCAGGGTGTCGCGCATCGATGCAGGTACCGCCGACACACCAACGCCCGCTGCAACGAGCATGATGTTCGTAAGCATGTGCCCGACTTGCGCAGCAATACGCGGGCTGAAGCCGAGTTGGTTACACGCAGCGATTAGATCTGCATACATACCCGGCGCGCCTGGCCGCCTTACGAGTATGAAAGGCTCGTTTGCCAGCGCTTTGAGCGACAGGCCGCCCTGACCTCGCCGGTGTTTCTGGAGCGCGAGCGGGTGCTTCCCCGGGAGCGCGATCAACAGGTCCTCGTCGAGAAGGCAGTGAAATACGAGCTCGGCCGGTTGGGCCACGGGCGCACGCACGATTGCGGCGTCCAATTCACGGCGACTCACGGCCTCAGTCAGATCGGCTGCGTTACCTTCATGAAAATCGAGTGCCACGCTCGGATAGCTGTGGCGATAAGTCCGGATGATCTCAGGGGCGAGCGGGTGAGCCGTTACGGAGCTCGTAAAGCCCACTGATATCGAACCTTCCTGCCCGTCTGCGGTTCGCAGCGCCCTGATCGCACCGCGATCGAGCCCTGCCAGAACGGCCCGCGCTTCGGCGAGAAAAACCGCTCCTCCCGCTGTCAGCTCCACGCCCCGCGGAAGCCGCTCGAACAACTTCATGCGCAGCTCGTACTCCAGCGCCTGCACCTGCTGGCTCAACGGCGGCTGGATGCCCAGCCGTGCCGCTGCGCGCGTGAAGCTTCTTTCTTCCGCTACGGTAATGAAGTATCGAAGATGCCTTAATTCCATGGGAAAGCTGGCATATTCAAAAGATATGGGAAGCCCCACATTAGCATATTTGAACTGTTAGTCAGTTGCTTCTACATTGGACGGCAGAATAAGAACACCCATATGGCGAGCTGCGCGTTGCTCAAGCGCAGGCGTGTTTCGATTTTTAGCTTGGCTCAGTTACAGGAGGAGCGATGCATACGAGCAAACCCACTGATTCAAGCGCTGGCAAGTCAAGCCGGCGCGGCACGATCGCCAGCATGCCGGCACCGCTACGGTATTTCCCATCGCTGGTCGTCGTGCTGACTCTGGCTGCGGTCGCGATCAGTGCGCACGTGGCATGCGCAGCGCCTATCGCCATACTTTTCGTCGGCAACAGCTACACGTTCGGCCGGCTCGATCCAGTGTTGAGTTACAACGCGGCTAATGTCCATGATCTCACTGCAGCATTCAACGCGGTCAGCTCTGCGGGCTCCAATCCCTGGGAGCCGCATCCCTGGGGCGGCGTGCCCGGCATATTCAAGAAATTCACGGATGAAGCCGGGCTGAGCTATGACGTTTCGATTTCCGCGCGCAACGCGGCCTCGCTGCGCGGGCAATTTCTGAACACCGCCAACGCCGCCTGGGATTTGCGCGGTAACGTCGCGTCCCGGACGTGGGATGCCGTTGTACTGCAGGAACAAAGCGATGCCGCATTGCCGCCGAACAAAGGCAAGAACGCCAATCTGGCAACGTTCAATGCTTACGCAGACAAGTTCGAGAAGTTCATTCACAACGGTGCCGCCGAGACGTACACCGAAACCGCGCTGTTTGGCGGGCTCGCAGCGTGTATGGCCACCGGACTCTCGGCGGGTAGCTGCAACCTCGCGCGCTCCATTCCGAAAAATTTGCATGCGAGCCCCGCCACCAAAGTGTATCTGACCGAGACATGGGCACGCCCCGACATGGTCTTTCCGCACTTGATCACGACGCCCGATACGACCACTTCCGATGGCCGGCCGATTGTCGACACCAGCAGCGCCGGTGGGTCGGCCACGTTGTATTACCCAACCCTCGCTGCCATGACGCAGGATCTGCACACCGCTTTTTATGCGAAGGCCAGCACCAACCCCAATTTCGCGGGTGTAATCCCCGTCGGCGACGCTTTTCAGAGAGCGCTCGACCAGAACCTCGTGAAGACCAGCGGCTTTTATGACGCATCGGGCATTTACACCACACCCCAAGCCGGCGACCCCATCAATCTGTGGTGGGACGACTATCTTCACGCCAGCAAGTACGGCTCGTATCTGGACGCGCTCGTTCAGTTCGGCACCATCACCGGTCTCGACCCACAGTCGCTCGGCTCCAGCGAAATCGCTGGGTCCGATCTCGGGATCTCGAGTAGCGATGCCCTCATGCTCCAACGCGTCGCTGCCGCGCAGCTCGGATTCGCTGTGGTGCCGGAGCCCGGTACTCTCGCATTGATGCTCGCCGGCCTGGCACTGATCGGTCGAGTGAGCCGGGGACAGCGGCAGTAGCGCGTCAGCAGCGCCAGACGTGACGCAAAGTGCGTGAATGAGCGCAGTCGTGGTGCAGCTCGATCCAGTCGAAACGAAATTCTTCACCGCGAAGAATTTCAGGTTACGCGATGGCGCGACGTTGCCCAACCTCACGATTGCATTCGAGCATTACGGGAGGCTCGCGCCGAATCGCCGAAACGCCGTTCTCGTCACTCACGGTTTCACCAATCACCATCACGCTGCCGGCCGGCGCGCGGACGGCAGCGTCGGATGGTGGGATGGGCTGATCGGACCCGGCAAGGCGATCGACACGGACCGTTTTTTCGTCGTGTCGTCGAACATGCTGGGGTCTTCGTTTGGATCGACCAACCCGTCCAGTATCGATCCGGCAACCGGTCAGCCCTACGGGCCCGATTTTCCGGAGATCACGCTCCCTGACATCCTTGCTGCACAAAAAGCGCTCCTCGAGTCGCTGCACGTCGAGCACTTGATCGCGGTGGCCGGCAGATCCTATGGCGGATTCCAGGCCTTCGCGTGGGGTGTCACGTACCCCGAATTCATGAACGGGCTCGTGATCGCCAACTCGGCACCGAAGCGCACCGGCGGAGATAAAGCCGTTCACGATCTCATCGCCCGCTTCGAACGCGATCCCAACTGGAACGGCGGGCGTTACTACGATACGGGCGGCATCGTTTCCACACTTGCCGCGTTGAGGCTCGAAACGCTGAAGCGATATGGCTTCGATACGGTGCTTGCCGAGCGTTATCCGGACCCGACCGTACGCGCCGCGCTGCTCGAGAAACAAGCCCAAGCGTGGGCAGAAAAATTCGACGCGAACGGTATGATCGCGCTGCTGCGCGCGGCCGTACGCTTCGATGCGGAAAAGGATTTCCACAAGATCCACGCGAAGGTCTTGTACACGCTCACCACGACGGATGTGCTGTATCCGCCCACCATAGCACGCGACGTGATGGCGAAGCTCGAGGCTTCCGGCGTCGACGCAACCTACTTTCTACTCGAGAGCCCGTATGGCCACGATGCCACAACACCGGATGCCGCGAAGTTTGCGCCCGTCTTGCGCAGCTTCATGGAGCGCATCTCAACGAGTTAGATCGAGGATTCGATCATCGCTATCGAAGGGCATCGAATGAAAAGTAAAACCCGCCGGCTCTTGAAACGGAGCGCTGCAGCGCTGCTCGCGCTGAATGCGTGTGCATCGGCTGCGGCCCACGCCCAGCAGTACCCGAGCAAGCCCATACGCTTCATCGTACCGTCAGCGCCCGGCGGCGGGCCTGATACGGTGGCGCGCCTGCTTGCACCGCTCTTGAGCGAACAGCTCAAACAGCAGGTCATTGTCGACAATCGACCGGGCGGCGCTTTCGTAATCGGCATACAAGCCGTCGCAACAGCGGATCCCGACGGCTACACGATCGGTTATGGCAGCGTCGGTCCTCTGGCAATCAGTCCTGCGCTCGTGGGCAAGCTCCCTTACGATCCTGACAAGCAGTTGCAGGCGATTGCGCAGGTCGGCATGTCCCAGTGCATCGTTGGAGTCAACCTCGCGCTTCCGGTGAAATCGGTGAAGGAGCTGATCCAATATGCGAAGAGCAATCCGGAAAAGCTGACCTATGGTGCAAGCAATGGCGCCATCGGACACGTTGCCGCCGAGCTTTTCAACCTGATGACAGGCACACGCCTGACGCACATCTCATACAAAAGCGGCGCGCAGGCCGTGACCGAGCTGATGGGCGGACAGATCCACACGGTGTTCGGCAATCTGCCTGAGATCTGGTCGCACGTTAAAAGTGGCAAGGTGCGCGGCATCGCAGTCACAGGACCGAAGCGTTCGCCCGGCTTTCCCGATCTGCCGACCGTAAGCGAGTCGGGAGTACCAGGTTACAGCGCTATATCGTGGGGCGGTGTAATCGCGCCGGCCGGCGTCCCGAAACCCGTCATCGAGAGGCTGAATGCAGAGGTCAATCGCGCGGTAGCCACTGCAGCTTTCCAGAAGCGCTACCTGGATATCGGTAACGAGCCTCTGACGGGAACGCCGGAGCAATTCGCCCGGTTCATTCGCGAAGAGCGCGCGAAATGGGCGAAGGTCGTGAGAGAAGCTGGAATCAAAGCGGACTGACCTTCCTGACGACTCCCACGTCTAAGAGGAGACAGGCCGACCCAACCACCGATGCACGCTGCGTTAGATCTACCCTGGCGCCCCTCCCGCGAACAAATCAGATCCGGCATTCCTCCGATCCGCAGCCGAGGTCGCGATCCGCGTCGGCGAGCAAACGATCGAACGTTTCGGGAATGCGGATCACGCGTCCATGCACGTTGACGCCCGTGCCTTGAAGCCAGTACGCGTGCGTCGGATGCGACCCGCCGGCCACGACAAAAACGATGTTCTCCGGCTTGAGTGACACGGGCCATGGGTCCTGCTTCACACTGTCACGCGTGATCGGGTTCGAGTCGATCTCGAACCAGGACAATGCGCCGCCGCGGCGCAACTGCTCGAGGGGGATCTTCGAGTTTTGCCACAGGAACTCGCGCAGCTTGGTCTTGTTCCAGCCCTGCTCGGCCATCATCTGTGCGACGACACGCGGCACGATCATGATGCCGGGCGTGCCTTTCTCGTAACCCATGAGGCCGCCGAGGTTGGGCGTGCGCATGTAATCGGCCATGCGCCATAGGCCTTGCAGCACATCTTCTTCGGCCGTCTCCTTGCGCGCGCTTCTGCGCCTCACGTTCGTGACGCCGCTCGCGAAAATAACCGATACCGAATTCGTGCCGCGTTCGTAGCCGTGACGCTCGGTCGCGTGCGGCTGCCACCCTTCCGGTAGTCCATCCTCGTCTTCGGCGAACACGACATTCGTGTAGCGCATCGCGCCCCAGATCGCCATGGTACCGACGCCGGGAAGCGCACCGCCCACGTTCTGCTGCAGCATGCGCAGCGCCCGTCCGATACTGCCGCCGGCAGGCTGTTGCGGGTCGGGCCCGAGACATCCGAACCCTGAATTGAGACGGATTTGTTTAGCGATCGGCCCGTTGACGATCACGACGGGGAACGGCGCACCCGAAGTCGCCTGTAGCTGATCGAAGTTCGAATCCGGCTGGAGCACCGCTTCCACCGCGGCAACCAGCACAGGCAGGTATTCGGGACGTCCGCCCGCCATCGCGAGCGCAATCGCGCAGGTCTCGATGGTGGTGATGCCGCCGCGCGGCGGAAACTTCCCAAGCACGTGTGTACGCGGCAGCGCGCTCCCGCGCAGCATCCACTCGACACGTTCGCGAGTCGCGGGCCACACCGGAAGACCATCACCCCAGAGGTTGGTGATCATCAGGTTGTTCGCCTTGAAGAGCGCATCTTCGTAACTCGAGCCTTCGACGCTCACCATCTTGGCTTCGCCGTTACCCTGCTCGAACTCCGACTTCCACTTCATGAGGCCGTTGTAGAACTCGCGCTTGCGAAGCTTGACGGCCGAGATGTCACTTCCCGGCAGGAACATGTCGATGGGGAACGTGACCATCGCGGCATCGGGTGCGAGGCCGAGACCCGACACCGCGTTCTTCATCACGCCGACAAAATCCGCCCGCGTCAGCGTGACGGTCGGTATTCCGAGGCTTTCTATCCTAGCGGCTGCACGGCCGCATGCTGTGGCGCAGGCCCCTCAACTCGCGTTGCCGACAATGACGGCGTCGACCC
>JAQGNH010000182.1 GCA_028291945.1 Betaproteobacteria bacterium
CCCCAGTGGCCGCCGCCGGTCACCGACTGCACCGCGAGGCCGTCGAGCACGATCCACGAGTTCTCGTACCCGAACCAGCGCCAGGTGTTGGACCCGCCGATGGGATCGAGCACGTTCTCTTTCAGCACTTGCGGCAGTGGACGGCGCCAGACGTTCAGCGCCGACAGCGCGAGCGCGTTGGTGCGCACGTCGTTGTACTGGTACGCCGTGCCCGGTTTGTTGCGAGGCCGCGTGCCCCACTCGCCGGCATTCTCGCTCGGACGGTCGGCCCAATCGGGTTTTCCCCACAGCGTGCCTTCCCAGTCGCTGACCTGGCGCAGCATGTGGTTCCACGTGATCGTGCGGTTGTGGGGCGTCTCGAACAGATACAGCAGATCCGAGCCGCCCATGCGGTCCGACTTGTTGCCGGCAGGTGTCGGGTTGTAAAGCTGTATCGGCGGCACGTACTCCCGCACCGTGTCGTCGACGCTCCGGATGAGGCCGCGGTCGTGCGCGAGCCCCACCACCATCGAGAGCATGCTTTTGGTGACGCTGTGGGTCATGTCGACGCGGGCAGGCTCGCCCCATTCCGCGACGATGTAGCCCTTGTGCACGACGAGGCCGGTCTGGTCGCCGCGCTCCTTGATCGGACCGATCGCGTAGCCGAAAGGCTCGCGGCCGAACGTCTGGTAATGATTGAGCGCGAGGTCGCGTGGGTTCTTCATTTCGCCCGCGATTGCGTGGTCGATCGCGGCCTGCAGCCGCGTGCCGTTGATGCCGGCCTCGGCCGGCGTCTTGCGCTGCCACACGGCGTCAGGGAAATAGCGGGATTTGGTGTGAGGGGAAGTTGAAGAGGTATCCATGGCGATCCGCGTGTGAGGGTTGGCGCGTCAATCTAACACGACCCTGGGCGAAGTGTGGAACGCCGACCTCAGCTATCCAGCTTTAGCTTCGCCTCTTTCACGATCTTCTGAATTGTGCGGACATCGGCGCGCATCACCGCGTCGAATTCTTCCGGCCCGCCCGGTGTAGGCCACGCTCCCCCTTTGATCAGGCTGTCTTTCACCTCGGGGAGTTGCATCGCGCGTAAGAGCTCGGCGCTCAGGTGATTGATGGTGTCTTTCGGCGACCCTGAGCGTACGACGGCGCCGAGATTGCCGGTCAGCTCGAAATCAGGCATGCCCGATTCAGCGAGCGTCGGCACGCTCTTCAACTGCTCCGCGCGCACGCGCGAAGTTACGGCGAGCGGGCGCAGCTTGCCTGAGGCCAGCGCCGGCACGAGAGCCGGAATGGTCGACATCAGAATAGGCGCGTGTCCGCCCATCACCGCGACGACTGACGGGCCGCCGCCCTGGTAGGGCACGTGCAGCAGATCGATGCCGGTCTGGAGCTTCAGCCACTCGCCGGTGAGATGCTGCCCGGTCCCGTTGCCGTTGGTCGCATACGCGAGCTGCCCCGGGCGCGCGCGTGCAAGGGCGACCAGCTCCTTGACGCTCTTCACGGGCAACGACGGGTGGACCGAGATGACGAACGGGCTGCTGTCGAAGCGTGCGACACCGGTGAAGTCCTTCAACGTGTCATAAGGCAGGTCGGACCTGAGCGCCGCGTTGGCAAACCACGAGAAACCGATGATCAGCAGCGTGTTGCCGTCTGCCGGCGCGCGGGCGACGAGGCTGGTCGCGATGATCGTGTTGCCGCCCGGGCGGTTCTCGACGATCACGCTCTGACCGATCGCGCGGCTCAAGGGTGGGGCCAGTATCCGGGCCACGGTGTCGTTGCTGCCGCCGGGCGGGAAGGGTATGACCATACGTACTGTTTTCGAAGACGTGGCTTGGGCCGTGGCGGAGCCGGCGCTCAGTGCGGCTGCTGTCGCGAGCGCGAGCACGCACAGTGTTTTCACATGCGTTGCGAGGTATCTTGTTGTCATATTCATTAAGCGCCCATTGTTGAGGAGACGGTTCATGCGGATTTGGTTTTCACTGCGCCCATGCGACCGCAGCGTCCTATTCCGACGGAACACTGCAGGATACAGCGAAGCGATGTTGACCTGGTTTAGTACGATCTTTGTTGGGCGACGCGTGCCGCGGTCGCTTACATCGCAAGAGGTATGCCATCTTCATTACGCACTCGCGGATGAATGTAGAGCCCTTGGTTTCAAATCCACATCACGGGAGTATCGGCGAATGCCGCGATGAGCGCTTTCAGTCACTGATTTCGGCGCCGGGCGAATAAGCGTAGTGTGCGTTGCGGGCGAAAAAAAGGCGCGGCTTGTGAGCCGCGCCTCGAGGATCCACCAAAGGAGGAGGTTTCGGAGGATATGCTTGCTGCAGTTAGCAACAGCACGCTCCGAGTCTCGCTTCAACATCGTTCGACCGCAAACGAGAAATTCTCAGCCCTCGACTTAGTATTGTGATGAACCGCGAATGTCGAACGTTACTATGAATTCACTCATCGCGATCGTGGACGAGCGGAGCATGATCCCAATCCCATTGGTACACATTCTGCTCTAGCAGCATCCGCACAACGACGGACGGGCGAGCCGCCACTGCGGTCTGCACGTTCATGGTGCGCGCGCTGCGCGGCCGCATCAAAAAAGAGCATCGAGAACCGCGCACAAACCATACGCACGATCATAGCGGCAGCGCTCGGTGCTCAACGATGCTCCCGGGCGCATGTACTCGGCATGACCGAATCGCTCGGTCAGACAATCTTGGTCGACGACCGCGCGCGGGCGGGTGTGACCACCTCTTGTTCAAAGGGCATCAATGGCAGTAATGAAGAGTAGCGCGCTCGTTGTAGCAACAGCACTGTTATCGGGCAACGTGCTTGCACAGACCTATCCGACAAAGCCCGTGCGCATCGTCGTGCCATATCCCGCGGGTGGCACCGTCGATATCGTGGGGCGGATGGTAGGACAGCGTCTGACCGAAACTTTGGGACGCACGTTCTTGATCGACAACCGTGCGGGTGCATCGGGCAACATCGGCACCGAGTTTGTCGCGAAATCACCGCCCGACGGCTATACGTTGCTGATGAGCAGCGCCGCACCGCTCGCGGCGAACCCCGCGTTCTTTCCCAAGCTGCCGTTTCAGCCCCTCAAGGATTTCTCGCCAATCACGCTGATCGTGATTCAGCCCAATATACTCGTCGTCAATCCCAACGTGCCAGTGCGCACGGTGAAGGAATTTATCGCTTTGGCAAAAGCCAAACCGGGCGTGCTCAATTATGGCTCGTCCGGGGTCGGCAACTCGCAGCACATGGCCGCAGAGCTATTCCGCTACTACACCCACGTCAATATCACGCACGTGCCATACAAGGGCGGAGCGCCGGCGCTAACCGATCTCGTGGGCGGGCAGATCGATCTTTTGTTCGAGCCGATACCGGGCACGATCCCGTACGTACGATCCGGCCGCCTGCGCGCGCTTGCGGTCACCACCAAGGAACGCTCTGAGACTTTTCCCGACGTGCCCGCGATGAGGGAAGCGGGGTTGCCTGACTACGAATACCGCGGCTGGATCGGACTGCTGGCGCCTGCAGGCACCCCGCCGGAAATCGTAAACATGCTGCATGGAGAGATCGTCAAGGCGCTCGGCGGCGGCCTCGCACCGAGGCTCAAGGAATTCGCGTTCGTTGTGTCAGGCAATGGACCCCAGGAATTTGCGCCATTCATCAAGAAAGAGCTCGAGCTGCACCAGAAAATTGTGGCGGCGGCGGGCATCAAGCCTGAGTAAAGTCCCCTACCGTAATCTAACCGTGCGGACAGCTCGCGTGAGGGCTAGCCGGACGCATAATTGCCGGACGGCGGGGGTGGTGACATGCTACGCCACTGTGCGTACTGCGCTGACGTACAACCCGTCATCAGCAAAATCAAAGCGACGCTGGCTCCAATACAGACCTTCGTGATCATTCGGCAATCTCCATGGACGGACGTTGGGGATCCTTCAAGCGTTCATAGTCGCGTAGGCCGACACCGCAACGAAGACACTGGCGGCTCAATCCGATGACTGAACACTCGGGTTTCAAGCGATCAACACGAACGCGCGCGCAAATTACCCCGCTACGTGCCGAAGGAAACCATCCCGCGGAAAGGCGTGTCTCCTGTGCGATGCCCGCCTAATCTTGGTCTCGGTATGATGCGATTCGCTCGATGGGTCGATGCAGGAGCGCGGTTTGAGAGCTCTGCTGCGCTCGTGCGTGCCTCTCCCGGGGGGAATCCGAAGCGCCGCCGAAATGCGCGGCTGAACGCGCTTTCGGACTGATAACCGATTTCCGCAGCGATTTCGCCGAGCGGCAAGCTCGAGGTTGCCAGCTTCCGCCGAGCCAGCTCGAGCCGCAGCTCGGACAGGAATTCGAGCGGCGGCATATGCGCCAGCTTCTGGAACATGCGCACGAGGCTCGCGCGTGAAGCGCTCGCCCGCGCTGCCAGTGCATCGAGTGTCCAGGGTCTGCTCAGATCCTCCAACATCGCCACCACGGCGCGGCCCGCCTGACGATGTGCAAGGAGACCGAGCAAGCCATTGCCCGCACGCTCCCGTTCGAGATGGACACGGACTACCATAACGAAAAGCGCGCTCGCAAGATCGGTCGCGATCGCACTGACTCCCGCACGCGCGGATTCGATCTCATCCTTGATTGCTGCGATCAGCCGGCGCATCCGGGCCGCGTCCGGGCCGTCGGATGTGGTGATGACGATCACGTCAGGCAGAGCGGAGAGCACGAGATTCTGGTGCGCCTGCTCGAAGTTCAGACGCCCACACACGAGCTCCGTCTGCGGCTGCGACGCTGTATTCGAATTCATCATAGTGTCGTTGTCGCGACGCGCTTCCAGGGAAAATGGCGGCGCCGCGCCGGGGATCAACGTTGGCCCTCGAACGATGTGGCGGGCGCCGCGCGGCAGCACTACAACGTCGCCGGCGGAAACCTGGATGGACCGACCGAGTCCTACGAGCTCGATCACGCACGTGCCGTTCGTGACAATGTGGAAGGGCGCCGATGCGCCGCTCTCGGCCTCGTGGTCGCATTTCCAGTGCGCACCAAACCGGCAGAGCGAGTGCAGCTCGGGCCGGACCCGCAGCAGCGGCGCGAGACCGCTCAACGTATCGAATAAGTTACCCGCAATCATGTCCATTATTAATACCCGGCGGCGATAGCCGCATAAGCGTGCCGTTGCGCGCGGAGTGAAGCGAAGGAGCGGAGTGAGTTCCTATACGTAGCGGCGATAGCCGCATAAGCGGGCCGTTGCGCCCGAAGCGAAGCGGAGGAGCGGAGTGGGTTTTTATGAGACCGGGCCATCGCCCTCACGATGTGAGGCCCGGGTAATGCTCGCGCAGGGGAGGGGGGGGTGCGCGGAGGGTTAACCATAGTGTTCACCGGTTCGATCTGGTGAGTGTTTCTGTCAGGCGCGGGGGCGGTCTGCGTGCGAGCGCGCTTCGAGGCGCACGCCTCCGTGCGAGAGCGTTTTCCAGAGCATTTCCGGATGCGTGGAAAACACCGCGCTTGGGTCGGCAGGGTTGACCTCCCAAGCCCCGGCACGAATTTCTTCGTCGAGCTCCCCGGGCTGCCATACGATCAATCCTGCGAAGTAGCGCGCGTCGTTCGGCGTCGTCTCGATAATGCGATCGATAGCCTCTGCATCCATTACGAGCACCACGCCAGGCATGAGCTGCATGAGCTTGGCTGTGTCCTTCGGAGGCGTGCGTGCGACCGCGAAGACCATCTCGGGCAGCATCGGGCCGCCGAAATAAACCGGGTCGACAACTTTGCGCGAAGGCGTGTGCTCGGGAAATGCTTTGGCGAGCGGTACCTCACTCGGTCGATTCACGATGAATCCGATGTGCATCCCATTCGGAAGCGGTGCAGCGAACAGCACGGTCTCGCTGAACTCCGGACTTGCCAGGCGCGGCGTCGCAACGAGCGTTACCGGCTCTGTAAGGTCGGTGGCGGACGCCGTGCATGCGGCGCAGCCGAGTACGACCAGAACGATTCCGAGAGTGCGCGCTACAGAGGCAGTCATCTTCATTGCGATCTCCTTAGTCAACTCGTTGGGGCATTGCGGTTCGCGGCGTGGGTGAGGGTGTGCTCGAGCTTAGCGGCGACCCGGATCTGAAATCCTTGGTCTGTCGCTGAAGACTCCTGAAATTAACTTAATCTGAGTGCTTCCAAAGAAGTGCATATGCGTGCACTCATTGCTTGGCATTACGATTGCGAAGCCGAAGAAGCGTCCTGGCAGTGCTGGCGCTCGGTTCGCTGCGCGGCTCCTTCGGCGTGCGCTGCTCGCGACGAACTCTGGCAAACGTCTTTCGAAGATCGGTTTCGACGCTGTTCGAGTATCGAAACGAGGGGTCGAGTATCGACTTCATGCTTGAGCTTCTGTTATTTGACTGCGGTTGCGAGCTCGTCGAGCTTCGCCATCGTGGTGTGCAATTCCTCGCGGGCTTCGCCTGTGGCGCTTGCCGCCTCCAGGCGCATGTAAGACGATGCCTTTCGCATCTCTGTCGCAGCTTCTTTGTAGTTTTCGTTCTGTAATGCTTCGCTCGCGCGGACGAGGTGTCGCTGAGTCTCGTGCATCAGCAGATATTCGAGTGTCGCGTTGGGAACGATCGCTCCCAGCGCGTTCGCATCGCTGTCGATGGCTGCGTCCGGATAGGCTATGGTTTTGAGTGTTGCGCTTTCGAGCGCAGCCCCTGTGGTGCTTATCCTGCGGCCGACCGCTTCCATCGATGTGGGGCTTTTCAGCGCGACGGACGCTGTGCCGCAGAGTATGCCCACTGCCAGCACAGTCAACGCCATATGCTTGAGTGGTAGTTCGCGGGTGTGATTGACTCCTGCATCTTTCATGGCGTAATCCTTTACGTATCCATCAGTCGCATACCCCGCACACTGATCCCCGGCGGTTATCCGAGAGATTGGCGCACCATTAACGCTTCGTAATCTTTCGCCTTCGACCGTGGCCCGCGACGCCCCTGCAATAAGCCGGCAAGGGTGCCCGTGCATTAACTTAGAATGCGCCCGCAACATCGTTTTATGGTTACGGCGCCCGCCGCGCAGGTCACAAGTGACACGAACCGCCGGAGAATCTCCTCCACGCTGGCGAATCACACTGCAATTGAGCCGCCCGATCACTGGACTGAATCGCGCGGCCATTCATACCCTTCTCTGGCATCCCTATCCTGCGGCTTTCGACGGTGATCTGCGTAGCGGCCGTAGTCGCCTAAGCGGCCCTCCATGCCCTGCGAAGCAGGAAGCAACGTTTCACTTTCCGGAGGTGCGTCATGAACGAACTCGCAACACAGCGGGCGATCGAGTCCATCAAGCTCTTCAAAGAGGTGCTGTCGCAGGAAGAGCTGATGCTTAAAGATAAAGTGGACGCGCCGTTGGCCCTTGAGCAGATCGTCGGCTCTTCCGCTGCGCTTCGACGTGTGCTGATGCACGTGGCTAAGGTCGCCCCAACGGATTCGACAGTTCTGATCAAAGGCGAGACCGGCACGGGCAAAGAACTGATTGCGCGCGCTATACACGAAGCGTCATGCCGCTCCGGCAAGTCTTTCGTGCGTGTTAACTGCGCGGCAATACCACCTTCACTGATCGCTGCTGAGCTCTTCGGACATGAGAAAGGCGCTTTCACCGGCGCGGGTCAACGCCGTGTGGGCCGTTTCGAGCTCGCGGATGGCGGGACCATTTTTCTGGACGAAATTGGTGACGTGCCCGCGGAAACTCAAATCGCATTACTGCGCGTGCTCCAGGAGCATGAATTCGAGCGTGTTGGGGGCACGCGGCCCATAGTCGTAGACGTCCGCGTGATCGCCGCCACGAACCGGGATCTGAAATCCGATATGCACTCAGGCAGATTCAGGTCCGATCTGTTCTACAGGCTGGATGTGTTCCCGATCCAGGTCCCGGCACTGCGCGAGCGCGTCGAGGATATTCCCTTGCTGGTCGATTGCTTCATCGCGCGCCATGCGCGAAAAGCGGGCAAGAGAATCACGAACGTCCAGCAATACGCGGTGGAGCGGCTTCAGCGCTATCAGTGGCCGGGCAACATCCGCGAGCTTCAGAACGTCATCGAACGCGCTGTGATTCTGAGTGACGATGAGACGCTGTCTTTCGATGCAATGTGGCTGCACCAAACGTCAGAGCTTTCATTCCATCAAGTTGCGGTTGTCGATTCCACCGCAGATCGCGAACGGCAGCGTATCGAATCGGCGTTGGCTGAATGCAAGGGCCGGGTATACGGCCCGCGCGGAGCAGCGTCCAAGCTCGGCATGCCGCGCTCGACGCTGGAGACGAAAATAAGGGCGCTTCGTATCAATCGATATCGTTTCAAGCTGGGATAGCGAACGTGGCGGTGATTGATTCGTGAGGTCATTGGTCTGAGCCGTGTAGCCATACGCGTCGTAAGCGACACAACTATCCTGTTACTGCCGAACGATTGGTTCTGAGCCCACACGCCAATGAACACTTGTGATCTCTCCCGCCAGCACGTGATCGCGACTATGCGGCGCTCACTGCATTCCGTCACGCCGTATCTTGCCGCTATCGCGCTTTCGATGGGCTTAGCGCTCGCCGGTTGCGGACACCAGGACTCCGCTGCTGAGAAAACGACCGCAAGCTACCAGGGTAAACCGGACACGGAGCCGTGGAACAACAATCGTTGGCACGACAATAGAGAGACCTGGGAGCGGGCGATCACCGCCCGTGAACAGGGGCAGAACGAGTACGTACGGATACCCCAGTGATGCGCAACGCGGGAGCAATCGAGATGCATTGGGGATTCTCGCAGTTCGCGTGCATGGTAGCGTTCTCGGCGCTCTTGCTCTCAGCACCCTCGAGCATCGCTCAGCAGCAATCGGCCGCGCCTTCCGAGCGGGGCAGTCCCGCTGCGCAGGAAGCCGCACGCGAAGTGACGCAGCCGCTCAACAACGCGCCGGTGTGGCGCGAGGTTCGCTCGGGCGTACCCGCTATCACTGCAGTGACCGGTCAGGAGACGAACGTCCTCATCCAGCCGACGATGAAGTTGCCTTTCGAGCCTGCGGTGAGCGCCGGCGAAGCCTGGCGTCTCGCGCGCCCGCCGCTCTCGACGATCGGAGGCACGATCATCGCGCTCTCCGTGCTGGCATTGTTCGCCTTCTTTCGCTGGCGCGGCTCCATCGGAGTACACGAGCCGCCGACGGGCCGCTTCATCGAGCGTTTCTCGAACACCGACCGGATGGTGCACTGGACGGTCGCCATTTCATTCTCGGTGCTCGCGATTACGGGACTGATCATGGGCCTTGGTAAGTATCTGGTGATACCGCTCATCGGCCACACCGCGTTCTCGTGGCTCGCAATCGTCTCCAAAACGACGCACAACTTCGTCGGACCGATCTTCACTGTGTTCCTGCCGGTTCTGATCGCGATCTTCATCCGCGACAACCTCCCGAAGATGTACGACCTCCAGTGGCTGAAGACATTCGGGGGCATGTTGTCAAAAAACGGCGGCGAGGTTCCGTCGGGCCGTTTCAACGCCGGCGAAAAAGGGCTGTTCTGGATATTGCCGTGCTTCTTCGGCGTTCTGCTCGTCGTGAGCGGCCTGATCCTCGACTTTCCGAATTTTGGGCAGCTGCGCATGGTCATGCAGCAGGCGAACCTCGTCCATATGGTCGCGGCGCTGCTCGCGATTGCCGTCGCCTGCTTCCACATCTACCTCGGCACCGTCGGTCAACGCGGCGCCTATCAGGCTATGCGTACGGGCTACGTGGACGAGGCCTGGGCGAAGGAGCATCACAGAATTTGGTACGAAGACGTGAAGACGGGCAGAAGCCGTCAGAGATTCGCCCACGATGTGCCGCCGCAGACGCGTGCGCACGTCTTAGAGGCGCTCGAGGAACACTGAAATGAGAGGTGATGACATGGATGTAGCAAGAAAGCTGAGCCGCAGATCGTTTCTCGTCGGCGCCGGCGTGGGTAGCGCAGCAGCCGTCGCTGCGATCGGTTCAAAGATGACTCCGCGGGCAGCGGTGCCGGCGAAACCGTCGGAACCTGTGCGCCAGCGCATTTCCGAGCACGTGCGCAAGTACTACCGCACGACGCGGATCTAGATTCGGAGCATGCAGTGACGCCCAATACCGTCATCCTGACGCCGAATGTCGTCATCCTGGACTCGATCCAGGATCCATGTTCGAACATCAAAATGGATTCTGGTTTTTGCCAGAATGACCGTTCCAACGCCGTCATCCTGGACTCGATCCAGGATCCAAATTGCAAGCTCAAGATGGATTCTGGCGTTCGCCAGAATGACGGTTCGGCGTCGTTATCCTGGAGTTGATACAGCCGTGCTGACACGCAAAAGCGCCACAACATCCCCGACAAGCCGCCTGACGCGCAACGTCTCCGCTTTGCTCGGCAAAACCATAGACCGCCGGACCTTCCTCAAGCGGTCAGGGATTACGCTTGGGGCGGGTGCGGTAGCGACGCAGTTGCCGTTCAGCATCGTCGAGCCGGCCAAGAGCGCTGAAACACCGCCGGCCAACACCGAAACCCGACACACGGTGTGCACGCACTGCTCCGTGGGTTGTGCGGTGGACGCCGTGGTTCAGAACGGCGTCTGGACTCGACAGGAAGCCGTGTTCGATTCGCCGATCAATCTCGGCTCGCACTGTGCGAAAGGGGCCGCCGTACGCGAGCACGGGATGACTCACGATTCGCGCCGGCTCAAGTATCCAGTGAAGCTCGTCAACGGCAAGTATCAGCGGATATCGTGGGACGAGGCTCTGAACGGCATCACCGCGAAGATCATGCAGATTCGCAAGGAGTCAGGTCCCGACTCGGCGTACTTCGTCGGCTCATCGAAGCACAACAACGAGCAGGCGATCCTGATGCGGAAGTTCGTGTCGCTGTGGGGAACGAACAACGTCGATCACCAGGCGCGCATCTGTCATTCGACCACGGTCGCAGGTGTCGCAAACACCTGGGGCTATGGCGCCATGACGAACTCGTACAACGACGAGCATCACTCGAAAGTAATTTTCTTTCTCGGCTCCAACGCGGCCGAGGCCCATCCCGTCTCGATGCTGCACACGCTGCATGCGAAAGAGAACGGCGCGAAGATCATCGTCGTCGATCCGCGCTTCACACGCACCGCAGCGCATGCGCACAAGTACGTGCGGATCCGGTCGGGCACGGACATCGCGTTCATCCATGGGATGCTGTACCACATCTTCAAGAATGGATGGGAAGACAAGGCCTATATCGACGCGCGCGTTTACGGCATGGACAAGGCGCGTGCGGAGGCCATGAAGTGGACGCCGGATGCCGTCAAGGAGGTGACCGGTATCGACGAAGCGGACGTGCTTTTCTGTGCGCAGACCATGGCTCAGAACAAACCGAGCACGCTCGTGTGGGCCATGGGTCAGACTCAGCATACGACGGGCAGCGCCGTGGTGCGCGCAAGCTGCATCTTCCAGCTCGCATTGGGGAACGTCGGGGTCGTGGGCGGCGGAACCAATATCTATCGCGGCCACGATAACGTGCAGGGCGCGACCGATGTCGGACCCAACGCCGATTCGCTGCCGGGCTATTACGGTCTGGCGACGGGTTCGTGGCAGCACTGGGCGCGGGTCTGGAACATCGACTACGACTGGCTGAAAGGCAGGTTCGCGAGCCAGGAGCTGATGGAAAAGCCGGGCATTACGGTCTCGCGCTGGATCGACGGCGTGCTCGAAAACAGCGATGTCCTCGATCAGCCTGCGAATATCCGCTCGCTGTTTTTCTGGGGCCACGCGCCCAACTCGCAGACCCGCGGTCTCGAAATGAAGACAGCGATGGACAAGCTCGATCTTCTCGTCGTCGTCGACCCGTACCCGTCCGTAACCGCAGCGATGGCCGCAATGCCGAAGAGCGCGGATGCGAAGTACGAACCGAATCCGAACCGCGAAGTTTACCTGCTGCCGGCCGCATCCCAATTCGAGACGGAGGGGTCGGTCACGGCATCGAACCGGTCGCTCCAGTGGCGCGAGCGCGTGATCGATCCGCTGTTCGAGTCGAGATCCGATCAGGCGATCATGTATGCGTTCGCGCAGAAATGGGGCTTCGCCGACGAGCTGCTCGGCAAACGAAACGGCACGCAGAACATCCGCCTCATCAAGGTCAAGAATTATGAAGAGCCCTTCATCGAAGACATCCTCGCGAACGAGATCAATCGCGGCTGCTGGTCGATCGGCTATACCGGACAGACGCCGCAGCGCCTCCAGGCACACATGCGTAACAGGCACCTTTTCGATCCAACGTCGCTGCGCGCCCCGGGCGGAAAGGATGCGCTAACCGGCTACGATCTGACCGGTGATTACTACGGTCTGCCGTGGCCCTGCTACGGCAAGCCGGAGCTCAAGCATCCTGGCACGCATGTCCTCTACGACACGTCCAAAAACGTGATGGACGGCGGCGGCAACTTCCGCGCGAACTTCGGTGTCGAGCGGGACGGCGTGTCTCTCCTCGCGGCCGACGG
>JAQGNH010000211.1 GCA_028291945.1 Betaproteobacteria bacterium
ACTCTCGAAGATATCTCGGTCGGCGGCAACGACCCATTCGGTACCAGTATGTCAGCGCTATCCTCAACTCGTCGTTGCAAACTCAACCCGAGTCTCCCGTTCTGTCCGCCGATCGCCTCCGCGGGAGGCGTGGATCTATCGAGCAAATACATCGCGGTGGATGGTGCATTCAAGGTTCCCGGCTTGCGCAACGTGGAACTGACGCCCCCGTACTTTCACAATGGCGGGCATCTCACGCTCGAAAGCGTCATTCAGTTCTACAGTCGTGGCGGTGACTTCGGCTGCAGCAAAGCGCGCACCAAAGCGATGGCGGATCCGGGGATGGATCCGCTGGCGCCCTGCCGGACGACGACTGCCGATGAGCAGCCGCTTACGGGGCTAGACGGTACCGAAATCCGGCCGCTCGGCATTCCAGGAATCAGCTCGCCCTCGCCCGGACTTACAGACGGTAAAGTATCGCCGACGGACAACGAGCAGGCAGATCTGCTGGCCTTTCTTCTGGCGCTCACGGACGAACGCGTGCGCTATCACAAAGCACCGTTCGATCACCCGCAGCTCTTCATTCCGAACGGCCAGCTCGATGATAATAGAACGACAAAGGCAAACCCGTTCGCGCCCGCGTTGGCGCTAGACCGCTTCATCGCGATTCCTGCCGTCGGCGCGCAAGGCTACTCGGCACCGCTTCCCGGCTTTCTGAAGTACTGAAGCAGTGGACGGTTGCAGGATAACAGCCGCACGCAAGTCAATCACGGCCTTCGGCACCTTCACCGCATGCATATTTAGGCAAAGTTCCAGCGGGCACCAAATAGCGCCGGACCCGCTCTCAACAAACAGCGATGGCTGTCATTGCGACAAACGGCGTGAACGAAGCAAACCCGTTGCGAACGAAGATCCGTGCGCCACGGCGCCCCTGCGGCGCCTCGCGATGACAATTTGGGCCGCTCCGAGTCACCCCACCGTCCGCCGTGCGGCGCAGTGGCTCAGCACGAACGCCTGTCGGCATTACGTAAAGACTTTATCGAGCGTGATGGGCAGGTCGCGCACGCGTTTGCCGGTCGCGTGAAAGACGGCGTTGGCAATTGCCGCAGCGGTGCCGACGATCCCGATTTCGCCCACGCCTTTTACGCCGAGCGGATTGATGATGTCATCGCGCTCATCGACGAAGATCACGTCGATGTCCTGCACGTCGGCGTTCACCGGAATGTGATAGTCGGCGAAGTTGTGCGTCATGAAGCGGCCGAGATCATGATCGGCGAGCGTCTCTTCGTGCAACGCCATGCCGATGCCCATGACGACGCCGCCGAGCACCTGGCTGCGCGCGGTTTTCGGGTTGAGAATGCGTCCTGCGGCAACAGCGTTCACCACGCGAGCGACGCGCACGCTGCCGAAGTCCGCGTCTACGCGAACTTCGGCGAAAATCGCGGAATGCACGTACATCGCATAGCGTTTTTCGAGATCTTCGGCGAGCTCCGCTTTCGCGACTTCCTCTATTTGTTTAAGGTTGCCGTAACGCATCGCCCCCACGATCGTGACGCCGAGTGACGGATCGCGGGCGAGCGCTATGCGACCGTCGACGAACGCGACGTCCTCGATCTTCGCGTTCGCAAGCCCGGAATCGGGCACGTTACGAGCGAGCTTGAAAAGCTTTTCCCGCACCGCATCGCACGCGGCCTTCACCGCGGGCCCCACGCTCGCTGCGGTAAACGATCCGCCCTGGATGGGTGCGGGCGGCAACGTCGAATCGCCAAGCCTGAACGTCACGTCCGCGATCCGAAGCCCGAGCGTGTCGGCCGCGATCTGCGTCATGATCGTATAGGTGCCGGTGCCAATGTCGGTCGTTGCACTGGCGACGTCCAGCTTGCCGTCGTAAGTCAGGACCGCGCGCGCGCTCGCCTTCAGGCGCATGGCTTCCCAGATTCCCGTTGCCATTCCCCAGCCGATGAGCTCATTGCCTTCACGCATGGAGCGCGGCGCTGGGTTGCGCTTCGCCCACCCGAACCGCTGCGCGCCCTGTCGAAAACACTCGCGCAGCTGCTTACTCGAAAAAGGCTTGTCTTCGTTCAGGTCCTTCTCGGAATAGTTCTTGAGTCGCAGCTCAAGCGGATCGATGCCCGCGGCGTACGCGAGCTCGTCCATTGCCGATTCGATCGCGTACATTCCTGTCGCGCCGCCGGGCGCACGCATGTCCGCCGGCGTATAGCAATCGATCTGCGCGACTTTGTAGCTGCGCTTGATGTTCGGACAGTTGTAAAGCGCCGCGGACCAGCCGACGTCGTTTTCGGTGTAGTCCTCGAGCCGCGACGTATTGGTCAGCGCATCGTGCCCGATCGCGTGCAGCGCGCCATCGGCCCCGGCGCCAAGCTTGAGGCGCTGTATGCTCCACGGCCGATAGCCGATCGTGAACATCTGCTGGCGGGTCAGTGTCACGCGCACCGAACGCGCGAGCTCGCGGGCAGCGAGCACGGACAGGAACAGCTGGTGCTCGGCACGCAAGCCTGACCCGAAGGCACCGCCGACGTACGAAGCGATCACCCGCACCTCGTCTTTCTTGAAGCCGAAAACCTTCATGAGGTACTTCTGGCTTCTGGGCGCGCCTTGCGTCTTCTCATACGCCGTGATCTTGCCGTCGCCATGCCATGCTGCGGTCGTGGCATGCATTTCCATCGGATTGTGATGCTCGCAAGGATGCGTGTACTCAGCCTCGTGGCGAACTGCGGCGTGCGTGAACGCCGACTGTGCGTCGCCGCGATCTTTAGTACTGGAGGCGCTGTCCTCGTCCTCCTTAGGGTCGTAGGCCTCACCGCGCCGGGTGTTCAGGTCCATAACATGGGGCTCGTGCGAGTACTCGACCTGCACGAGCGAGGCCGCGTAGCGGGCAAGCTCGGACGTTTCAGCGACGACCAGCGCGATCGGCTGCCCGCTGAAATGGATCTTCGCGTCGCGGAGCGGGAGGAAGGAATGTTCGTCGTCGCGATCGTACGACGGCAGGTGCTCGCGGTTCTCATGCGTGAAGACGCGCAGGACGCCGGGCACGCTGGCTGCGCGGCCGGAGTCGATCCGGACTATTCTGCCTCTCGCAATCGTACTGGAGACGATGAATCCGTGGGCGAGCCCGTGGACGTTGTACTCGGCCGCATACTTTGCTTCGCCGGTGACTTTCGCGCGGCCGTCAACGCGGTTCAGTGGTTGTCCGATGTAGCTGCTTGTCACCGTTTCTCTCCATTCGTACCGCCTGCACAAGCGCGCGCACGATCGCGAGTTTCGCGAGCTCGATCTTGAATGTGTTGTGTGCATAGCCGCGCGCGCCGCGCATATAGGCGTCGGCAACGCAGCGGAAGTTCTGGTCCGTCGCTGCCTGACCGATCAGGAGCGCCTCTGCGTCGTTGTCGCGCCACGGCTTGTGCGCGACTCCGCCGAGCGCGATTCGCGCGTCGCGTATGGTGTCGCCATCCATTTCGAGCGCTGCAGCGACGGAGACCAGCGCGAACGCGTACGACGTGCGATCGCGCACTTTCAGATACGCGTAGTGGTCCGGGTACCCTTGTGCGGGCAGATCTATGGCCGTGATGATCTCTTCCCGGCCCAAGTTGTTATCGATCTGGGGTGTGTCCCCTGGCAAACGTTGAAATTCGGCATAAGGAATCGCGCGTTCGCCTTGTGGACCTTGCACACGCACTATCGCCTGCAGCGCAGCGAGCGCGACGCACATGTCGGAAGGATGCACCGCGATGCAGTGCTCGGACGCACCGAGCACGGCGTGCAAACGGTTCAAGCCGCTGATTGCAGGGCACCCGGATCCAGGTTCGCGCTTGTTGCAGGGCGTACCCGTGTCGTAGAAGTAATAGCAGCGTGTGCGCTGCAGAAGATTGCCGCCGTTGGTCGCCATGTTCCGCAGCTGCGCCGACGCGCCTGCGAGGATCGCCTTCGATAAGAGTGGATAGCGTCTTTGCACCTGATCGTCGTAAGCCGTGTCGGCGTTCGTGCACAGCGCACCGAGTCGCAGTCCCCCATCGGGCGTGTCTTCGATCCGATTCAGAGGCAGGCGTGTGATATCGATCAGGCGCGTCGGGCGGGCCACGTTCTCCTTCATCAGATCGATGATATTCGTGCCGCCTGCGATGAAGCGCGCAGACGGATCGAGAGCGATTTCGCGCACGGCCTCGCTCACATCAGTCGTACGGACGTAGGAGAAGTTGATCATCGGGACTGCTGCTCCGCGCGCTGCATGACCTGCTCGATCGCCGCGATGATGTTGGGGTAAGCTCCGCAGCGGCAAAGATTTCCGCTCATCAATTCGCGGATGTCGTCTCGTGTGCGGGCCTTGCCTTCAGCGATCAAAGCCACAGCCGAGCAGATCTGGCCCGGCGTGCAGTAACCGCATTGAAGGGCATCATGTTCGATGAAGGCCTGCTGCATCGCGTGCAGCGTGTCGCCTGTACACAATCCTTCGATCGTGGTGATCGCTGCGCCATCCTGCATGATGGCGAGCGTCAAACACGACAGAACGCGTTTACCGTTCACCAAGACAGTGCACGCGCCGCACTGGCCGTGATCGCAGCCCTTCTTGGTGCCGGTCATGTCGAGACGCTCGCGCAGAAGGTCGAGCAGGGTTGTCCACGGCTCCACCTCCAGTTGCGTGTCCGACCCGTTAAGTGTCAGCGTAATCGCGGTCTTCGATGCCAGAGTCGTTAATGCCCGGGGCGCAGGCTCGTTCACGGGGCTCTCTCCTGTCAGGGTGCGGCGATGCGTTGCAAGATTGACGCCTGGTCGCGACGGATGTTGCGCTCGGCGAGGTCCCTTCGTGCTGCAGTACATCGCTGTCGAGAGTCACGCGCGCAGAGCGCCGATGCCGGCCGCCGTGTAACGCGGTTGCGCTGATTACTGACTTAGGGATTTGCGGCCGATCGGCTGCAGAGTTCGAGGCTCGCCCTTACTCGGGCGTAACGCCAGCGGTGCTCACGACTCCGGAATTCCGGACGAGCACTCTGTAGTTTACGGGTTAGCGGAGCGCCACTGTTTGACTGACTGGCGGCGAGCGCAAGGATAACGTTCGAGCTTCCCGCAGGAATTGTGTGCACTGATCGGCCGGCAGCGGTCGCGAGAAGTAATAGCCCTGCATTTCGTCACAGCCGTGCGTTGCGAGAAAGTCGAGCTGCGCTTTATTCTCCACCCCCTCCGCGATCACTTTCAGGCGCAGTGCGTGGGAGAGGGTGATGATCGCTTGCGCGATCGATGCATCCTCCTGATCGTCGGGCAGCTCCGTGACGAACGAGCGGTCGATCTTGAGCGCGTCGATCGGAAAGCGTTTCAGGTACCCCAGGCTCGAGTGGCCTGTCCCGAAATCATCAATCGCGATGCGGACCCCCAGCGCTTTGAGCTTACGCAGCGTATTGGTGGTCGTCTCCGCGTTGTGCATCGCGGCGGTTTCGGTGATTTCCAGCTCGAGCAGCGCCGGGGCGACCTTGTGCTCCGTGAGCGCACGTTTGATGATTTCTGCAATGTCCTGCTGCTGAAATTGTTTGGCTGAGAGATTTACGGCCACCGGCACTGCTGTGAGACCGTGCTCCTGCCACCAGCGGATCTGCGCGCACGCCGCGCCCAGGGCCCATTCGCCCACGGCTGCGATCAACCCTGATTCCTCGAGCAACGGAATGAATTGCATTGGCGGCACCAGACGCCCATCGGCGCGCTGCCAGCGCATCAATGCTTCGACACCCGTGATCTCGCCCGTTTTCAGATTGGCCTTGGGTTGATAATGCAGCACGAATTCGTTCTGCAGCAGTGCGGTTCGCAAATCCTTTTCGATCAGCAGTTCTGTCGCCTGGCGCTCGTTCGTCGCGACCGTGTAGAACCGGTAGTTGTTCTTGCCCGCTTTCTTGGCATCGTACATCGCCGCGTCCGCGTGACCGATCAGCGCGTCGGCGTCGCGGCTGTCTGGAGGGCAGGTGGTGAGGCCTATGCTTGCCGTGACGAAGACCTCATTTCCGTCGATCCGAAAGGGCGCGGCGAATGCGTCGATGATTCTCCGGGCCGGCAGCCTGGCGTCTTCTGCGTGTGCAAGCTCGGACAGGATCACTGCGAATTCATCGCCGCCAAGCCGGCCAACGCTATCCTCCGCCCGCACGCATTCCGCAAGGCGCGCGGCCGCTTGCTGCAGCAATTGATCACCCGCGCTGTGCCCGAGCGTATCGTTGACGAGCTTGAAGCGGTCGACATCGATATACATGACACCTATGATCCAGTCTCTGCGCTTCGCCTGCTCGAGTGCGTGCTCCAGCCGATCGTAGAACAATCGACGATTCGGAAGCTGGGTCAGGCTGTCACGATCTGCCAGGTGCTGCAGGTCCTGCTGCAACTGGTTGCGCTGAGTGATGTCATCGATCACACGGATGAAATAAAGCGGCGCACCTCGCGCATCGCGCACGAGTGAAACGGTGCGGTTCGTCCAGATCACCGATCCGTCTTTGCGCAACCCGCGCCGTTCCACCGAAAAGGTTTCGATCTCGCCGGCGATGAGACGCGCTTGCAGAGGTGTACCGGTGCCGCGATCGTCGGGGTGCGTGATGTCAGGGATTCTCAGCGAGAGGAGTTCTTCGCGCGTGTACCCGAACATGTCGCACAACTTTTGATTCACTTTGAGAAAGCGTCCATCGGGCCCGGTGTGCGCGATGCCTATCGCGGCCTGATTGAATGTGGCGCGAAATTGTGTTTCGCTGCTGGCAAGCGCATCGATCGCACGCTTCTGACGTCCAAACGCGGCGATCAACAAAGCGCTGAACGACACGATCACGCCGCTGACGAGCAGCGTCAGCGCATAGGCGTGTTTCCTTTTGCGATAGTAATCGGCCAACACTTCACGCTGCGAGGCACCCACCATGACCACCAGCGGGTAGTCGGGCAAAGTTCGAAAACTCATGTAACGCCGAACGCCGTCAAGCCCGCCTACGCTCACAAAGCTTCCGATAGTTTTCTTTGTCTGCTCCTTCAACAAAGTGGATCGAGACATATCGTTACCAAAACTCGAGACCGGGCCTGCGTACCGTGCGCGCGATGTGCCGTCGAGGCCGACGAGGTCAACGAGGCCGTCCTTGCCAATGGCCGTTTTCTGGTAGAAATGCATGAAGTAAGCGGGATCGACCAGCGCGGACACGACACCGCCGAAGCTTCCGTCAGGCTTGTTGATGCGCCTGGACATCGGGATCGACCACCTGCCGTAAGTACGGCTCAGCAGGGGTCTACCAATGAACATGCTGCGGCTTTCTTGGTCACGATGGACCTGGAAGTGCTCGCGGTCGGCCACGTTCACTGATCTCAGGGCCTGGCTGCTCAGCAGCAGATTGCCGTTTGAGTCGGCGACCGTCACGTTGGTAAACAGCCTTCCGTCGATGAGTCCGTCTGCGATGTACCTCGACAGATCCATCTTCGTCCCGAGCCGGGCGTATTCGTGCACGACGAACAGCGTCGCTGCATCGATACCCTTGATCGTCCGGTATGTGTGTTCTTCGAACGCCATGGCGAGATTCGAGTTTTGCTGGATTGCGCTGAAAACGGTCTCGTCACGCTCGCTGTTTGTCTGCACGATGACAGCGCCCCACATCGCAACGAGGAGCGCGAGGCTGAATGCGCCGATCGCAGTGCTGACGCCGAGCGGCGTGAGGAGCGAGCGCCATACGGGCAGCGCCGCGGCGAATATCGTCATCGCCGGGCGGCGAAGCAGAACAGATGGTTGAGCGTCGGCACTATGCGTTCCATTCCTCTTATCCCGACTCGGCTGACACATTTAGGGCGGCCGATTTTCTCTGTTGTGCCTCCGCTTAACAAGGGACGATTCGGCAGGAGTATGCCGACAAGAGCCGCGATGCCGACGAGGACGCCCCCTGTGTGGCGCGGAAGCTCCGCTTCGGCGACCGTCAGGAGGTCCGAAATAGATGCCTGGCGCGTCAGGCAGTGACAGAGAGTATCCGCAACTTGTTGGTCCTCGGGTCGCAGAAGCTCAATCGATCGAGGGAGCAGGGCACGCTACGAAATCCGCGCCTCGGCCTGAGGAACGGGGCGGATGAATGGGAGCGGCGTCGGCGGAAATGATTGTGAGAAGCAGGCTGCGCGGCAGTGAGCGCAAGAGCAATGCACTGCGTGAATGTTCGCAACGAGGGCGCAGTCTGGAAATTTCCGGCAGTCACGCTATCTCAGTACGTATTCGATACTCTGTCGTCATTAATGCACAGGAGATGGTTAAGCCATTGACCAGGGAAAGAGATTTCTCGGGTCTAATGCGAAAAACACAAAGAATGCGGGGCGCATCATCGCTCAGAGGGAGTCGACAGAAGATAGAAATGGGGCTGCGGACGCAAGTGCCGCAGCCCCTTCGTTTTATCGAGCGCGACCGCAGACCCGCATCATTCGTCCCGAGTTCACGGGTTCCGCCGGCGAGTACTTCCGGATCTGGATCGTCAATCTGTTCTTCACGCTGATCACGTTCGGCGTCTACTCGGCGTGGGCGAAGGTCAGGAAGAAGAGATACCTTTACGGCAGCACGCGACTCGACGGCGACACGTTCGATTACTTCGGTAACCCAAAGTCCATTCTGAAGGGCCGCATCATCGCGATCGTTCTGTTTGTCGTTTATGCGTTCGCGGCCGAGCTTTATCCCCACGCTCGCTATGCCTTCTGGGGCATTGCCGTATTGCTGTTCCCGTGGCTCATCGTACGCGCGCTCAGCTTCAACGCGCGAAACTCCGCGTACCGCGGTCTGCGCTTTGACTTTCCGGCGACCGGGAATGAAGCCGCCAAGGTTTACATTGGCAAGCTTGCCGTCGCAGTGCTGACGTTGGGCTTCGGGTTTCCATGGTTCATGGCGCGCCAGAAAGCGTTCGTCGTCTCGCACCACGCTTTCGGCGCCACACGCTTCCACTGCGAGCTTTCCGGCCGCCAGTTCTTCGGAATCTACGCTCGATCCGGGCTGATGTTGTTCGTGGTCGGCGTGGCGGTTGGCATACTGTATTCACTCGCCATTCCCGCGCTCACGGCGTTCGACTCGCTCCATTGGGTGGTGTGGCTCGTTCCGGTGGTAGTCATGTATGCAGGTTACGCAGTCGCTTATGCGTACGTGCAGGCGCGCACCACGAACCTGTTGTGGACCAACACATCGGGTCCGGGCTTTGAATTCGAGAGCTCCCTCTCCGCGAAGAAGCTGGTGCGCCTGTACTTCGGCAACATTCTTGCGGTGGCATGCTCGGCGGGCCTGTTGATTCCGTGGGCGGTGATCAGAACGTTGCGTTACCGGCTCGAAAACTTCTCGATCACGATCGATGACGAAATCACACACACCGCGAGCCTCGCGCTGCCTCCAGTCGGCGCTACCGGCCAGGAACTCGGCGACCTATTCAATCTGGATCTCGGAATATGAGCGTGGCGCAAGCACAGTATTTCGACGGCAAGCGTGCGATGCGACATCCGGTCACCCTCTGTCTCGAAAGTGGCAGGCTAAAGGTTGCCGGCGAGAGTCTGAATGCCGAGTTCGATGCCCATGCAATACGGGTTTCACCGCGGATTGCGAAGACTCCGCGCTGGCTTTATCTGCCTGACGGCGGCGCGTGCGTCGTTGAAGACAATAAATTCGCCGACCGCCTTACGCGCGAGCACATTCTGGCAAGCGCGCTGCACGAGCTGGAAGCGCGTCCGGCCTACGCAGTTGTCACAATAATATTCGTCGCTTTGGTTCTATGGCTCCTGATCGACCGCGGTGTGCCGGTCATCGTCGAGCGCACCGCTGGGTACATACCGGTTTCGGCCGAAGAAACTCTCGGCCAGGAGACGGTCAACAGTATGGACCGGTATTTCATGCGTCCGTCGCAGCTCTCACCGAAAAGGCAGGCCGCACTGCGTGAGAAGTTTGCCGACATGGCTCGTGCCGGAGGCGAAAGCACCGAATACCGCATCGAATTCCGATCGAGTCCGGTGATCGGGCCGAATGCCTTTGCGCTTCCGTCGGGCATCATCGTCATGACGGACGAGCTCGTGAAGCTTGCGAAGAACGATCGTGAGATCCTGGGCGTGCTCGCGCACGAGCTCGGTCACGTGCGATACCGTCACACCATGCGGAGACTGCTCGAGAGCTCCATGACGGCGCTGGTTATTGCCGGGGTGACTGGCGACATTGCTTCGACAACTTCGCTTGCCGCCGCGGCACCGGCAGTGTTGCTGCAGAGCAAGTACTCGCGCGACAACGAGCGCGAGGCTGACCGGTACGCCGTCGATCTGCTGAAACGCACCGGTATGGACGCGCGCTATTTCTCCGCCATCTTGAAGAGAATGGAAGAGAACGGGCCGAAAGGTCGCACGTTCCCCACCTTCCTGTCGTCGCACCCACCCACAAAGGAACGCGAAGCGCTCGCTTCGCAGGGCGAGCCATCGCCGCTGCCAGAGGAGACTGAGCAGACCACCCAAGCCGCCGAAAATGCCGAAGCCCGGCCCGCTGCCCGTCCGATGCTCGCGGTTGTCGACGCCGACCAGAAGATGATCCTTGCGCTCCTGGAGAAACGCAATTTCGATGA
>JAQGNH010000222.1 GCA_028291945.1 Betaproteobacteria bacterium
CGGTGCGGCGGCACGATGTTGATCACATCGCCTTTCACGTCGTCGAACTGAAGTTTCACCGTCATCGTCCGCACGTCGACGTCGACCAGCTCGCTGTTCGGGCGATAGTCGATCATTCCTTTGTACAACCCGTCCCATGCCGCGATAAAAAGGCCCTTCTTGGAGACGAGATCGGGATTGGCGTCGAGCACCACGATCTTCGAGCGGGGTTTCTCGCGTTTGAAGTAGTCTGCCACCTGGCACACGCGCTCATAAGGGCCGGGAGGACAGCGATACGGGGCGACCGGTATATGGAGCACGTACACGCCACCGTCGGGGATCGCTTCGAGCTGCTTGCGCAAAGCGACCGTCTGGTCGCCGGCTTTCCATGCGTGCAGGATGCGCTGCTGCGCCTCAGCAGTTCTGAGTCCGGGGATTTGGTCGTACATGTAGTCCACGCCGGGTGCAACGATGAGGCGGTCGTATCCGAGCGTGCCACCGCCTGCGAGCCGCACCCGGCGTTGCTGCGGGTCGATTGCCACGGCATCTTCGCGCGCGAGTCTCACCCCACGAGCACGCAGGGCGTCATAGCCCATGGTGATTTCGGCCATCGTCGCATTGCCGGCCAGCACGAGATTGCTGATGGGGCACGAAATGAAGCTCGGGCTGCGCTCGACGAGCACGACATCGATATCAGGCGCCCACATCCTCACGTACTTCGCCGCGGTGGCGCCTCCGTAGCCGCCACCGATCACGACCACGCGGGCCGACCCGCGTGCAGGTTCTTCCAGTGCAGACGCAGTAGGTCCGCTCGATTCGCATGCGCCGAGCGCCGTCGCACCCGCGCTCGCCGACACCCATTTCAGGAATTCGCGTCGCGTGATCATCGTGTGGCGCTCCTCAGTAGCTCGCTTTGGCTGGCAGCCGAGCGGGAGCCGGTTTCTGTGCGGCGAAGTACGCTGCGATCAGCTGAAGTTGCTGATCGGTGTAACCCTTCGCGTGCTGATGCATGATGGTTGCAGGACGTTTCCCCGACTGGAAATCCTTCATCGTCTGGAAGAGCTCGCTGCGATCTCGTCCGGCGAGACTCGGCGGCACGCCTCCGGCACTGTTGCCGTTCGTGCCATGGCACGTAAAGCAGTTTGCGGCGAGATTGCGACCGGCGTTTGAATCCTGGGCGAGCGATGGAAGCGCGGGAGCAAGCGAGAAAAGTGCGGAAAGGCCGAGGGCTCTTGCAAACGAGAACTTCATGGGAGGGTTCCCCCGTGATGCAGCGGGGCCATTATAACGAAAAGCCCCGGTTGTCTTTCAGACCAACCGGGGCTTTCCTTATGCTGCTGTTTAACGTCAGGCTACGCCTGCGGGCTCCTCAGAATCCGAGAAGACGAGGTGTACCTTGTCGCCTTCATCGACGTCCACCGTCACCTTGCCGCCGTTTGCCAGACGGCCGAACAGAAGCTCGTCTGCAAGCGCTCTGCGAATCGTGTCCTGGATCAAGCGCGCCATCGGACGCGCGCCCATCAGTGGATCAAAGCCCGTCTTCGCGAGGTGCTCCTTGAGTGCCGGCGTAAAGGCGATCTCGACCTTCTTCTCGTGCAGCTGGTCTTCGAGCTGCATCAGGAACTTGTCGACCACGCGCAGGATGATGTCCGTGTCGAGCGCCTGGAACGAGATGATCGCATCCAGACGATTGCGGAACTCCGGAGTAAACAGGCGCTTGATCTCGCCCATCTCGTCGCCGGACTGCTTGGTCACGGTGAACCCCATGGATGTCTTCGAAAGCTCGGCGGCACCCGCATTGGTCGTCATGATGATCGCGACGTTGCGGAAATCGGCCTTGCGGCCGTTGTTGTCCGTGAGCGTGCCATGGTCCATGACCTGCAGCAGGATATTGAAGATATCCGGGTGCGCCTTTTCGATCTCATCCAGCAGGAGCACGGAGTACGGATGCTTCGTGATCGCTTCCGTCAGCAAACCACCCTGGTCGAACCCGACGTATCCTGGCGGTGCACCAATCATCCGGGATACGGCGTGCCGCTCCATGTACTCGGACATGTCGAAACGAATCAGCTCCACGCCCATTGTATACGCGAGCTGCCGCGCGACTTCGGTCTTGCCGACGCCGGTCGGTCCGCTGAACAGGAAAGAGCCGATCGGCTTCTGCGGATTGCCGAGCCCGCTCCGCGCCATCTTGATCGCAGCGGACAGCGCGTCGATCGCTTTGTCCTGCCCGAACACCACGGCCTTGAGATCGCGGTCGAGCGTCTTCAGGGCATTTCGATCGTCGGTCGAGACCGTTTGCGCCGGGATGCGGGTGATCTTCGCGATGATTTCTTCGATTTCGTGCTTCCCGATCACGCGCTTCTGCTTCGACTTTGGCAGGATTTTCTGCGCTGCGCCTGCTTCGTCGATCACGTCGATTGCCTTGTCGGGCAGATGACGGTCATTGATGAAGCGCGCCGACAGCTCAGCCGCCGCCGAAAGTGCTGACGGCTGGTATTTCACACCGTGATGCGATTCGAAGCGCGACTTGAGGCCCTTCAGGATCAGCACGGTCTCCGCTATGGTCGGCTCGAGCACGTCGACTTTCTGGAAGCGGCGGGAGAGCGCGTGGTCTTTTTCGAAGACTCCGCGATATTCCTGATACGTCGTCGCACCGATGCACTTCAGCTGCCCGGTAGACAACGCCGGCTTGAGCAGGTTAGAGGCATCCAGCGTCCCGCCCGAGGCGGCACCGGCACCGATGAGCGTGTGAATTTCGTCGATGAACAGGATCGCGTGCGGATTGTCCACGAGCTGCTTGAGCACGGATTTCAAGCGCTGTTCGAAATCCCCGCGATACTTCGTGCCCGCCAGAAGGGCGCCCATATCCAGCGAATAGACGTTGCTCTTCTTCAGGATGTCGGGAACGTCACCTTCGACGATGCGGCGGGCAAGCCCTTCGGCGATGGCTGTCTTTCCGACGCCGGCCTCACCGACGAGCAGCGGATTGTTCTTGCGGCGGCGGCAAAGCGTCTGCACCACCCGCTCGAGCTCCTTGTCGCGGCCGATCAGGGGATCGATCTTGCCGGAAAGAGCAAGCGCGTTCAGATTCAATGTGTAATTCTCGAGCGCCCCACCGGGCTGCGCTTCGTGCTCCGTTTCCGATTCGCTTTCAGTCTTCGTCTGCTGCGCCTGCGGCACCTTGCTGATGCCGTGCGAAATGTAGTTGACGACATCGAGCCGGGTGACACCTTTCTGATGCAGAAAGTACACCGCGTGCGAGTCTTTCTCGCCGAAGATCGCAACGAGCACGTTCGCGCCCGTGACTTCCTTCTTGCCGGAAGACTGGACGTGCAGAATCGCGCGCTGAATCACACGCTGGAATCCGAGCGTCGGCTGCGTATCGACATCGTCGCCCGCGAGGATCGGCGTGTGCTCGGTCACAAAGTCCGAGAGCAGCTTGCGCAAATCGTCGATATCCGCGGCGCACGCGCGAAGTACTTCTGAGGCTGAAGGGTTGTCGAGCAACGCCAGCAGCAGGTGCTCCACGGTAATGAATTCGTGGCGCTTCTGGCGGGCTTCCATGAACGCCATGTGCAAGCTGACTTCGAGTTCCTGAGCAATCATCTGAGTTGGTTCGCCTTCAATTTTCTTCCATTACACACTGTAACGGATGCTGATGCTGTTTTGCGTAAGACCGTACCTGTTCGACTTTGGTTGCAGCAACGTCTTTTGGATAGATACCGCAGATTCCCATTCCTTCGCGGTGCACCTTCAACATGACCTGTGTAGCACGCTCTCGCGTTAACGAGAAAAACTTCTGCAACACTAGCACGACGAAATCCATCGGCGTGTAGTCGTCGTTCAGCAGCAGCACCTTGAACATGGGCGGCGGTTTGGTCCGGCTTTTCTTGGCCTCCAGGACCGTGTCTTCGCTGCGCCTTGTTGCCATGCCGATTAAAACGTTAGCTGCTGCACTTCATTCAGTATTTTGGACGGAATCCGGGAAATATCAAGTACATTCCCGACCTTGTTCAGCTGAGTATACTTGACTTCCAGAATTAAATAGCCTAGAAAGCAATCGGGTGTTTGGCTTCAAGTTTTACGCAAGGCGGCTACGACCGCAAGCGTTGCTTGAAATCCAAACAGATACGGGCGGGGACCCGTTTTTTTGCAGCTGAGGGAAGGTGTATGGCAACTGGTACCGTGAAATGGTTCAATGACGCAAAAGGCTATGGCTTTATCACGCCGGACGATGGCAGCGAAGATCTGTTTGCGCATTTCTCCGCCATCCAGATGGGCGGCTTCAAGACGCTCAAGGAAGGCCAGAAAGTGTCCTTCGAAGTAACGCAGGGCCCGAAGGGCAAGCAAGCCTCCAACATACAAGCCGTCTGATCGGAACGCCGGAGCCCCACCGGCCCAGGACACGAATCAAAAAGCCCACTGACCTCTGGTCGAGTGGGCTTTGCTTTGGGGGAGGAGGAACAGGGGCCGCTCGCGGTTCCTGTCACGCCTTGGAAATGCAACGCGGGCGCGCGCCGTCTTGCACGGCCCGGTTGCGCCCTGCGCAGCGCTAACGCACGCTTACTTCGTACCCCACGGCTTGATGGCTTGCTTTAGCTTGTTATAACCGTCGAGATAACGGGGCCGCTTGCCGCTGTAGACTTTATCGAAGGTTTCGAGCTGCGCATCGAGCCAGCGCGCAAGTTCCGCGTTGTTCGGGTTCGCAGCCTTGTACGCTTCGTTGATAAGGACGAAGTGAATCCTGGGATCGTACGGCTGCTTTTCCCCGCCGACCGTCTCGTCGCCGGCGAGCAGGCGCAGCAGCATCGCGTCGGCAGAACCCAATGTCTGTTCGTAGATCGGCTCGCCCTGCATGCGGTACATTACGCTCGTCATGTCGCGCCCGCTCTTCATGGTGAATCCCATGTCGCTCCAGACTTTCTGCATGTCCGTCCCGGGCTTCACATGATCGAGGACCATTTGTCCCCAGTTGCGCAACACCTCCGGTGCATCCGCCATCAGGTCCGTCAAGCGGTCACCGTCCAGGTCGGTCGCATAGACAATCGCCTTGCGCTGCCGGATCATGTCGTGCAGTAACAGCCCGAAGTTGGTATCCGAAATGTGTTCGTTGATCTCACCGCCCCAGTTCTCCATGCCGGCCTTGAAGTCCTTGGGCAGGAGAGCGACGATCGCGTCGACGTTCGCCTTATGCTCTGCGTAGGCATCGACGGAATAGCGGCGCTTCAGCTCAAATTTCGTTCCCTGGAGCAACCACCGCACGATCCCTGCGTTTACTGCGTCTTCCTGTGCCTGGGTCGGCTTGGTGGCGACGCGACCGATCTGTCCGGTTTCGTGCACCATCTTTAGGAACAGGCGCACCGCGTACGCCATCCTGACGCCGGGAGTGTTCATCTCCGAATGGATGTTCCCGCTGTCGCGATCGACCCGGAATTTCTTGCTGTCCTGCGAGTAAGGCAAACCCGGCATGAACCGCACGCTCGTAATCGTGCCGTACGGCCGCACGTTGCAATACACGCCGGCCGCAGTGCGTAACGGCGCATTGGCCGACTTGCCGTACACCACCACTTCCTTGCCGTTGTCCTTGACCATGAAATCGCCGGCGGTAGACCACTTGATCGCCGTGTACTCGAGCTTGCCGAACCACTCGAGCGATGCGAGCTTGGTGTCGTGACGGAACTGCGCCATCATCGGCACTCCCAGAAACGGCAGGCCGAGCACGTCGAGCGCCATCAGTGTGCCGTTGAGCGCAAACATGTCGGTGAATGCATGGGCCACGGGCTTCACGTTGCCGCTCTGGTTTCCGCCTTCCCAAATCACCGCATCCGAAATGCCCCGCGGCTGGACTTTGGACCGCTTGTAAATACTATCCAGCAGCTTAAACAGATCACCGCTCTGTTCTTCCTGCGCGATCTTCAGCAGGTCGAGTCGTTCACTCATGATTCAGATTCTCCATTCAATTTGGCGATCAAGGCGATGTGTTGCTTAGGGAGGGTCGCTGTTGAGCCCTCTGTGAGGAGCGGCCCACACCGCTGTACACAGCTAACAGGACTGGCGCGCGGGCGCTGGAAGCAACTGCAACCGCGAAAAACGAAAATTATACCGTTTTGCGCCGCATTGGCGCGACGGCCGTGCACCTGACCCTTGGGCTGGCTACTGAACGTGGCAGGGACACCGCCCCGCGCGGTTTACACCGGATCCTTGCGGAGTGGGAGGAAACAGCGCCTTGCCGCAGTGCGGCACGTAATTCTATAATGCAGCGCAACATCGAAATACTTCCAGCTTACGCGAGCTGGCGGTCTCTCATCCCCTTTTGAGGATGCCGCAGCCATGAATACGAACGCGCTCCCCCGTAACACTTTCCAGCTCTTCGGCGATATGCCGCCGCCCTACGCCGAAATCCTGACTGGCCCGGCCCTCGAATTCGTTGCAAAGCTTGCTCGGCAGTTCGAGCCTCGCAGGCGACAGCTGCTGGCGAGCCGCGCGCAACGCCAATCGGAATTCAACGCAGGCACGCTGCCCGACTTCCTCCCCGAGACGAAGTCCACCCGTGATACCGACTGGAAAATTGCGCCCGTCCCTCAGGATCTCCAGGACCGCCGCGTCGAGATCACCGGACCCACTGAGCGCAAAATGGTGATCAACGCGCTGAACTCAGGGGCAAATGTGTTCATGGCCGACTTCGAGGACTCGAATACGCCGACGTGGCAGAACATGATCGAAGGCCAGATCAATCTTCGAGACGCAGTACACGGAACCATCGAATTCGTGAGCCCCGAAGGGAAGTCGTATCGCCTCAATGAGCGCAAAGCGACATTGCTCGTGCGACCCCGCGGATGGCATCTGCTCGAAGAGCACGTTCTGATTGATGGCGAACACGTCTCCGGCGCAATTTTTGATTTTGCGCTGTATTTCTTTCATAACGCGAAGCGTCTGCTGGCGACCGGATGCGGCCCGTATTTCTATCTGCCGAAGATGGAGTGCCACCTCGAGGCACGGCTCTGGAACGATATTTTCGTCGCGGCGCAACGCGAGCTCACGATTCCCGTTGGCACTATCAAAGCCACCGCGCTCATCGAGACGGTGCTGGCAGCCTTCGAAATGGACGAAATCCTCTACGAGCTGCGCGAGCACTCCGCGGGTCTGAACATTGGCCGCTGGGACTACATATTCAGCTGCATCAAGAAATTTCGCTCCAACAGGGATTTCTGTCTTGCCGACCGCGGCGCGGTTACGATGACGGCACCGTTCATGCGCGCTTACGCGCTGCTGCTGGTGAAAACTTGCCATCGTCGAGGCGCCCATGCGATGGGAGGCATGGCAGCGCAGATCCCGATCAAAAGCGATCCAGCAGCCAACGCAGCGGCCCTTGAAAAAGTACGGGCAGACAAACTGCGTGAGGCAACCGACGGCTGCGATGGCACGTGGGTGGCCCATCCGGGTCTCGTCGATGTCGCCCGCGCTATTTTCGATAAGCACATGCCCACACCCAATCAGATTCATAAACAGCGGGATGACGTGCAGGTCAGCGCCCGAGAGCTGCTCGATTTCCAACCCGAAAAACCGATCACCGAGGCCGGACTGCGTAACAACATCAGCGTGGGAATCCAGTACATCGGCGCCTGGCTTGCGGGCAACGGCTGTGTTCCGGTCTACCACTTGATGGAAGACGCCGCCACGGCCGAAATCTCTCGCTCGCAGATCTGGCAGTGGATTCGTAGCCCCAAGGGCGTGCTGGAGGACGGGCGCAAGGTCACTCAGGACCTGTTCAGACGGCTCTTGCCGGAAGAGCTCGGTAAAGTGAGAACACTTCTTGGGGAAGCGGCGTGGAAGAGCGGACAATACGAAGAGGCCGCGCGCCTGTTCGACGAACTCACGACGAGCGATACGTACGTGGAATTCCTGACGTTACCCGGATACGAGCGGCTCACCCGTAATCTCCGGCAGCCGGCGGGCGCTACGTCGCAAATATAGTAGTGAACTCGATGCCGGCCCTCGCGCGTGCGAGGACTTTTTTTGTACTCTAGGCGGATGCCGCCCATCGTTCTCTTCAACAAACCTTACGGCGTCCTGTGCCAGTTCAGCGCGCAGGCAGGTCGTAAGACGCTGAAAGATTTTTTGTCGCAGCCCGATATTTACCCAGCGGGCAGACTGGACGCCGACAGCGAAGGCCTCGTAGTGCTGACCTCGGATGGGCCACTGCAGCACCGCATATCGGACCCTGCGAACAAGATGCCAAAAACATATCTGGTGCAGGTTGAAGGCGTTGCAACCGAGGCGGCACTCGATCAGCTGAGATCCGGAATTGCGCTAGGCGACTTCATGTCACGCGAAGCAAAAGCTCGCGCGATCGACGAGCCCACGTGGCTTTGGCTGCGCACGCCGCCCGTGCGCGTACGGCGCTTCATCCCGACGAGCTGGATAGAAGTCACCTTGCGGGAAGGAAAAAATCGCCAGATCAGGCGTATGACGGCGGCGGTCGGGCTACCCACATTGCGCCTCATTCGCTACGCCGTGGGTGACTGGACCCTGGAAGGGATAGACCCAGGCCACTGGCGTGAGCTCGCTATCGAAGTCCCGTATAGCGGCGGGATTCAGAACGTCGCACTAAAGCGTCAACCATTTCGCGCACGCCACGTTATAGGGCGGGCAATCCCGCACCCACTTAAAAGGAAGAAACCATGAAACAAGTGCTTTCCGCCGTCATCGCCGCGCTGTTCGCCGCGGTCACGTTCACCGCCACTGCTGCCCCGGCAGCCGATACCTCCAGCGCAACGTCGACCGACGCGCCCAAGACCGCCAAGAAACAAAAGAAAGCCAAGAAGTCCACCAAGAAGAGCAGCAAGGCCGCCGACGTGGCGCCTTCGACTGACAAGAAATAGTCGTTACGCGGCGACGAAAAGGCGGGCCACGACGGCCCGCCTTTTATTTGGAACCCAGTCTGTCCGGCCGTTCGCAGCCGGCGTTGTAGCTCGCGCGTGATGATGTCAACCGCTGCCGCCGTCGGTCGTTATTGGCGCTGACCAATTCACCGGTCGCTCTCATCATCAACTCAAAAAAAGGAAAATCATGACCAAGCTCCTGTCCGCACTCGTGGCTGCTGTTTTCACTTTCGCTTCGTTGACCCCGGTCGCATTCGCAGCCGACAAGACAGAAGACAGTACGCCAAAGAAATCAGACAAAAAGGCCGATAAGAAGGCCGCCGACAAGAAAGACGACAAAAAAGAAGACAAGAAGTAATCCTGCTTTTCAGGCCTGAAGGCAGGGTTCAGCCCTGCCTTTTTTATTTCGGTCGCTCAGCCGCGTAGAATGACGGCTTCGGCGCCGCGGCCCGCGCGCCGCATCATTCAGCCGCCTTTCCTGCACCCTTCATGAGCACAAGTAAACACATCGTCGTCGGCATGTCCGGAGGCGTCGACTCGTCCGTGGCGGCCCTGCTGTTGAAGCAGCAGGGCCACGAAGTCATGGGTCTTTTCATGAAGAACTGGGAGGATGATGACACCGACGAATATTGCAGCTCACGCGAGGACCTGATCGATGCGGTCGCCGTCGCCGACCGCATCGGTATCGAAGTCGAAGCGGTCAATTTCGCCGCTGAATACAAGGAGCGCGTCTTCGGCGAATTTCTTTCTGAATATCGCGCCGGGCGAACGCCCAACCCAGACGTGTTATGCAACGCCGAGATCAAATTCCGCGCCTTTCTCGATCATGCCCTGGCCCTTGGCGCAGACGCGATCGCGACCGGACACTACGCGCAGGTTCGGGAAGTCGATGGATTGCACCAGCTGCTGAAAGCGGAGGATGGCACCAAGGATCAGAGTTACTTCCTGTATCGCCTGGATCAGCAACAGCTCGCGAAGACCGTTTTTCCATTGGGTGGACTGCAGAAGACCGAAGTCCGCGAGATCGCCCGCCGCGAAGGTTTGGCGAACCACGACAAACGGGACTCGACCGGTATCTGCTTCATCGGCGAGCGTCCTTTCCGCGAGTTTCTGAACCGCTACCTGCCTGCAAATCCGGGCGACATCTACAGCGTAGACGGCAGTCTCGTGGGACAGCATATGGGTCTCATGTTCTACACACTGGGCCAACGCCAGGGGCTCGGCATCGGTGGGCAGCGCAAAGGTGACGGCGACGCCTGGTATGTCGTGGATAAAGACTTGCATCGAAATCGGCTTGTAGTCGTGCAGGGCCGGGAGAGCCGCTCCCTGTTTTCGCATCGCCTGTCTGCCATCAAGCTCAACTGGATCAGCGGCGCGCCGGCACCCTGCCAGTGGGTGTATGGCGCGAAAACGCGGTACCGGCAAAGAGACGCACCTTGCACGATCGTAAACGTCACGGATGAAGGCTGCACGATCGACTTCGCTGAAGCACAGTGGGCCGTCACACCCGGACAGTCGGTCGTTGTCTACGAAAGCCGTGTGTGCCTGGGCGGGGGCATCATACAAGCCGCGCACAAAGACGCGTCACAGGCCCCCCAGAGCGGCGGTTGTCCCTCAGGAACGTCGCCGCAGCAGTAGCACGCCACGCTTCACACGATCTGATTGCTAGGTTGCCGGCGGGACCGTATCCCTGAATGACGCGCGTTGCCCCAGCTTCTCGCTCAGCTTCGCGAGATTCGGATAAGTCTTGCGCCAGTTCAGATCCTGTAGCCTGAGATCCAGAAAGCCCAGGCAACAACCCACCGCAATATCGGACAGGTTGAAAAAATCGCCGCAACACCAGTTGCGCTGCCCGAGATCCTCTGCCATCGCGTGCAAAGCGCGGTCGACCTTACCTTGCTGTCGTGCAATCCACTCGCCGTATTGGTACTGCTCAGGGCGGCGCTTTTCCATCACGACCGCAACAACGGCATCCGTACAGCCGTCCGCAAGTGCTTCCCAGCGCCGAGTTTGAATGCGGTGGCGCGTATCTTCGGGTATCAGCTTAGCTACGGGACTCGCGTTGTCGAGGTATTCGGCAATGACACGTGAATCGAAAATCGTCGTGTTGTCATCGAGCACCAGAACGGGAACCTTGCCCAGAGGGTTGTGCGCAGCCACCCGACTTGCGGGATCGTAAGGCGCGTCGATGACGAAGTCGTACTCGATGCGCTTTTCAGCCAGTACTACACGCGCTTTACGAGTGTACGGACTGGTCGGCGTTCCAATAAGCTTCATCAGAAGAGCATCAGCAAGGAATAAAAGGAAGCGCGCCATTATAACACCGTGCATTGCTATCCCCTGGATGCGCGAGGCGCTTTGATGTCGCCTTGACGCTCGAAGCAACCTCGGAGTAGCCTTGCATTCCCACTCGAGCCGAGATCCCACAGATGAACACCGTCGCTGAGAAATTCATACTCTTCACGCAGCCTGGATGAAGCAGCTGTCTAAGGGCGAAAGAGTTTCTTTCGCGTAAAGGTATCGACTTCGAACCGGTCGATGTGCTGAACGATGCCGGCGGACGCGAACGGCTGCTCAAGCTTGGTGTGCGTAACGTCCCCGTCGTATCCAAAGGCGAGCAATACGTCTTCGGGCAGAACCTCGAAGACGTAGCGGAGTTCGTAGGTCTGCAAGGCACCGGACATAAACCGCTGCCGCCTGATCAGCTGATCCGCAAGTGGACAAACGTGTTGGGGGCCGCGCAAAGTCTCATACGCCAGATTCCCGACGACACTATCAACGATCGGGTGATTCCCAATCGTGACCGTGCCATTCGGCTGCTCTGCCATCATGTGTTCCGGATTGGGGAAGCATTTCTGGAAACCGCGACGAAAGGCGTGAACTACGCAGTTCAGCACGCCAACGTGCCTCCAGCTGACGGCACTTACACGACGGGGAAGGAAATCGCCGGCTACGGCGGTGAAGTGACCCAGCGGCTCGAGCAGTGGTGGAGCGGACTCGCTGACAAGTCCTGCACACAAAAAGTGCCGACGTTTTATGGACCACAGCCCATGCATACGCTCCTGGAGCGCTCGACGTGGCATTCGGCGCAGCACGCGCGCCAACTGACGGCTGTGCTCGAACGCTACGGCATCGAGCCCTCCCGCCGCCTGAGTGCGGAAGAGCTCGCGGGACTACCGCTGCCTGAGCGGTTGTTCGAATAAGAGTCGGGAAACCGCCGGACCAGCCGCGCCTCGAGCGCGGCTTTTTCGTTCATTCGCGGCGTGTCGATCCTGATTAGATCGCGCCGATAGCTTGCGCTAAACTAGCGGGCTCCACACGATCGTCCCACCCGTCATGCCGTTATCGTGCAGATCCGCCCGCTGCGCTGCACACATGCCGTTCAGCTCGCGCCGGCCACCATGTTGAATCCAGCACCTGCCGCGCGGCGCGCGCTGCCATCCGTTGACAAGCTGCTCAATCAGAGCGATGTAGCGGACCTCGTCTCGCGCTTCGGGCGTCCGCTCGTCGTAGAAATGATACGCGCTCTGCTGGACCAGGAGCGCGCGAAATTCGACCAAGACCGCGCGTCGTGCTTCGATGAAGCGCTCTTCGTTAGTCGTTGCGCTACGACTCTGGCTCGCGAGACCGCGCGGTCGCTGAAGCCGGTCTTCAATCTTACGGGTACCGTTCTGCATACCAATCTCGGCCGGGCGGTGATGCCGCAGATCGCCGCCGATGCCGTAATGCAGGCGATGACGCGACCCGTGAACCTGGAATTCGACCTCGACGGAGGCACCCGCGGGGAGCGTGACAGTCACATCGAGCGCTGGCTCATCAAGCTGACGGGCGCCGAAGCTGCTGCGGTCGTCAACAACAATGCGGCCGCTGTTTACCTTGTGCTGAATACGCTCGGACTGAAGAAGGACGTGCTGGTCTCGCGCGGAGAACTGATCGAGATCGGCGGCGCATTCCGCATACCCGACATCATGTCGCGCGCGGGGTGCAAGCTGCGCGAAGTGGGCACGACGAACCGCACTCACCTGAAGGATTACGCAGAAGCTCTTGGTCCGCGAACCGGGGCGATCATGAAAGTGCACGCGAGCAACTACTCGATACAGGGGTTTACAGCGGCGGTTGCTGAACCGGATCTGGCGAAGCTCGCGCGTGAGCGTGGGGTGCCCTTCATCGTCGACCTCGGCAGCGGCATGCTGGTCGATCTGCAGGAATACGGACTCCCGCACGAGCCGACACCGCGCGAAACGCTTGCGCACGGCGCCGATATCGTCACCTTCAGCGGCGACAAACTTCTCGGCGGACCGCAGGCTGGGCTCATAGTCGGGCGGCAGGAGCTCATACAGCGCGTCAAGAAAAACCCGATGAAGCGCGCTTTGCGCGTGGACAAGATGACCCTCGCCGCGCTCGAAGCCGTATTGCAGCTCTACTCGAATCCGGCGCGTTTGAAAGAGGAATTGCCGACCTTGCGCGCGCTCACCCGTCCGCTCAGAGACATCGAAGAACAGGCTGCACGCGTGATGGGTCGTATCGCCTCTGCAATCGGGCCCGCGTTGGGCGTGCAAGTTATTGCGTGCGCGAGCCAGATCGGCAGCGGTTCACTCCCCGTCGATTCTTTGCCCAGCGCCGGCATTGCCGTAGAACATCCTGGCAAAGCGAAAGGCTCGCAGGCGCAGCGCATCGCCGGCGCTTTTCGCGCGCTCCCCTGCCCTGTCATCGGCCGCATCAAGGATGGGGCGTTCGTGATGGACCTGCGCTGCCTCGACGACGAAGCTGCGTTCGTCGTACAGCTGGCACAGCTCAAACTTTAATGCATCTGACCGGCCACATGGAACGAGCGCTCCTTTTTATTGAAACGATCGGGTGCGGTCCGAACGATGTGTTCAGGAATTGATGACCAATGATCGTTGCAACCGCAGGCCACATCGATCACGGCAAGACGTTGCTCGTGAAAACACTGACCGGGGTCGACACGGATCGACTGCCCGAAGAAAAAGCGCGCGGCATTTCGATCGATCTTGGTTTCGCCTATCTTCCTGTCACCGGTGGCAAGCTCATCGGATTCGTCGACGTGCCGGGACACGAACGCTTCATACGCAACATGCTTGCGGGGGTATGCGGGGTGGACTTCGCGCTGCTGGTCGTCGCCGCGGACGACGGGGTCATGCCGCAAACGATCGAGCACCTGCATATTCTCGATCTCCTGCACGTAAAACGCGCCGCGGTGGCCATTACTAAAACCGACCGTGTCGATGAATCGCGCGTGCGCGAAGTGCAGCAGCAGGTTGCGGTACTGCTTCAAACGACCCAGTTTGCAGAGGCCCCGATCAAAGCTGTATCGGCAATCACCGGTTTTGGAATGGAGGATCTGCGAGAACTGCTCGTCGCTGAAGCAACGCGTCAATCGGCGCGCGACTCACAGGGTCATCATTTTCGCTACGCGATCGACCGGGCGTTTACTATTGCGGGAAGCGGCACTGTCGTGACCGGCACGGTTTTCGGCGGCGCGGTAAACATCGGCGACAGGCTCGTCGTTTCCCCTGCCGGCCTCGAAGTTCGCGTGCGCGCGATCCAGATACAGAGTAAAGCTGCCGATCACGCGACCGCCGGCGAGCGTTGCGCGCTGAATCTGACCGGTGCGGAGCTCGGCTCAGTGCGGCGCGGCGATTGGGTACTTTCCTCAGCCCTGCACCATCCGACACAACGCATCGATGCGCGGGTGAAAGTGCTTGCAGCTGAAACGCATGCCTTCGAGCATTGGACTCCGGTACACCTGCACCTTGCGACAAGCGATGTGACCGGTCGTGTAGCCACACGCGGCGGAAGAGCTTTGGCGCCCGGGGAAAGTGCGGTGGTGCAGCTCGTCCTCGACGAGCCCATCGGTGCGTTGCGCGGCGACCGCTTCATAATCAGAGATCAATCCGCCACGCGCACTGTCGGAGGCGGGTTCGTGCTCGATCCGTTTGCGCCTGCCACGCGCCGGAGCACGGCCGCGCGCCAGAGCGAGCTGGGAGCGCTCGAGGAGGACGCGCCCGACCAAGCCTTGTCCATGCTGTTGAAATCGGGAGAGCGCCCCATTGAGCTTTCCCGCTTCGAAATGATTTACAACCTGATTCCCGAGCGTGCGGCGCGTCTGTATGCGTCGGCGGATCTCGTGCAACTCGGCAAAGACGCGCGTGTGGGTATCACTCGATCGCGCTACGAGGCGGCGCGCAAAACGCTGCTCGAAGAGCTCGCCGATTTTCATCGCACGCAGCCCCAGGCAATGGGTCAGGAAACCGAAACGCTGCGTCGGACCATCGCACCGAATCTGACGGCTGATGCTTTTGCGTCGCTGGTCCGCAGTCTTGTCGATGATCGGAAAGTGGAAGCGAGCGGTTCCACCGCACGCCTCGCAGGTCACAACGCGACGGCTAACGCAGCCGACGACCGCATGTGGCAAATGGTTCGGCCCGCGCTCGAAGCGGCTGCCTTCAACGCGCCGCCCGTACGTGAGCTTGCGTTACAGCTCAAGCTAAAGGAAGCGGTTCTCAAGGATTTCCTGCACCGCAAGGCAAAGACAGGAGAAGTATTGAAGGTGACCGCCGAGCGCTTCTATACGCGACCGACGGTGGCGACGCTTGCCGCGGTAGCGCAGGCAACCGCGCAGGCACAGGCGGGCGGCCAGTTCACTGCGGCGCAGTACCGTGACGCGAGCGGCGTGGGACGCAGCCTCGCCATCGAGATACTGGAGTTCCTGGACCGGCTTGGCATTACCCAGCGGATCGGTGATGCACGCAAGATGCGCAAGGATTTCGTGCCGTTGCTGGGTGCTGCAACGGCTCCACCAGCGCCGGCGAAATCGATCCCGAAAACCACGACCACGCCGCACAGGCGGCCGGCTCAAGGATACAGACGATGAAAGGAGCGGCACATGTCTCAGACACCGTATGACGTAATCGTGATCGGAGAAGGCGTCAGCGGCCTTACCGCAGCGCGTGAGCTTGCAGTATCGACGCTCAAAATCGCGACGATCGAAGGGCAGCTTTTTGGCGGTCTCGTCATCAACGTGAATGAGCTTGAACCCCCGATCGAGGGTAGACCCGCATCTGGGGCAGAGCTCGCGGCCGAAATGATGCAGGCTAATGCCGAGGCGGGGGTTACGAGCATTCAGGAACCCGTTACTGCATTACGTCAAACCGATGGCATCTACGAAGTCGTCACGGATTCGGGCGTGCATCGCACGCGCCACGTCGTGGTCGCTTCGGGTGCCCGGCTGAAGAAACTCGGAGTCCCGGGAGAAGCGGATTACGAGGGTCGCGGCGTATCTCAGTGCGCAGACTGCGACGGGCCGATGTATCAGAACGAAGAGGTCATCGTAGTAGGCGGCGGCGATTCAGCGCTGCAGGAAGCGCTCGTGCTTGCGCGTTATTGCCGACGCGTCCATCTCGTACATCGCCGCAATCAGTTTCGTGGCGCTCAGCATTTCGCGGATCAAATCAAAGGGAACGATAAAATTTCTGTGACGTGGAACGCGACTGTAGACGCGATCCTCGGCTCTCAGATGGTTGAAAAAGCCCGCATCAAACATACAGACGGCAAGGTAGAAGAACGTGCGTGTGCCGGGGTATTTGCGTACATCGGTCTTGAACCTAACGCTGAGTTCCTGCCCTCGAACCTCCAGCGCGACGATGGAGGGTATGTCCGCACTAACGAGAATCTGGAGACGAGCATTCCGGGCATATCGGCGATTGGCGCAGTTCGCAGCGGCTATAAGGGCACGCTCAACGACGCGATGGACGAAGCCCGGCGTGCCGCGCAGCTGATCAAAGGCCGGCTTGCATAGGCGCTTCGATACATTCAGCGAGCAGTCCAAGCGGTGGGCCTGTTTTTCGCGCCGCTACACACGCGGTGTAGAATCGCGCGCTCGCTCAGCACATCGCGCTCAGGATGACCTTTGCGGATTGCGGCCGGAAACAGAAAACCGATAAGCTAAGCGCTG
>JAQGNH010000269.1 GCA_028291945.1 Betaproteobacteria bacterium
CGATCAGCAGGCACCTCTCGAGCACGCGCAGAAAATGATCGCGGCCGCTGGGTCGCAGCGCAAGGAGCTCAAGGTGTTCACGCGCGAGGAAGGCGGTTATCACCATTGTCAGGTCGATAACACGAGCTGTGGGACGGCGTACATGTGGGACTGGCTCGAAGAAGTGTTGAAGCCGGAGCAGTGACGAGCTGATGAAGTGACGTGGTGACGAGGTGACGAGGTGACGGGGTGACGCGGTGAGGGTGATGAAGTGACGTAGTGACGAGGTGATGAGGTGATGAACTGACGAGGTGCGAAGCGAATCGATCGCTATGCATGGGTGTGGTGTTCGTCACTGCGTCACCGCTTTCAGGAGGTTGTCGATGGCTAAGGCATATTGGGTTTGTTTGTATCGGTCGATATCGAATCCGGACGCGCTTGCCGCATACGCGAAGCTCGCGGGTCCCGCGATACAGGCTTCGGGCGGGCGTTTCCTTGCGCGCGGCGGCGTGGCGAAAACGTACGAAGCCGGATTGAACCAGCGCACTGTGCTGATCGAGTTCGATAGCGTCGCGCAGGCGCTTGCTGCCCACGACACGCCTGGATACCAGGCAGCGTTTAAGGCGCTGAACAACGGTGCAGAGCGCGATTTGCGCATCGTCGAAGGAGTTTAGGTGACTGCAGCAGGCAAACTGGCCGGTGCCATAGCGATCGTAACCGGCGCGAGCGAAGGAATTGCTGAGACCATTGCGCGAACGCTGGCGCGGGAGGGTGCTTCAGTCGCGCTCGTGAGCCGGAGCCTTCCAAGAGTTCAGCGTGTCGCGCATGACATCGAAGCTGGTGGCGGAACAGCGATCGCTCTGCAGGCAGACGTCACACGATCCCACGACGTCCGCGTGATGGTGGACGCCGTGCTGGCCCGCTGGGATCACGTCGATATTCTGGTCAATGGGGTCGGCGGATTCAGCGGCCATGGTTCAATCCTCGAAACGAGCGAAGAGGACTGGGACCGGGTTGTTGCGCTGAACATGAAGAGCGCGTTTCTCTGCTCGCAAGCCGTGGTGAAATCGATGATGGGAAGAAGGACCGGCCGCATCGTCAACATCGGCTCGCAGGCGGCGAGTGCGCCCAGTCCACAATCAAACTCGTTTTTGCCCTACGCCGCAGCCAAGGCCGGCCTGATTGGCTTTACCAAACACCTCGCGAAGCAGCTGGGGCCCTTTGGAATCACGGTCAACGCGGTGTCGCCGAGCACCACGCTGACGCCGCGCGCAAGGAAAAACAGGGACGCGGCAACTATCGAGCGCATGAAATCCCAGAACCCGATGAGGACGCTGGTCGAGGCGGAAGATACTGCGGAAGCGGTGCTGTTCATCGCGTCGAAGGAAGCGCGTTACATTACGGGTATCAATCTGAACGTGAATGCCGGAACCGTCATCACTTGAGCACCGCAGATCGACGCTGGAGGAGAAAAAGATAATGAAGGGGTATCGAGCAGGTGTTGTCGCCGCCGTCGCGTACGTGTGGGGAGCTGGCGCTATCGCAGCTGACAAAAACGTCTTTGACTCCACTCACAGCTACCCGGACAGACCGATACGCCTGATCGCGCCTTTCGTCCCCGGTGGTCCGACGGACATCGTCGCCCGTCTGGTGGCTCAGAAGTTGAGTGAGAACGTGAAGCAGACCGTCGTCGTCGATAATCGCGGAGGTGCAGCGGGCGCTGTCGGTATGCAGATCGCCGCTGCGTCTGCGCCCGACGGCTATACGCTCGTACTCGGCTCGTCGGGCAACCTCGCTGTGAATCCTGCGCTCGACAGCAAGCTGCCGTACCATCCGCTCACGGATTTTCAGCCGCTGACGCAAACGACCTCGGGGCCGCAGATCATCGTGGTGCCCATCTCTCTCCAGGTGAAGTCCGTGCAGGACCTGGTCGCGATGGCGAAGGCAAAGCCAGGGCAGCTCAACTATGCGTCGGGCGGCAGCGGCACCACCACGCATCTCGGCGTCGAGCTTTTTAAAATGGCCGCGGGCGTAAATATTATCCACGTGCCCTATAAAGGCACGGGCCAGGCGCTGACCGATGTCATGACAGGGCAAGTGCAGATGATGATGAGCAGCGCGTTGCCCGCCTTGCCGCACATCAAATCCGGCAAGCTGCGCGGTCTTGCGGTGACCAGCTCGAAACGGGCGAGTGTCTATCCCGATCTGCCTACCGTCGCCGAATCAGGTTTTCCCGGCTTCGAGACAACGTCATGGCATGGCCTGCTGCTCCCTGCGAAAACACCGAAGGCGCTGAGCACGCATGTTCACGCCGAGCTCGTGAAGGCGCTCAACGATCCGGACGTGAAGCAGCGATTCGCAAATGTCGGAATGGATACGGTCGCGAATACGCCCCCCGAGTTCAGTGCCTATATCAAGAGCGAATCGGAGAAGTGGGCGAAAGTGATCAGGACGATCGGGATCAAACCGGAATAGCTGTGAGCCGTGAGCGGTCAGCGACCAGCCGTCATCGATTCATCATTCATCATTCGATGATGCCGTACCAGTGCAGAGCTCTGAGTAATTCAAGAAAGGTAGAACCGTAATGCCAAGTCCGAAGAATACGAAAGCAGGCAAGCCGCATCTGCGGCGAGATGACC
>JAQGNH010000274.1 GCA_028291945.1 Betaproteobacteria bacterium
GCGTTGGCGATGCTCCAGCATGAGCGCGTATTGTCGGACACGCCATAGAAGCAGTGCCACGGCACGCCGTCGGCGTTGCGGATGTCGGGCGTCTCGATGGATTTCATGTAGAGCTGCTGCAGATCGCGCTCGCTGATGTAGCCCGCCAGATCGCGCTTGTAGGTGGTCTGGTTGCTCGCGAGCTTCGCGCCATCGACCGCGCGCGGCACGACGATGCGGATGTGAATGTTTTCGACCGGCCTGCCGAAACGACCGGTGGCGAAGATAAAGCCGAGATTCTCGTAGGCGATCTTCGCCCAGCCGTAGAAGTTGTCCGAAAGCGGATAGGTCGTGTGATCGCAAGAGTCCATGCGGCCGTCGTGCAGCTTGGTTTCGTACCAGTCGGTGGCGTGGTTCGAGCTCGCCGTTACGACGCGAGTGACACCTTCTTCCTGGGCGAGTCGAAACACGTGATAAGCCATGTCGAGCGAATCGCGTTCGACGTAGTAACCCTCCAGATCGCCCAGGGGCCGGTCCTTGAGCCACTGTCGCGGTGCGCCGGTATTCACGCCCGGACGAGTGCTGCGCGTGTTGTGAACGATCGCATCGACGCCTTTGAAGTGTTCGCGATAGGTGTCGATGTCGGGATTGACGAGATCGACCTCGATGATGTCGTCGATGTCGTGCGGCTTGCGGCGGTCGAGCAACACGAGGTCATAGCGCTCGCGGAACACGGGCAAGAGCTGGCGCGAGAGGTAGCCGGCTGCGCCGGTGATCAGGACGCGTTTGCGAGCCATGGTCGGTCACTCCGTAAGTGAAACGTTCCGATGATACGGGGAGACCTCACGGCATCAAAATCAAGACGCAACTATGAGCGCCATTGACTCCGGCGCCGGGCGGGCAATAGAGTGGCGTTGGGTGAAAAATGAGGTGGAGCCGCCGTGAAGATCGCAGTCATACACGATTACGCAGATGCATTGCGCAAGACGCCCGCCTACGACAAGCTGAAGGGCCACGAGGTCGTAGTCCACACCGACGCCTACACCGATCCCAACCGGGTCGTGGAGCAGGTGGCCGGCTGCGATGCGCTGGTACTCACGCAGCAGCGCGTGCCCCTCACGCGCCAGGTGATCGAGAAGCTGCCGCAGCTCAAATTCATCAGCCAGACCGGCGGCAACGTCTATCACATCGACGTCCCGGCGTGCACCGAGCACGGCATCGTGATCTCTGCTCCCAGCCGCGGCGGGGGCCATGACAAAAATCCGTACTCCAGCACGGGCGAGCTGGCATGGGCTCTCATCCTCGCGTCGCTGCGCCACATTCCATTCGAGGTCGAGCGCCTCAAGCAGGGGCACTGGCAGTCGACCTCCGGCACGCGCCTCTATGGCAAGACGCTGGGCATCTACGCGTTCGGGCACATCGGGGCGGCGGTGGCGCGCGTCGGCAAGGCGTTCGGCATGAACGTGGTGTGCTGGGGCCGGGAGGGCTCCACCGCCCGCGCGAAGGCCGAAGGATTCGCGGTAGCGCCGAGCCGCGAAGCGTTCTTCGAGAGCGCCGACGTGCTGAGCCTGCATCTCATCGGCGGCAAGGAAACCCGGGGCATCGTGACCGCCGCCGATCTCGCGCGCATGAAGCCGACGGCGCTGCTCGTGAATACCAGCCGCGCGCCGATCATCGCCGAGGGCGCACTGGTCGAGGCGCTGCAGAAGGGACGGCCCGGCTTCGCGGCGATAGACGTCTACGAGAGCGAGCCGGTCGTCGGCGCCGCGCATCCGCTGCTCAAGATGAAGAACGTGATCTGCACGCCGCACCTCGGCTACTGCGAGCAGGACCAGTACGAAAGCATCTACGGCGGCGCGGTCAAGCGGCTGCTCGCGTACGCCGAGGGCAAGCCGATCGACGTAATCAATCCGGAAGCGCTGAAAAAGGCCTGACCGGTCAGCGGCTCAACGCGCAGCAGACGAACCTGGGGTTACCCGCGCGCGGCGATCTTGTCTTGCGTTTTCGTCCTGAAATCGCTGGCGTCATGGCGCTCGTGCAGTTGTTCTTCAGGCGGCCCGCTGGTGCGGTTGACCATGCGCCCGCGCTTGACGGCCGGGCGCTCGCCGATTTCTTTCGTCCAGCGCGTCAGGTTTTTATATTCGTGCGTCTGCAGGAACTTGCGCGGGTCGTTGTAGGAGGCGCCGTTCAACATGCCGTTGCCGTACCACGGCCAGATCGCCATATCGGCGATCGTGTATTCGTCGCCGGCGATGAATTGATTGTCCGCAAGCTGCCGGTCGAGCACGTCGAGCAGGCGTTTCACCTCCATTGCAAAACGGTCGATGGCATATTTGATCTTCACCGGAGCATAGGCATAGAAATGCCCGAAGCCGCCGCCGACATAGGGCGTTGAGCCCATCTGCCAGAACAGCCAGTTCAGCGCTTCGGTGCGCTTGCCGCGATCCTGTGGCAGGAAGGCGCCGAATTTGTCCGCCAGGTAGAGCAGGATCGCGCCGGATTCGAACACGCGTTGCGGCGGCTGCTCGCTATAGTCCATGAGCGCCGGGATTTTGGAATTCGGGTTCACCCCGACAAATCCGCTGCCGAACTGGTCGCCCTGGCCGATCCGGATCAGCCAGGCGTCATATTCCGCTCCGCTATGACCGGCGGCCAGCAACTCCTCCAGCATGATCGTGACCTTGACGCCATTGGGCGTGCCTAACGAATAGAGCTGAAGCGGATGCTTTCCGCGCGGCAACTCCTTCTCATGCGTCGCACCCGCGATAGGACGATTGGTGTGGCTATAGCGCCAATTGGGACCGTCGCCTTTCTCCCAGACCCAGACTTCCGGCGGCGTGTATTGAGGTGTGTCATTCATGTTGGGCTCTCGCTATCGATCGATGGGTTGGCCGAATGGATAGCCTAGATTACCTCCTGCGAGGAACCATGCTCAACGTCGCTTCGGCTTCACGGGACTCTGCAGCGGATTGTCGAAGTCGAACCCGAAGAGGCGCGGATTTTCGCCTATGACTGTCGCCGCGAAGATGTAAAACACGTAGTCATAGGTTTCCTGCGGAACCTGATGCTGCTCGAGCAGCTTCCAGAAATTCCTGTCTCGGGGGTTTTCCGGCATCTTGCGGATTCGATCGAGGATGTTGCCCGGGCCCCAGTTGTACGAGGCCATGACGAGCAGTGCCGAGGCCTGGGCGTCAGAGTTGTACATATTGCGAATGAAGCGGCTCGCTGCCTGCGTGGCGAGCTCGAAGTTGAAGCGATCGTCAGCGGCATCGTACTCGGGCGAGTCCGCGAGGGGACCGACCGTTAAGCCGTAATCACGCGCGGTATCCGGAATGAATTGCCAGATACCCTTGGCGATGCCGAAGCGCGTTTCGGGGCCCACGGCAGAAGCGTCGAAACCACTTTCCTGAAGGGCGAGATAAAGGAACTGCGGCGGCAGATTGCGCCTGGCCATGTTGCGTTTGATGGTTTCGGTATAGCCGTTGGCCACAGCCCTGGCCACGGCCTGTTTCAGTCTGTCGGTACTCTTCCATTTCTCGATATATCTCTTCACTTCTTTCGCGAATCCCTTGGGCATGACCAGCTCGCATTCCCCATAGATGCGCGCCACCTTGAATATCAGCCGATCTTCCTCGCTCATGACGTTGGTGAAGATGCCGAACTCCACGAGGAATCCGTCGTACTGCTTCTCGAGATCGGCTACCTGTTTACGCTTGCGCTCGATTTCCTCCTGAACGTCCGCGGCCTTGACACGTTCCTTGACGGTCTCCTCGATTTTGGCGACCTGCATATCAAGAGTTTTCATCGTGTAGAAGATCTGGATGGCAACCTCCCGGGCCTTACGGACCTGGACGTACTGGTAGATACCGAATGCCAGACTGACGACCAGCAAAGCGCCAACCGATGCGATCACTCCGTGATAGCGCCGCTTCTGCTTCGTCTTGACCTGCGCGTAAGCCTTGCGGATCATCCGCGTCCGCTCGCCCCCCTCATCGTCCGACGATGCGTCGAAATAGCGACGCGCAATTTCGGCCATAGATTCGGTCGCGTCAGACGACTGCGGCCTTTGCGTGCCGCCCCGTATGGCCTGGACAGCCTGCGGAACCGGAGCCTGAGCTGCGGCTTTTATGGAGCGTATCGCAGGGGCCGGCGCTGTTGCCGTAAGCTCAGGCGCCGCCAGAACCCGCAGAGCGAGAATCGGCCCGCCCATGCCCAATTGCAGGACAGAAGTTGGCGGCAAGACCTCCTGTTCCACCCGGCGTCCATCGAGGTAGCTGCCGTTACTGCTCCCCAGATCCCGGACATGCCAGCGCACACCATCGAAAAGCAGCTCGGCATGCCGCCGACTGACCCGGTCGCTATTGAATCGGACGCGACAGGATGGATCCCGGCCGATGCACAGCGACCGGTCGATTCTGGCGGTGCGTATCTCACCACTCGCGAGTTGGCAGCTGATTTCGAGCAGCGGCGCAGCGCCAGGAGGTGCCTTCGGCAGTATTACTGTTTTATCGTCCTCTTCCATTGCAGCATCCGGCGACAGCGCGGTTGAAAGGCATCCGAGGAGTTGGCCCAGTCGCGATACGCACTCAACCGCCTACGATAATGTGAGGGGTGGATATCTGCCGCCCAATCGCGCCGAGCTGACCATCCTTTGCCGCACTCGAGTTGGAAAATGCGTTCGATTGTGTCATCAACCACTTTCCAGTGACGTTCGCGATGCTTTTCTGGTGAAGTAAAGCGCGACGTTCCGAAATCAACCAGTTTGACTCGCCAGCTTCCCCAGTGATGTGCCGGTGATATGGGTGAGCGTGATCTTCGTATACCAAAACATTTCTGACGTGCGCATCGCCGTGAAAAGTGCTGCGCGAGGAAGTCATCTCAATTACATCAGTATGCATTTGTGATATGCCAATGGTCGAAGACGCTTAAGTTCTTGTTCAAGTGCCACGCTAGTGTTCTGGCTGTCACGAATTCCATTTGAGCATAGAAATATTAAGGAAGCTTGCCGCCGCTGCGAGCCGGTTCGTCGCTGCTGTCCATCATTGAAGCCGACGGCGCTGCTCTTGAATACCAGCCGCGCGCCGATCATCGCCGAGGGCGCACTAGACGAGGCGCTGCAGAAGGGACGGCCCGGTTTCGCGGCGATTGACGTCTACGAGAGCGAACCGGTCGTCGGCGCCGCGCATCCGCTGCTCAAGATGAAGAACGTGATCTGCACGCCGCACCTCGGCTACTGCGAGCAGGACCAGTACGAAAGCATCTACGGCGGCGCGATCAAGCGGCTGCTCGTGTACGCCGAGGGCAAGCCGATCGACGTGATCAATCCGGAAGCGCTGAAAAAGGCTCAGGCGTGACGCCCGCAAGGCTCCGGATTTCCCGCGGCTCGTTGCGCTCCTCGTCAATTCGGAAGTGCAGCAGAGCCACAGCGTCGAAGTGCTGACGAACGGCGACCATTTCTACGCAGCCGAGCTTGCCGCGATTCGGGCTGCACGAACCAGCGTTCACATGCTTCACCCGCGCCTGCTGTTCCAACTGGCGCTCGCCACGGCGAGCAAGACCATCGACATCAACTCGCCCTATTTTCTGCCCGATCGCAGCGCCCGGCGGGAGCTGATCGCAGCCGCCGCACGCGGTGTTCGCGTTCGCCTGATCGTGCCCGGCAAATACAACAACCATCCGATCGCGCGCATCGCAAGCCGACGTCACTATGGCGAGCTCCTCAGCGGCGGCGTCGAGATCTTCGAGTACGAGCCCGGCATGATCCACGCGAAGATCGTGATCGTGGATGGGCGATACGCCATCGTGGGATCGACGAATTTCGACAGCCGATCGTTCGAGCTCAACGATGAAGTGAATCTGGCACTGTTCGATAGCGAAGTCGCCGCACGTCTCGCGGAAGATTTCGAGCGAGACCTGTCGACATCCGTTCAAGTCACACTCGAAGACTGGCAGCGCAGATCGCTCGCGGAGCGATTGTTCGCGACCGTCGGCATCGTACTGGAGCGCCAGGTGTAGTGCGGCACGTAGCGGTCGCGCAGTCCGGTCGACGCGGCTCTTCCACGGTCGCGATCCGGGTACGTTTTACTTTTCACGTGGTTGCTGATTTCTGCGGGCTATTTGACGCTCGTCGACGTGGCAAATACACGATCAGGAGCACTGGATGTGCAATAACGCTTCCCGATTCGCTGAAACGACAGGTCTCCTTAATTTCCCGGGGTAATTCTTCACGAAGCGAAACGCGCCAGGATCGCTTTGGACGCGTCGGCCGCGCCATCCCCCGACCCTTGCCTATCCGTTTTCAGGCCCGCTGACGTCCACATAGAGGCAATGGTTCCTCTGCGTGACTCGCACATTGCCCCGGCGCGGGGCACAGCGCTGCCGAACGCGCGCCACATCGTCGATGCCGGGCTGGAGCGTGCGGCGGGTGCTGCCGATGCACCCGGGCCAGCCACTCCCGCCAGTACAGTCGACTACGACGTTGCCTTCGCAGTAGCCGAGCTCGTGTGCTGGCGGATGAATGCCTTCATGCGGTCGAGCGCGCGTGCGGCGTAAGGGGCATCGGGCTTGCCGGTCATGAACTGGTGGTCGGCGCCCTCGTAGAGCTGCAGTTCGGCATGCCCGCCGGCCTTGTTGTAGTCGGCGACGAAGCTGCGCATCAGCTCGACCGGCACCCACTCGTCGCGGTCGCCGCCGAATACCAGCGCCGGCGGCAGCGCGCATTTCTCGCCGCGCTTGAGCATCGTCGGCGGCGCCGCCTCGGCATGCGCCTCTTCGGTGAGCCAGAACGTGTCGTGGTGATGCACCAGATCCTTTTTGCCGGCCTGCTTCGCCAGGTTGTAGCGCAGCAGCGGGTCGAGCACGCCCCAACCGGAGATCACCCAGGCCTGCGTCGCATCGACGCCGGCCGGGCCCGGCAGAATCGTGTAACGCGGATCGGTCGGCCGCATCGCGGCCAGCAGGACCTGGTGCCCTCCGCTAGACGTGCCGAATGAGCCGACCCATTCGGGGCGGCTACCGAACGAACGCGCATTCGCCTTAAGCCAGCGCACACCCAGGTTGATGTCCTGGATCGAGCCGGGATGAGGCGCCACCGGCGGCATGCGGAAATCGATCGAGGCGACGAAGATGCCGTTTTCGGCCAGCGCCTTCGCCATGAAGTCGTTGTCAGTGCGGTCCTTACTGGTCCAGGCGCCGCCGTGCACCTGCAATGCCGCCGGAAACGGTCCGGCTCCCTTCGGCCGGTACAGGCGGGCAAGCATGCCCGGCTGGTATTCGACATCCTCGACGGTGATGGCGTGGCTGGCGACGGTCGCATCGTTCATGGCGTCCTCCTTTGGAACCGGTGAGGCGAATAGGAAATTCAAACCACTCTATTCGCGATTCGCGACTGTATCGCCGGTCCGACGAAGCGGTCAATCGATCTCAGCGTCCTACTCGGCTTTGATCCCCTGTTCCTTGAACACCACGCGCCACTTCGCGATCTCTTTCTTCAAGTGAGCCGTCATCTCCTCGGGTGTACTGGCGATTACTTCCAGGCCGTGCCCCTGCTGCCAGCGCCTGAGACCATCAGGCGTTTTGAGCGCAGTGCGCACTTTCTCGGAGAGCGTCGCCAGGATGGGTGCGGGTGTCTTCACGGGCGCCGCGAGCACGTGCCAGGTAGTGAATTCATAACCGGGCAGGCTCTCCGCGATGGTCGGAATCTGCGGCGCGTCCGCACTGCGCGTGGCGCTGGTGACAGCGAGGCCCCTGAGCCTCTTCGCCTGCATGTAAGGGAGCGCCTGGGGCACGCCGTTGCTGAAGCGCAGTTGCGTCTCACCGCTGAGGGTCGAGATCATCGAAGGACCGCCGCCTTTGTAGTGCACGGGCAGGAGCTTGATCTTCGCCATATTTTTCAGAAGCTCGCCCGCGATGTGCGGATTGGACGCGGGCCCTGCGGTCGCGTAAGTAAGTGCATCCGGCTTCGATCGGGCAAGCGCGATGAGATCCTTGACCGAATTCACCGGCACCGACGGGTGCGACATCAGAACGGCCGCCACTGAACAGAGGAGCGTAATCGGCGCGAAGTCGTTGATCGGGTCGTACGGCATCTTGTCGTACACGAACTGGTTCGTCACGAAAGGCAGCGTGTTGACGAGCAAGGTGTAGCCGTCCGGCGCGGCATTCTTCGC
>JAQGNH010000282.1 GCA_028291945.1 Betaproteobacteria bacterium
TCGCCCGAGGCGTTCCCGCCGGCGCCATCAGGCCTTTGAAATTGCTCGAGTCGAAACCCGGGAAACCTGACTCATCGAAGGTGGGCACGTCCGGCAGTGTGCTCAGACGCTTTGCGCTCGCGAAACCAAGAGGGCGCAACCTGCCGGCCTTGATGTGAGACATCACCACGCCGGTGTTGACGAAGATCAGTTGGTTTTCACCTGCCAGCGTTCCCGTCGTCGCAGGGCCGGCACCCTTGTACGGCACATGCAGGACCTTGATGCCGGCCTCTTCGGCGAACTGAATAATGGCGAGGTGGCCACCGGAGCCACTTCCTGAAGAGGCCCAGACGATCTTGCCAGGATTCGCTTTGCCGTAAGCGGTCAGTTCTTTGATCGTCTTCGGCGGGAAAGCGGCGTTCGCGACCAGTACGTTCGGTGTGGTATCGAACTTCGTGATCGGCGCAAAATCCTTGACCGGGTCGTAGGCGATCTTGTCGTTCAATAGCGTTGCGAAGACGTGCGTGTTGCCGGCCGCCACGAGGAAGGTGTAACCGTCCGGCGCGGATCTCGCTACGAACTCCGCGCCGATCAGGCCGCCGCCACCGGCGCGATTGTCATAGACGACGGGCTGGCCCAGTGCTTCGCTCAACCTGATTGCAATCGGACGCGCTATGACGTCCGCGCCACCGCCGGCCGCGTACGGGACGACCCAGCGCATGGGTTTGTTCGGATAGTTGGCTTGTGCATGCGCTTGTGCGAGACCTGTCACGGCAAACACTGCCACCAACAAGATGCGCATCATCTGCATCTCCTCTACAGTTTGGTCGCTGTCAATCGAAGTGCGACTAACGCGAAGGACCAATCATAGAGGCGCCGCCGTCGAGGCAGATGCTCTGTCCGGTCAGGAATTTCGCCTGGTCGGAAAGAAGAAACCGCGCGAGCTGCGCCGTGTCCCACCCGGTACCTTCGCGCTTGGTGAGGGTGGCCGCGGTGCGCAGCGCGCGCCGCTCGGGTGTGAGATTGCGATTGATGTTGGGCGTGAACACCGGCCCGAGAATGATGCAGTTGGCGCGGATACCCTGCGCGCCATGGTCGACAGCAAGCGTTGAGGTGAGGGCCATCACGGCGCCCTTAGTGACGGTGTAGACCGTCGACTTCAGGGGGCGGATGCTGCGCAGCGAGCCAATGTTGACAATGGAGCCTCCGTCACCGCTCGCAACCATCGCGGGGATTGCGTACTTGCACATCAACATCATGCTGTCGACGTTGAGAGCGAACATGCTTTGCCACTTCTCCAGGCTCATTTCGGTGACATCGCCCGGAGCGCTGCGCCCGACGTTGTTGTCGAGGCAGTCGAGGCGGCCATAGCGCTTTATGGTGGCTTCAACGACACCGCGGCAGTCGGCTTCCTGGGTGACATCGGCAACATGGGCGAAGGCCTCTCCACCCTCCATCCCGATAAGGTCGACCGTGTGCTGGGCCAGTTCGGGGGAGCGTCCGACAACGCACACCTTGGCGCCCGCGCGGGCTAGCAGAATCGCGGTGGCGCGGCCGTTGGTCACCCCTTCATCGAGTCCCTTTCCTATGGGGCCGCCTGCGCCCGAGACGATGGCAACCTTGCCGATCAGGCCGTAGTCGTTTGCAATGGTTTCGAAAGGCATTTGCTGCTCCTCTTCACTCAATTGGCATTTAGGGCGAGGCTCGCTGTAATCTGCGATAGTTTAGGTCACAACCAACGCCAGCATGTCAGGCGCGGGGAGTTGAGGTCGTAACAATCGCATTCGAGCGAAGGGGATGAAATGAAAGTGTATGAACGCATGGCAGAAGCTTTCAAGGCCGAAGGCACGACACACGTCTTCGGCATGATGGGCGACGGCAACATGTACTGGATGGACGCCCTGAACAAGCTCGGGGTGAACCTGGTGGAAGTGCGGCACGAAGGCGTCGGGATGGGTATGGCCGACGGCTGGGCGCGTCACAAGCAAACGCCCGGCGTCGCGACCGCAACGTGCGGCCCGGGCGTGACGCAACTCGCGACGGCGCTCGTCGTGGCCGCGCGCGCCGAATCACCGGTCGTGGCGTTCGTCGGCGAGCGTCCGGCGAAAGATCCGGATTATCACCAGCGCCTCAACCAATCGCAATTCGCGGTTGGCGTCGAGACGGGCTTCATCCGTCTCGATACGGGCGAGTTCGCCGACGAAGCGGTGCGCAGGGCCTTCTATACCGCGAAGCTCGAAAGGCGCCCCATCATGCTGAGCGCGCCGATGGATGTTCAGCAGGAAAAGTGGGAGGACGACGATCCGTACCGCCCGTCCGCAACACTCAAGCCGAACCGCGGCGTGGCGGTGGACACCGCTGCGCTCGAACAAGCTGCCGAGATCATTGCTAAGGCCAGGAAGCCTGTCATCATCGTCGGCCGCGGCGCGATCTGGTCAGGCGCCGACGACGCGGTTCTCAAGCTCGGCGAGCGCATCGGCGGCCTGATCGCAACGAGCCTGCGCGCGAAGACGTGGCTCTCCGATCGGACCGAATATCACGCGGGCGTGTCGGGCCTCTACGCGCAGCGCGCGGCGATGCAGCTTTTCCATGACGCCGACTGCGTGATCGGCGTGGGCGCGAGTCTCAACCGCCACACGACCGAGCACGGCTATCTCTATCCCAACGCGAAATACATTCAGCTCGATCCCAAGCCGCATATCGTGCTGGGGAACGGCCATGGCGCGGATTGCTACGTCCAGACTGACGCGAAAGAAGGACTCGAAGCGCTTGATGCGCTGCTCGAAAAGCGCAGCGTCAAATCGATCGGCTATCGCACGGGCGAGACGCTCGAGCGACTCTCTAACATGTACGAAGACCGCGCCGTGTTCAAGATCGAGCCCGGCACGATCGATCCGCGCGAAGTGTGTCGCGCCGTCGACGATATCATCCCCGGCGAGGTCGGCCTCTTCATCGGTAACGGCGCGAGCTCAGCCATCACGGTGATGAACACCTACAAGACGCGCCCGTACGTTCACGCGTCAGGCTTCTTCGGATGCATCGGCCAGATGCTGCCCACCGCCATGGGCGCGACGATGGCGAACGGCAACAAGCCCGCAGTGCTCGTCGACGGCGACGCGAGCACGATGATGCATCTTTCGGACTTCGACACCGTCGTGCGCTGCAAGATGCCGCTCTTGATCGTCGTCCTGAACGATGAAGCGCTCGGCTCCGAATACCAGAAGCTCCGCGCGCACGACATGGATCCTGAGACTTCGGCAATCCCGTCGCCGGATCTCGGCGCGATCGCACGCGCTTACGGCGCACGCGGATGCCTCGCGCGCACGATCGAGGAAGTGCGTAAGGGCGTTCAGGAGTGGGTCTCGAAACCGGGGCCGATGATCATCGACTCGCG
>JAQGNH010000322.1 GCA_028291945.1 Betaproteobacteria bacterium
AAGCGCTCGCGCCCGTCGGGGCTGTTGCTGATGCTCGCGCCGACGACCGCAACCTTGAGGCGGCGCTCGCTCATGACGCTCTCCCTTCGGCGCGCGCGATGTCCATGATCTCCACGACGTCGGGCAGCGTGTCCAGGCGCTCGACGAGTTCCAGCATGCGCGAGGCTTGAGCCTCGGTGCGCAGCTTGCGCGTGCACGCGAAGAATTTCTTCAACCGCTGCTCGCGCGTCGGCGGGTTGCCCTTGCTGCCGAGCCAGCCGGTGACCTTGTTGTCGATGGTCTTCGAGACCGTGCGGCCGTCGCGCAGCCAGACCGTCACGATAATGTGCAGCGTCGCCTTGTCGAGCGGAATCGTGTCGTCGGAGAGGAACTCTACCTTCGGCAGCAGCGCCGCGATGTCCGGGGCGAAGAGCCGCTCGTTGGTGAATGTCTCCACCGTCACTTCGCCGTCGAGGAGCGCGGCGAGCGTCGTGTACTGCACGCTGAACTTGCCGTCGAGGCCGCTCTTCGGTTGCGGACGGTTCACGTAATCGAATCGCGGGTGCGTGATCTGCACGCGCTCGATGTCGTCGGCGTGGATGTCGTGCTCGGCGCGCAGTGACAGCGCGGCATCGATCGGCCGCTGCGTGAAACCGTTGCTCGGATAGAGCTTGAATCCGGTGCCGGGGTCGAGCATCCGCAGCGGATCGGCGAAGTTCTCAACCAGCGCTTCCGGATTGGCGTCGCCCGGCATGAAGGTATCGAAAAATCCTTTGGGCCCGAACACGTCCGGATTCGCAGTCCAGCCCATCTTCGCGAGCAGCGCACATTCGACGCCCATGCGCGCGCCGTGGCCCGAATGCGAGGACTTCGTCATCGTGCCGGTGTTGATCGACATGCTGCCCACGCGCGAGCCCGCCGTGCCGAAGGCCATCAGCGTCTGGCGCCGATCGAGCCCGACTAGCCTGGAAGCCGCCGCCACCGCGCCGAACAGCCCGACCGTGCCCGGCTTGTGAAAGCCTCTCCCGGTCTTGAGTCCCGTCGACGCCAATCGCACGCGCCCCTGCACCTCGTGCGCAGTGACGATCGCTTCGACGACCGCTTTGCCCGAGAGCTTGTAGTGCTCCGCAATCGCGAGGATCGCCGGCAGCGTGGGTGAGGTCGGATGGTTGGGCGGGTAGTGCGTATTGTCGAAGTCGAGCGCGTGCGCCATGCAGCCGTTCGCGTAAGCCGCATTGACCATCGACGTCTTGAAACCGCCCGCGATGACTGAGGACTGCGGCGCGCCGCCCATCTCACGCACGTAAGCCGTCGATACGCGGCCCACGCCCAGCGGCTCGTCCGCGCCCGCGTGCATCACCGCGAGACCGTCGAGCGCAGTCTGCTTCGCCGTCTCGATCGCGGCTGCGGGAATCGAGTCGAAGCGAATCGCAAGCAGCTTGTCGACGAATCGTTCGGTGATCGGATCCGGCATGTCCAAGCTCCTTCATTTACGTCTGCGCCGCGGCACCTTCGCGCGATGACCGTCTTCCGCCGGGCCGACTATTTAATCTTAACGGATGACGAGTGGAGGGCGCCGCGCAAAACTTTGACGATGCGCGCGCATGCCTGCGTTCTTCGCCTTAGTGAGACAATCCAGCGACGATGACCAAGCCACAGGGAGGCCTCGCGATGGGCGCAACGACAGTTCTTTCCGAATTCGCCAGCAAGATTCGTATCGCTCATATCAGTGCCGAAGCCGTTGCGGCAACGAAGCGGCACATCCTCGATTGCACCGGGGTCGGACTCGCTGCGACTGTCGAACCGGCCGGGCGCATCGTGCTGGACGTGACCCGCGACCAGGGCGGCACGCCCCAGGCTCGCGTATTCGGCTCGAACCTTCGCACCAGCGCCATATCGGCGGCCTGGGCCAACGGGTCCCTCTCGCACCTGCTGGATTACGACGATACGGGCTTTTCACATCCGACCGCCTGCATTCTGCCGGCTGCATTGGCGGAGGCAGAGGAAGCAAACGCAACGGGCGCCGATCTCGTCGCGGCGGTGTGCGTCGGCCTTGAGGTGTTCGAGCGCCTGGCGTCGTCCGGCCGACAGCACGACCCCGAGCTGCGGCGGCGCGGCTTTCATCCGACCTCCGTGTATGGGTGCGCCGCGGCGGCCGCAGCGGCGGGCAACATCGTCCGGCTGAACCCCAAGCAGATGGCCGTTGCGATCGGGCTCGCGACAGCGAACGCCGGGGGCCTGACGCAACACTTCGGGACGTGGGGTAAGGGAATTCACGCCGGGAACACGGCGCGCGCGGGCGTAACTTCGGTGAAGCTCGCAAAGAGAGACTACTTTGCCGATCCCGATGTCATCGAGGGTGAATACGGATTTTTCTCGGCGTTTCATGGAACGGGCAATTACAGCCTCGAAAAGATGCCCGTCGGACTGGGCACGCATTGGTCGATCGTCGATCCGGGACTGACGATCAAGCGCTATCCGTGCTGCGGCGGTAATCTTCGCGCACTCGATGCTGCACGAGGCCTGATCGAGGAACACCGCATCAAGTTCGACGATGTGGCCCGGCTCGAGGTGGACGTGCATCCTGACCTGCTGTGCACGGTGCGCTTCCACAAACCGACGCAAGGGTTCCGCGGCAAGTTCTCGCTCGACTACGTGCTGGCCGCGATGCTGCTCGACGGACGCGTCGACCTCGACTCGTTCTCCGACGAGTACTGCAATTCCGCGCGCATGCGCGCCTCGCTCGACAAGGTTCACGTCAATGCCCATCCCGAGTGGCCGGACGACGCCCGTCGCAAATCCCCCGTCACGATATCGATGAAAGACGGACGCAAGCTCACGAACATGGTTGAAAAGGTGCGCGGCAGTCCCGGAAACCCGATGACGCGTGACGAGTT
>JAQGNH010000326.1 GCA_028291945.1 Betaproteobacteria bacterium
AGGCCGCCCGGCATGAGCAGCGCCTGCGCCTCCGGCGCTTCCCGCAGAACCTGCCGCCCGAGTTCGAGCGCGAGCAGGTGATCGTCAGCAGCACTGGCGTGTTTGTTTTGCTGCAGGGTGCGAGGGCGCGAGCGTGTAGCGATAACTTCAATGCCGGCCTCTTTCAAGTAGCGCGTAAGCGCCGTGTTCACCGGCTCAGGCCAGCGCGTTGCGAGGCCAATACGTTTCGCGCAGAAGTGGTGCAACGTTGCGATGTGCGCTTCCAGATCCGTGTCGCACGTGAGCCCCGTTCGTGCTTCCCCTTCGGCGAGGATCTGTCGCATTTTCTCGCGGCCGAGTGCTGACGCGACGGGCACGCCGCTCAGTGAGATTCGATTCACTTTCTTGCTCGCGAGCAGCTCGAACCGCTGCCATAAGCTAGGGAGCTCCTGCTCTACGGCGGCCAGAGTGTAGTCCTTGAGATTAAGGCCGGTGGTCACGAGCATCATACCTTCGGGCGCAACGCGGTAGAACTGATAGGCATCAAGATCGGTATAGAGGTGGGGGATCACGTATCCGAGCTGATACCAAGGACTGATCACGTTCATAACTCGAGTCGCCCTTCGTGTTGGTTCGCGCAAAATATTAACATCGAAGACCGTGACCGGCCGGATAGAAATGATCTCTGCCGTTACGCAGCAGGTCTGAGCAGCTGCAAGACATTCTTCGGCAAGATCACGGAAGAAGCGCGGCGCTGCAGCGCGTAGGCTTGATTGTCGTCCTTTTTTCCTCAAGGCCCACCAATGAAGCCTACTCGACTCATCGCCTACGGCGCATCGGCGCTCTACATTGCTGCTGCCGGGTGCGCGCAGTACTCCGGCCCACAAGGCGCGCGCCCGTCGAACGCGAGTTCGGGATCAGGACCTACGTATGTCAGTGGCACAAAAGGTAGCTTGCATGCTCGGAACGGCGAAACGCGACAACAGATGTTTGACCGTCTCGACACCAATCACGACGGTACGATCTCCCGGAGCGAAGCGGAAGCGAGTCCCGACCTGATGGCGATTTTTGTGGACACCGACGCGAACGGCGACGCCGTGTTGAGTGTCGCTGAATTTTCGGTTGTTCCCCTCATACCCGAGGACGCAAGTGCGACGGGCGGAACCAGTGGCGCCGGCGCGGGTGGCGCACTGCAGGTTATTACTCCGTCGCAACCCAACGAAACACAGCCCGGGCTGATGGATGGCGCGACGCCTGCTCGCTATTGACGCGCACATCGATGTGCGCGACCGGGCGCGCGAGTGGGCTTTGTCCGTTGCTCGAAGTGGCAGCTGTCGGCAGCGGTTCAGGACTGTGCAATTGCGTGGCGGTCCATAAGCAACTCGGGCTCCCGCCGCGAAGCTTCGATTCGCGAATACCGAAGTCTCCGCCGACCCGCGATTGCGTAAGGAACCGGCGCGCCTAGGCGTACGATTCGGCGCGCCGAATTCGGTAAGCTTTAGAACCGGTCAGCGGCGTTCTGCCGCTGCCTGCAGAATCATTCTGCGGTGACGTTGCCCAGCTTGATCACCTTTGCGTACTTGTCAACCTCACGGCGAAAGTATTTCGAGAGGTCTTCAGGCGAGCTGCCCACCGGGTCGCCGCCCTCCTTGATAATGAAGTCTCGAACGTCGGCTGCCTTAAGTGCCTTTAGGATCTCCGCGTTCAGCTTGAACACGGTCTCCTTCGAGGTCCGCGCCGGGAGGAACATCGCGTACCAGTTGTCCGATTCGAATCCCGGATACATGGAGCTCATCGTTGGCAGTTCGGGGAACGTGCTCGAGCGCTTAGCAGTTGTTACCGCGAGCGCCCGCAGCCGGCCGCCCTTGATGTGCGGCTGCACAGCCAGCGCGACACCGAACGCGAAATCGACTTCGCCCGTGAGCATCGCGGTGATCGCAGGCCCACCTCCCTTATACGGGACGTGAACGGCGTCTACGCCGACCATCTGCTTCAGCATTTCGATAGACAGGTGGCTCGTCGTGCCGCTTCCATTCGAAGCCACGTTCATTTTTCCTGCGCGCTTCTTCGCCAGGGCCACCAGCTCCCGCACATTTTTAACGGGCACGCTCGGATGCACTACCAAAACCAGGGGCACAGAGGAAACCCAGCTGACCGGAGTGAGATCCCTCAACGGATCCATCGCGCTGTTCTTATATAAGCTGACGTTTACCGCCAGCGATGCTGTAGTGAAGAGCACGTTAGCGCTATCAGGCGCTGACTTCGCGACGATTTCAGCGCCGATGAGGCCCGCAGCACCCGAACGGTTGTCGACTACGAAAGTCTGACCCATGCTTTCCGTGAATTTCTTTGCGAGCAGCCGGCCCTGGATATCGGTCCCCCCGCCGGGACTGAACGGCACGACGATCCGCACTGTCTTGGTGGGCCATGCCTGCGCACAGACAGTACTCGCACCGACTGTTGCGGATAGAGCGAGTGCAATTCCAAGACCGCGAGCTAAATTGTGTGACATCGAACTTCTCCTGGACTGTTAACGCGCGTCGCAGATAGCGAAAACACGCGACAAGACGGAGTGGGTGGTGCCCGTCCTGCTTAGGACTCCGCTTTACAAGGTTGCTGCATCTCGCCTTACGTCAGTTCAGTGTGGGCTGGTTTTACCGTAGCCAGACAGGATATTGCATCGCGTACCTGCCGCGTTAAACGATATGTCACATTCAGCGGCAGACCTGAAAGGCCATATACCTGCGTCGATCGGCTCGAGCTATCGCGTAAAACCATGGCCGGCGCTCTTGCGCTGCACGTCCGTAATGTCATACGGCTACACGCAAGTGACACCCTCTAAAATTGTTCGGTAAACGTCGTGTAGGGCGGTAACAAGATGTAATGCCGGGGCGTGTGTCAGGCTTAGCCTGACACCTCCTCAGAGTCTGTCCTACAGCCGCTATGGCCTAGGGGATCGTCGCACTAAACATGTGAGCTGGGGTGCTTAGCCCACCGCTACCTGCGGTGCCCTGAAGTAAGCGCAAAGGCGGGTTCCCGAAGAACGCATGCATAGCGCGTCATTCCGGGGTATGCCCTTGAATGTGACAAATCGTGTAACGCCGTAGCTGCCCGATGCAATATTCTGTCCGGCGCACACGAAAAACCAGCTGACAAGGAACTGGCGTGAAGGCGAAATGCGGCAAACAAGAGGCAGTGCATGCTCAAAACAATACGCCCAATCAACTTAGAGCACGACGTTCGCCCCGTTGCTCGTCTTAACGCAACTCTAGCAAACGCTTCTCTGTGTTACGAGATTCACCGCGTGAATATTCTCGCGGCCTTAACTTCTGAAATGATGTCCGAGAGTCACGATGTAGTCATGAACGACTTGTGCCCGTCTGATATCGACGGCGCCAACGTGTTAGGCCACGTGTACGTGATCAAGCCAGATTTTCGCCTCTTCGCCGTCGCGCTTACAGATGAGAACCCAGCCGAGTATCTACGAGGTCACGCTGCTGACTGCGTGTTCGTAGGTGAAATGCAGTTGTCATGAGCGACGACGCATCATTGGCCGGGGTCAAGGTGATGGTGATCGATGACTCCAATACCATCCGCCGAAGCGCCGAGATCTTCCTGAATCAAGCCGGCTGCACGGTACTCGCGGCGGATGACGGGTTCGACGCACTCGCAAAAATCGTTGAACACGAGCCGCACGTGATTTTCTGCGACATCATGATGCCGCGTCTGGACGGTTACCAGACCTGCGCACTCGTGCGCCAGAACCGGCGCTTTTGTGACACGCCGTTCATCATGTTGTCGTCGAAGGACGGCGTGTTTGACCGAGCGCGCGGTCTGATGGCCGGAGCCACCGAATATCTCACGAAGCCCTTCACACGGGACAGTTTGCTTGCCGCGGTGCGAGCGCACGCGCCCAGTGCGCGCGGAACCGCGCCGCTGTAGTTCCGTCACCCACCGCAAACCAGGAGGAAAGCATCCATGCCGATCAAGAAAATACTGCTCGTCGACGATTCGCCCACTGAGCGCCACAGCATTAACGAAATCCTCGTCAAGGGCGGCTACGAGGTCGTCATGGCTGAGGACGGCGAAAAAGGCGTTGCGAAGGCTAAGACCGACAATCCCGATCTCGTGCTCATGGATGTAGTGATGCCCGGTATGAACGGCTTTCAGGCCTGCCGCGCGATAACGACCGACGAAGCTACGAAGCACATTCCGGTGATCCTGTGCACCAGCAAGAACCAGGAAACCGACAAGGTCTGGGGCGTACGCCAGGGCGCAAAAGACTACGTCACTAAGCCGGTGGACGCTAACGAACTGCTGTTCAAGATTGCCGGCCTAGGCAAGTGAGTCGATAAAAGTATGAGGCAGCTAACATGTCCGCACGCATAACTCTGCGCGACTTTCAGCAGGATCTTTCCCGCCGCATGGCCACTGCTGCCGCATCGCAGAGCGAGAACAGTTCAGTACTCGCCCTGCAAAGCGGAGGCGAGACATGGCTCCTGGCACTCGCCGATGCCGGCGAAGTGCTATCGGTGCCCAAGCTCACCGTCGCGCCGCTGATCAAACCGTGGTACGCGGGCCTCGCCAACGTGCGCGGCAACCTATATAGCGTCGTTGACTTCGGGGCGTTTCACGGCGCGCCGCCGATGCATATCGGACCTGCAAGCCGCTTGCTGCTCTGTGGCCAGCGCCACGGATTGAACGCAGGACTGTTGGTGGATCGGGTACTTGGCCTGCGCGACTCGCGAGAGATGATGCCCATCGACCACGATGTTCCAGCGTGGCCCTGGCAGAAATCGGTAATGCAGGATGCCGAGGGCCAGCGCTACTGGGAACTGGATACCGCGGCGCTGATGAAAAGCGCCGAGTTCATGAACATCGGCATTTGAGCCGTATTTGAGTCTCCGAGAGGACGCGCCATGGAAAAGATGAAAGTTGCTGCGAGAAAGATCACGCTCGGCGCTACGCTCGGCCTCGCGCTGGGCGGCGCGTACGGTACCGGTGCACTCGCCGAGGAAGGCAGCCAGCGTGACTGGAGTTACAGTGGCTTCCAGTTTGCGGGTCCGGAGCGCTGGGGCGATGTCCGCGCCGAATACGGCCTGTGCAAGACGGGGCAGCTTCAGACGCCCGTCAACATATCGACTGCAAGTGCTAGCAAAGCGCCTCTGCCCGCGATCGAGTTCCAGTACGCGCCTACGTTCCTGCGGGTTGTAAACACCGGCCACACGACCCAGGTCAACGTCGAGAAAGGGCGACAAATCGTCGTCGGCGGCGAGACCTACGCGCTTATCCAGTATCACTTCCACGCGCCCAGCGAAGAACAGATCGACGGCAAGAGCTTTGCCATGGTGGCGCACTTGGTACACCAGAGCGCAAGCGGCAAGCTCGCGGTGGTAGCGGTGCTGTTCGAGTTAGGGACCTACAACCCGGATCTGGCGAGTTTGTGGGCGAGGTTTCCCCGCATCGTCGGCAATGAAATTGCGTTTCCCAACGTGCGACTCGACATAACCAAAATCCTGCCGGCCGACCGCAGCTACTACACCTATGAGGGATCGCTCAACATGCCGCCGTGCACCGAGGGTGTCACCTGGTTCGTGCTCAAGCAGCCGCTGACGGCTTCGGCCGGACAGATTCGGGAATTCACCGCGCAACACAGCGTCAACGCCCGCCCAGTCCAGCCGCTGAATGGCCGGCAGGTGCGGGTTAGCCAGTGACCCAAGGTAACGGAGAACCACGATGATCGATTTTAAGAATATCTTCGGGCGCAAGAGCGCAGACCCCGATCTGCAGTCCCGAAGGGCCGTGGCGCCGGCTGGACCGCAGGCCAGGAAACCGGGCGGCTGGAACCTTGGCGACTTGCAGGCTCTGGTACTCATCGGTGCCATATTCATGATGCCAATCGGGCTGCTGACGTACGACGTCTTAGACGCGGAATACAAGCAAATCCGCTTCGCGGAGAAGGAACTTCGCGGTACCGAGCATGCTGCCGTGCTGCGCGATATGCAGCAGCAGCTGCTACGGCACCGGAACCTGGTGGACCGAGTGCTCGGAGGCGAAAACGCTGAGATCGAGCAGCACGCGGCTGCGCGTGCAGCCCTCAGGAAGACTGTGGCGAAGCTAGACGATCTGGATGCGCGCTACGGCGCCGAATGGGGTTCGCACGCCGCATGGGCCGCGATCAAGGCAAGTTGGACGAAGCTCGACGCGAGGCTCGGCCGGCTCGACGTCGACGAGCCCATGTCGTTCGTTCTTGCAAAACGCGACGCCATGCACGGCTGGCACACCGACGTTTTCAAAGAATTGGTATTGCTGATTGGGATCGTCGCCGAAAAATCCAACCTGGTGCTCGACCCTGATCTCGAAGTCAACAGCGTGTCGCAAATCATGATTTTTTCGCTGCCGACCTTGACGCTCGACCTCGCCGAGATCCGCTATCTCGGTGGCAACGTCGCGGCCGCGGGAACGGTCACGACCAACGACCGCTTTATCTTCGCCATTCAGGAGAGCTTGGCGGCCGACGAGCTGAACAAGGTGGAAGCGGAGATGGCCGCTGTGTTTCGGGCGGACCCGGAGCTGCAGAAGAAGATCGGGGCTAAATATACGGCCACTCTCGCGAGCGCGCGCGGAGTGCTGCACTCGATCGCATTAGCGTTTGGAAGTGCGGATAGGCCCCAGGTATCGCCCGAAGACTGGTTTGCATTAGCGACCAAGGCCGTGGACGATCTGTATGGATTGGGCGGCTCGATCGCCGCGGAACAGAAACGACTGCTGGAGTCACGCAGCGCCGCCCTGAAGAAAGATCAGACAAAAACGCTGAGTATCACCGTGAGTCTGATACTGCTTGCGTTGGGGATAGTGATCCTGCTGGGCCGCCGGCTGCTCGCCTCGATTCGCGAGCGCGCGGAGCGTGCAGCGCGCGACGCGGAAGCGAACCGCAGAAATCAGGCTGCGATTCTGCGGCTGATGGACGAAATGGGTCCGATCGCCCAAGGCAATTTGACGGCTCAGGCTACCGTGGACGAGGAGATCACGGGCGCCGTCGCCGATGCAGTGAACTCCACGGTGGCCGACCTGCGCGGGCTGGTCGCGGGTGTGACCGCAACTGCTGGGCAAGTGGCGCAAGGCGCGGCGAGTGCGCAGCACATTACACAGCAACTGCTCGCTGCATCGCAGAAGCAGGCTCAAGACATCGAACGCGCTGGGGGCTCGGTCGAACTGATCACACGATCGATCAGCGAAGTCTCCTCGAGCGCCACGCAGTCGGCTGAGTCGGCGCGCAAATCGCTCGCCACGGCAGAGCGCGGCGCGGACGCGGTGCAAAGCTCGGTAAAAAGCATGAACGTAATTCGCGAGCAGATCCAGGACACGGCCAAACGCATCAAGCGCCTTGGGGAATCCTCACAGGAGATCGGCGAGATCGTGGAGCTGATCTCCGACATCACGGAGCAGACCAACGTGCTCGCGCTGAATGCCGCGATCCAGGCTGCGAGCGCCGGCGAGGCCGGACGCGGCTTCGCGGTGGTAGCCGAGGAAGTGCAGCGGCTTGCCGAGCGCTCCGCGGAAGCAACCAAGCAGATCGGCGCGCTCGTCAAGACGATTCAGACCGACACTCAGGATGCGGTGCGGGCGATGGAGAAATCCACTGAAGGCGTCGTACAGGGCGCGCAGCTTTCGGATGCTGCGGGCGCGGCGCTTGGCGAGATCGAACGCGCAACACGCGAGCTGTCGGAGCTGGTGCAGTCGATCGCGGTGAGCACCGATATGCAGGTTGAGATCGCGCGTGAGGTGGCGGGCGGTATGAAGCAGACGCTCGCGATTACCGAGCAGGCGACCCGCGGCGTTAGCCAAACCGCAGCCACCGTCGCAGACCTCGCGGTGCACGCCGCGAACATGAAAGGCTCGGTAGCACGCTTTAAGGTGGCTTGAACGCCTTTTTTTCAGGAATCCGGCCATGGATGCAATGCAAATCCGCACTTCCCCGCGCGTCACGTCCGCCATTGCCGCAGTCAAAGATGGCATCGCGGCGGAATATAAAGAACTCGCTTCGGCGCTGCCGGGCGCTGAGGCGTACACCCGCTGGGAAGAGTCCCACGGCGCGTTGTGCATCGTCGCGCATCCGGCCCTTATTCGGCTCAGCGAAGAAGCAGGAAACCTCCTCGCGTATGCACGCGATGGCGCGGTCGATCCGCAACGGCTCGCTGCGGCCGTCAATGGTGCAGGCGCGGCGATCCTCGCGTATATGGACGATCTCGCCGCCGGCCTCCCGGATCGACCAATGCGGCTGGTACCGGCGTACCGCGGCCTGCTACAGGCGCGCGGTGTCGACAACGGATCGCCGAGCGATCTCTTTTATCCGGACCTCGATCGCGAGCCTCCCGCCCGGCCGGCACCAATGGCAGTCGGCGTCGAACTTTTGCGCGCCGAAAGGCGGCGTTTCGAAGCTGGTCTGCTGCGCTGGCTGCGAAACACAGGCGACAACACAGCGCTGGACGACCTGCGCGCTGCGGTCGCGGCGGTGGAAGCAAGCCGTGACACGGTGAAGACTCGTGCGCCCTGGTGTGCTGCGCTTGCGGCTATCGAGGCGCTCGCCATCGGCTCGCTCAAGCCGGATCCCGAGCTCCGGCGGTTCGTTTCGCAGCTGAACATGCAGATCGGGCGTGCCATTGATGGTTCCGCTGAATTCCCGGACACGTTGTTCCGCCAGGCACTCTATTTCGTCGCGCTCGCGCCCCTCTCTGGAGCTTCAACAAGGGGTCTTGCGAGTGAGATCAGGCGTGCCTACGCCCTCGAGGGCATGCTCGACGCCGGCGATGCGAACTCGCAGAGCACACCCGCAATCGCAAAAACCATGGCGAACGAATTGCAGCATTTGAAGGAAGCTTGGGGTGGTTGGGCAGAGGGACATATCCACGCAGACACGCTGCACGCTGAAATAGACGCGGTGGAGCATGCCGCCAGCACGCTAAGCGCGGGCGCCGGTGCGGAGCTGCTCACCGACATCGCTCTGGCCATGCGCGCGCAACTTGCCTCGGCCGAGCCTACTCCCGATGCAGCTGTTGAGATTTCCGCCGCGCTGCTCATGCTTGAGAATCTGATTGAAGATACGCCGCGTGCGTCAGCGAGCTTCGCGCATCGCGCAGCCAATGCCCGCCTACGGCTGCAAGCTTGCGTAGCCGACCGCGGGGCGCTGCAGCGTCTGCCACCTATGGAGCTACTCGATGTGCAAGCGCGGGGTGATGAGGCAAAAGCCCTCATATCGCACACGCTCGCGCAAGCCAACGCCGTGATCAGCGACGTCGAGTCAGTATTAAGGCTGTTTTTCGCGGATGCGGAGACGCGCGGCGCGCTCGCCGCACTAGACCGACCGCTCGCGCAGTGCGCGGGTATGTTCACGATGCTACAGGACGAATCAGGGGCCGCCGCGATCTGCCTTTGCCGAGACGAGATTGGGCAGCTTGCGGCCGGACGGGGCGATGACGCTGCAATCAAAGACCGCGTTGCCCGGCGCGTGACTGCACTGGCGGACTACATTGCCACCTGGGGCCAGGGCCACGCAAACCTCGATGCCCTTCTCGCGCGCGCCGGCCTTTCTGCGCCGCTCGCAACCTCACACTTGCCGACGTTACCAAGAGTGGAAAAGCTGGACGCGACATCGGCCATGGCTGACGGCGGAGAGGGGATGGACAAGGAGATGCTCGACATCTTCCTCGAAGAAGCGGTCGAGGTACTTGCCACGGTGGAGACCACATTGCCCGCAAGCCGAGATCATCCGGACAACGCCGAACACCTCACCTCGCTGCGGCGGGCGTTCCACACTTTGAAGGGCAGTGGCCGCATGGTGGGGCTCAAGCATCTCGGCGAAGCGGCGTGGGAGATCGAGCAGGTGTTCAACAAACTGACGCAGGACGGGCTCCCCGGCACACCTGATTTGTACCGTCTCGTCGCTCTCGCTCAAGAACGCTTCGCGCGCTGGGTCGCCGAGCTGCGCGCTAGTGGCCGCACCACCGTTGACGCGGCGATCCTGTCAGATTGGGCGCGCCGCGTGCGCGCGGGCGAAGCGCTGCCTGCGCTGGCGCCAATGACCGAGCCAGGCGTTGGAACGCTCACCCCTACGCAACTTTCGGTGCAGATCGGCTCGGCGAGCGTTTCGCCAGTGCTCTACGGAATTTTCATCGAGGAAGCACACCAGCACGTCGCGGTGCTCGAAGGTTACGGCAGGCGTATCGCGGACGAGCCCATCGTTGTAGCACACGCCGATTTCCTGCGCGCGGCGCACACCTTGTGCGGCATTTCAGCCACGGTCGGCTTCGATTCTATGAGCGAGCTCGCCTCAAGCCTGGAGCGCACTTTGCTTCGCGCTGAAAAGGCCGGTGATTCGCTCGATACTGCCGCGCGTCGTGATGTGGCACGCGCGGTCGATCGGCTTTCGCACATGGTGGCTCGCATCTCCAAATACGAATCACCTGAAGCCGAGCCAGCGCTCGTCGAAGCCCTTAACAAGATCGCATTGACTCCGCGCGTACACGCGGTGACCGCAATGCCAGCCGCGGCGACTCCGTCGCCCGCTGCGACTGCTGCCGCCGCCGAGAGCGTGCCGCCCTCAGGCGAGCGGCGCCGTACGCGCCTGGACGATGATATCGACCAGGACCTGCTTGCAGTCTTTCTGACCGAAGCGGAAGAGTTGCTGCCACACATCGGCCAGGATCTGCGCGACTGGCGCGCGCGACCGGCCGACAAGCTGGTGCCGCAGTCATTGCAGCGGCTGCTGCATACCCTTAAGGGAAGCTCCCGCATGGCAGGTGCGATGGCGGTCGGCGAGCTCACTCACCGCATGGAAACGAGGGTGGAGAACGCTTCCCGCCTTGCGTCAGTGCCCGAGAGTGTGCACCACGAACTGGAAGCCTCCTACGACCGGCTGAATGAACTCATCGATGAACTGCACAGGCTCGAACGCGTGCCCAGCAGCAACTCGCTCCCAACAGCGTTCGGCGCATCCTCGCAGACAGGCGAAATCACGCTGACGGAGGACTTTCCACCGCTCGCATCAACGACCGCGACGCAGCCCGTGCTCCCTACGGGTCCCACGCAGCCGACACTTCCTGGGCTCGCCGTGAGTGGGCCGTTTGACGCGGTCACGGACCCGAGACTCGGCGCCGCGCCGGTGAATACAACATCAGCGGGCATGGCACAGCGCGCCGTGCTGCGAGTGCGCGCCGAATCGGCCGAACGTCTCGCCAACCAGGCGGGGGAAGTGGCGATCGCGCGCGCCCGGGCGGAATCCGAGCTGCGCGGCGCACGTGGCGGGATGCGAGACCTTACCGACAATATCATCCGGCTGCGTGGCCAGTTACGCGAGATCGAAATGCAGGCAGAGATGCAGATGCAATCGCGCATCGCACAGGCTGAGGAAACGGACGCGCGCTTTGACCCGCTCGAGTTCGATCGCTTCACGAGATTGCAGGAGCTGACGCGTCTGATGGCGGAGAGCGTGAATGACGTCGCCACCGTGCAGCAGAACCTAATGCGCAATCTGGACGAAGGCGAAGCCGCGCTCGGCTCGCAAGCGCGTACTACACGTGAACTCCAAGATGACCTCGTGCGCATCCGCATGGCGCCGTTCTCGTCGCTTAGCGACCGGCTGTACCGCGTAGCGCGGCTCGCCTCCAAAGACATGGGCAAGCGTGTGCGGCTCGATATCCGCGGCGCCCAGGCCGAACTTGACCGTGGCGTGCTCGATAGAATCAGCCCTGCGCTGGAGCACCTGCTGAGGAACTCGATCGCTCACGGCATCGAACCGGACAGCGCCCGTAAGGCTGCCGGCAAGCCCGAGACTGGCGAAATCGTGATTGAGGTGCGCCAGGAAGGCAATGAGGTCGTAGTCGGCATCGCAGACGACGGTGCTGGCCTGGACATCGCGCGCATCCGCACTCAAGCGGTAGCCAAAGGCCTGATGCGCGAAGACGAAGCGTTGAGCGATGCGCAGATTGCCGACTTCATCTTTCGGTCCGGTTTTTCGACTGCCGAGAGCGTCAGCGAAATCGCCGGGCGTGGGGTCGGCATGGACGTAGTCAGGAACGAAATCTCCAGCCTCGGTGCGCGCATTGAAATGAATTTCGAGCGCGGTAAAGGCACCCGCTTCACCATTTATTTGTCGCTCAGTTTAGCCGTGCTAAAGGCGGTCGTAATCCGTGTGGGCGAGGAAATCTACGCCCTGCCTTCGCTTCTTGTGGAACAGGTACAGAGTCTTAAGCCGGAACTACTCGCCACAGCGTACGGCGCCCGCGAGATCTTCTGGCGTGATGCCCGTTTTCCTCTCTACTATCTCGCGCATCTGCTCGGCCAAACGAAGACGGCAGCGGCGCAACAGCGCTACAGTCCGGTATTGCTCCTGCGCAGCGGGCCCCACCGTGCAGCGATCCACGTTGATCAGCTGCTCGGCAGCCAAGAGATCGTAGTAAAGAACATCGGCCCACAGTTGGCGCGCGTCGCGGGAGTGACTGGCGCCGCGGTGCTTGCCGGCGGCGAGACAGTGCTCATCCTCAACCCGGTGCCGCTCGCACATCGCGCAGTGCTGGCCGGCGTGCCATCCGGCGGGTTGCCGGTCGCACCCTCCCCCACTCCTGCGGCTACAGCATTCTCAGCTGTTACCGGCAAGACGAGTGAGCCCACTCCGCCGCGAGCGGCAGCGACGCCGGCTCGCCAGGCCACCGTTCTTGTGGTGGACGATTCGCTGACCGTTCGCAAGATCACCAGCCGAACGCTCGCGCGCGAGGGATACAACGTGGTGGTAGCGAAAGACGGCATAGAGGCGCTGGAGAAGATGCAAGCGCGCGCCCCTGACGTGATCGTCACCGACATCGAAATGCCGCGGATGGATGGCTTCGACCTGACGCGCAATATCCGCGCCGACCCGCGACTGAAGAGTCTCCCGGTCATCATGATCACCTCGCGCACTGCCGACAAACACCGCGAACATGCCGCAGAACTCGGCGTGACGGTATTCCTCGGTAAACCCTACGAAGAGCGCCAGCTGCTAGAACACATCGCGGGCGCCATGCGGGTTGCCGCGTAGTCGCGCGGCCTCAGTCATCACTTCCGCACTCCAGCGATGAAATCCGATAGCGTCCTCGCGAAAACAGCCAAGGGCTTGGCCGCGGCGCACGGCGCAGTGGGCCTGTCCTTGCGTGCCGCGCCGCTTCTTTCGGCCATTGACGGTCGGCGCGACATGAACAGGCTGCGGCACGAGTGTGGTGGTCTGACTGCCCGAGATGTCGATGATGCGGTCGAGGAGTTGCTGCGCGGCGGATACGTACAGGTGCTCGGCGCGCCCGCGCTCCTGGATGAGGAGCCGCAAGCGACGGAGAATCCGGAGCTCCTGCTGTCGCTCGACTTCAGTGCCTTGCGGACTCAGAGACTGAGGATGGCAGCTGAAGTCGCGGTAGCCAACGAGGCGGAGCACGCCGAGGAAGAGCGCCGCGCCATCGAAAGCGAAACGAGCGGCACAGCATCCGACGCAACGCGTGGGGCACAGGCGCAGCTGGAGGCAGAGATGCGCGGGGCACTCGTGAAAACCCTGCGGCCGCGGGTTGAGGAAGCACTGCGCGTGAAGCTTGCAGCAACGCTCCGGCCGAAGATCGTCGACGAGCTGCGAAGGACTCTCGGCGCCGCATTACGTCCAAGGCTCGAGGCGGCGGTGCGTGCGCAACTCGAGGTGGAGCTCAAGCCCAGGATCGAGCTGGAACTGCGCGCCCGCTTCGCGCGGCAGATTGCTGATATGAGGGCGCAACTCAGGGACCGTGGGCAGGAGACAGCGCTCGAACCCGTGGTACCTTCCGAAGCGCGCACCGCCAACGAACAAGGAGCGGCGCGTGTGTTCGCATGTCTGAGCGAAGCGGTGTTTGCGACAGACGCGCTGGGCGTATTGACCAGCGTCAATGCAGCGTGGGCTCAGCTGTCGGCACACGGCGAGGGGGAGATCGTCGGAAAGGCACTCTCCGCGCTTTTCGCCGACGGCGATCGCCGTGGCGTGGAGGCATTCCTGCTTCGTGTCGCACAAGGCACGGCGATTCATTTTGCACATGAAGCGCAGCTGCAGCGAGGCGACGGCACAACGGTTTGGGTGGAGTTGCGTGCTGCGCCGCTCGCGCTCGCTTCAGGCGAGCCGGCCGGAGTTTGCGGCGTGTTGCGCGAGACGGCTGAAGCCAGACGCGCCGCGGCGGAGTCGGAGGACGCGAGCCTGCAGCTGCTCCTGCTCGTCGACGAGTCGGACGCGGGAATTCTCATCGAGGACGCCGAGGGCACGATCAGGCAGGTGAACCCTGCGTTCTGCGCCCTCTTCGGTGTCCAGGCCGCGCCATTTTCGTTTGAGGGTAGCGCGGCGGCGGAACTGATGCAGGAGATCGGCAGCGCGTTCGCGGACGTGGACGAATTGCTGACGCATATGGCGCGCATCCGAGCCGCCGCGGCAGACGTGGACGGCTGCGATATCGCGCTCAGTCGCGGATGCCTGGCGCGGCTATCGTATCGCGCGGTGGCCGAAGACGGTGCCCCGCGCGGCCACCTGTGGATCTTCCGCCTGGCGCCAGTATCCGGTACCGTAGAGTTCCCCCCGTGACGCCCGAAGTGCTGCTCGTCGACGACGCGGAAGAGTTCCGGCAGCTCGCCGCCCAGTTTCTTGCCATCGAGTGGCCCGCGGTAGAAGTGGATGAGTGGGACCCTCACGCGCGAGGCGACATCCCCGAGTTTTACCCGCTCGGCGGCTATGACGCTTTGCTGCTCGATTACGACCTCGGTTTCGGCGACGGGCTGGAGTGGCTCGCGCGCCTTGTCAGGCGTGAAGACTGCCCGCCCATTGTGTTTCTCATCGATGTGGAAGATGAAACCGTCATCATCAAGGCTAAGCAACGCGGGGCGTTCGATTACCTCTGCAAGGGCGACCTTTCCAGGGCGCGGCTCGTGGAAGCGGTACGCGCGGCGGCCGGAGAACGCGCGGCGCGGACCGCCATGCGCGGCGCTCCGCGCCTGAAGGCGATCCAACGCGTCGACGACAAAGCTAAATTCAGCGGCGGCGTGCCCGCCCAGGAAACGCCCGCGGTGGTGATCAACGGCTATCGGATGCTGGAGAAAATCGGCTCGGGCGGTATGTCGTCGGTCTATCTCGCCGAGCGCACTGCGGACGGTCTGCGCCTGGTGATGAAAATCATGAACGCGAAGCTCGCCGATGACCAAGAATTTCTGATGCGTTTCATCCAGGAATACGGACTCCTCTCAAAAATAGAGTGCCCGCAGGTGGTGCGAATCCACGATCAGGGCGTGACCGACCGGCACGTGTACAT
>JAQGNH010000364.1 GCA_028291945.1 Betaproteobacteria bacterium
AGGGAGACTTCTGTGTCACGACTGTTTCACGCGCGCATCGCCATCACCACACTCGCCATACTGCTCAGCGCGTGCGTTTCAAACGCCCTCGCAGCCACTGCCGAAAACGTCGTCGCTCGCGCGAAGCAGGAACGCCCCGCGCTGCTCGACACCCTCAAGGAGCTCGTCGCGATCGAAAGCGGCAGCAGTGACATCGAAGGCCTCGACCGCATTCGCGGCGTCGTCTCGGCGCGCTTGACGGTGCTCGGCGCAAAGGTGGAGACCATCGATCCCGAGTCGCCTGCCGCAGGCGTCGGCATCCCGGCGAAGATCGGCAAGATCATCCGCGCCACGTTCACCGGAACCGGCACGAAGAAAATCCTCCTTCTCGCGCACATGGACACGGTGTATCCACGCGGCATGCTCGCGCAGCAGCCGTTCAGGATCGACGGCGATAAGGCATGGGGACTCGGCATCGCCGACGACAAGCACGGCATCGCGCTGATCCTGCACACGATGTCCATCCTCAATTCGATCAACTTCAAGGACTACGGCGTCGTGACCGTGCTCATCGATGCGGACGAAGAGATCGGCTCGGTCGGCTCGAGGAACATCATCGTGCGCGCCGGCGCCGAGCACGACGCGGTGATGTCATTCGAAGGCTCGAGCATCGCGACGGATGAGGTGAGGCTCGCGACAGCCGGCACCGCCGCGGCGGTTCTCAAGGTGCGCGGCAAAGGGTCCCACGCCGGCGCTGCTCCGGAGCAAGGCGTGAATGCGCTCTACGAGCTTTCGCATCAGATCCTGCAGCTTCGCGATCTCTCGAACACCGAGACGGGTCTCAAGGTCAACTGGACCGTCTCCAAGGCGGGCGTGGTGAGAAACATGATTCCGCCCGGCGCCGAGGCGATCGCCGACATTCGCGTGGAGCGTGTTGTAGACCTGGACGGCGTCGAGCAGACGCTGCGCGAGCGCATCAAGAACAAGCTTCTGCCGGATGCACAGGTCGAGCTCGACTTTATTCGCGGCAGGCCGCCGCTGCAGTCGAACGAAGCAAACCGCAAGCTCGCGGCGCACGCCACGCAGATTTATGCGGAAATGGGCAAGAAGCTCACCGTGCGCGAGCGATCGACCGGTGGCGCCACCGACGCCGCGTTTGGACAGCTGAAGTCGAAAGCGCCCGTGGTCGAAGGCTTCGGCCTGCAGGGCTTCGGTTCGCACTCCACGAATGCGGAATACATCTCGATCCCCTCGATCGAGCCGAGGCTGTATCTCGCGACGCGGATGATTATGGATATTGCGCAGGGAAAGGGGTTGTAATAGGACCTGCTCCGGTGGCTTAGCGTGGTGTATGCGCGGAAGCAGTCCCCACCCGACTTGGGTAAGATCACTCTGACATAACCTATACACAACAGTCCATGAGCACCGCAAGCAACCGCGATGAGCGACCCACCGCCAGCCGCGTGCGCGATCCGGGCATACGCGCGCTCTATCAACTGGAGAACCGCTGGCAATCCTGGCTCGACGTCGAGGCGGCGCTCGCGCGGGCACAAGCGGAGCTCGGCATCATTCCCGCCGAAGCTGCCGAAGCGATTACGCGCAGCGCCAGGCTCGAGCTGATGGACCGCGCGCGGATCCAGGAAGGTTTTGCGCGCACCGGCCACACGATCGTCCCGCTCGTGTGGGAGTTGAGCCGTCTGGTAGGCGAGCCCCACGGCGGCTGGGTGCACTGGAGCGCGACGACACAGAACATCACGCAGACCGGCGACCTGCTCGTGCTGCGGCAGGCGCACGGGATTTTCCTGCGGCTCGTCGGAGAGACGCTGCTATCGATGGCCGACCTTGCCGAGCGCGGCGCGGAGATGGCCATGCCCGGTCGCACACACGGCCAGCACGCGGTCCCGGTGACTTTCGGCTTCAAGGTCGCCGGCTGGATCGACGAGCTGCTGCGCCACGTGCAAAGAATGCGGCAGGCCGCGCCACGCCTCTTCGTCGCGATGCTCGGTGGCGCTGCCGGCACCTACGCGTCCTTCGGAAAAGAAGGGCAGCAGGTACAGGCTGCCATGGCGAGACAGCTCGGCATGACGCCGATGCAAGTGCCTTCACGCGTGATTTCGGACCATCTCGCCGAGAACATCTGCATTCTCGGCATGCTGGCTGCGACCTGCGGCAAAATCGGGCGTGAGATCTACACGCTGATGAAGACCGAGTTCGGGGAAGTGGAAGAGCCCCTACCGCCTGGCACCGTCGGTAGCTCGACCATGCCTCAGAAGCGGAACCCGAAGCTGTGTCAGGACATCATCGCAAGCGCCGCCGAAATTCGCTCCATTGTCCCGCTCGCGCTGGAAGCAATGCAGACCGAGCACGAGGCCGACCGCACCAATAGCGTAATGATGAAATCAGCGGAGTCACGCGCGTGCATCGCGACGGGTGACATGCTCGCGCGGCTGGCCGAAATCATGAAGGGCCTGAAGCTCGATCCGGAGCGCATGCGCGCGAACCTCGAGCGCAGTGGCGGCCTGATCATGGCCGAGGCCGTGATGCTGGAGCTGGGCAAAGCGATCGGCAGGCAGCACGCACACGATGTCGTCTACGACGCCGCCCAAGCCTCCTTCGTGGAAGGTAAGCAATTCTCGGCGATGCTCGGCGCAGACAAGCGCGTCACCGATCACCTCGAGCCTGCCGCAATCGGTGCTCTCATTGATCCGACCGCCTATACGGGGCTTTGCAGTCAGATGGCGCGCGATGCAGCTGTGCGTGCTCGAGCCGCGGCGAACGAGATCGAGCGCAGCTCGCCGCAGACAAACGCAGCACGCTGAAGCTTCTGCTAGCAGTTCTTCTGGAGCTGCTCTACTCCACCCGGATATTCGCGAGCTTCACCAGCTTCCTATATTTCTCGACCTCGGCGCGCACGAACTTCGCGAATTCATCGGGCGTACTGGACCGGGCCTGCTCGCCCTGACTCGCCATTTGTTTAGCGACGTCCGGCAGGTGGATGATGCGCGCGACCTCGCTGCTGATCTGCTCGACGATCGCCCGGGGCGTGCCGCCCGGCGCAAACATGCCGAACCACGCCTGGAACTCGTAACCCGGAAGTGCGGCCTCCGCAACGGTCGGCACGTCCGGCAGCATCGGCGTACGCTGCGCGGTGGTCACCGCTAGCGCCAGCACCCGGCCCTCCCTGATCAGCGGCAGCGCTGGAACCAGAGGCGAGAGAAAGTACTGTACCCGTCCGGCCATGACGTCGAGCAGGGCTTCATTCGGACCTTTGTAAGGTACATGCGTGACCTCGATCGCAGCTGCGAACTTGAATTGCTCGGCATTCAGGTGCGTGCCGCTGCCGACGCCCGCGGTTGCGAAATTGATCTGCCCCGGTTTCTGCTTGGCGAGCGCGATGAGCTCGCTGACGTTCTTCACGCCGAGCGCAGGCGCCACCACCACCACGCTCGGAGAAGCCATGATTTGGCTGACGGGCGCGAAATCCCTGAACGGGTCGAAAGGCAGCTTCGGGTAAACCGCCGCGCTCACTGCGAACGCGAGCGAGTGCACGAGGAGCGTATAGCCGTTGGGGGCGGCGGCAGCAACGAGGCCTGTGCCCAGTACGCCGCCCGCGCC
>JAQGNH010000367.1 GCA_028291945.1 Betaproteobacteria bacterium
GACATCGGATCGTGCCTGAGCCAAGAACTCCTCCGGACCGCTGAAAGTATCGGCACGCTCCTGCACCGATACCGCACTTCTATCGACTTATCGGAATCTAACCGCCCGGCCGCCCGTTTAGCAAGCGGCGCTCGGGCAAGCGGGCGCCTATGAAACTTTCACTTCGATGATTTACTCGGCGCGTATGTTCGCTTCCTTGACCACTTTCGCCCACTTCGCGGTTTCAGAACGCATGAACGCGGCGAACTCTTCTGGTTTGCTTCCGACCACGTCGGCGCCCATCGATTGAATCTTGTCGCGCACGTCGGGCTGCGCGATTGCTTTGGACACATCGCCATATAGACGCGCGATCAGCTCGCGCGGCGTACTGGCCGGCACGACGAGACCGAACCAGTTCGTGAGCTCGAAGCCGGGAACACCCGATTCAGCGACCGTCGGCGTCTGCGGCAGCAATGGCGAGCGTTTGGACCCGAGCACCGCCAGCGCTTTCAGCCTGCCGGCCCTGATGTATGGCAGCGCCTGAAGAAGGCTGTCCATGGTGAGCGAAACCTGTCCGCCGAGAAGGTCCACGAAACTGGGGCCACTGCCTTTGTACGGGATGTGGACGAGGTTGATGCCGGCCATGCTCTTCAGCAGTTCGCCTGCAAGATGCGGCGCACCACCCGGCCCCGACGATGAATAATTGATCTGGCCCGGACGCGCTTTCGCGAGCGCGATCAACTCCTTCACACTCTTCGCCGGCAGCGACGGATGCGCGACCATCACGAAATGCACTGCGACCACTTCGGTCAACGCAGTGAGATCACGCTGCGGATCGACGGGCATTTTCTGATAAAGATGCTGATTCACGGTGAGATTGCCCATCGTGCCCATGAACCAGGTGTAACCATCGGGTGCTGCGCGCGCCGCCGCTTCCGTGCCGATCACGCCTGAAGCACCTGCCCGGTTGTCGACGATCGTCTGCTGCCCCCAACTTTCACTGAGCTTCTGCGCGAGTATGCGCGCGACGATGTCCGTTCCGCCTCCGGGTGGAAACGCGACGATGATGCGAACGGGTCTGGCGGGAAACTGCTGCGCTGTGGCTGTCGCCGGCAGGAAAACACAGCACGTTGCGACTGCCGCCAAAGCGGCGGTCCATCTGTTCATCAGTGCTCCTTCAACTAGCGCTTGGCGGGTGCAAACACGAGGAAGTACTGGTTCGGAAGGAACGGATGTTCCTGCACGAGAGCGTAGCCGGCCCCCTGCAGCTCGGTTTTCACGCGGCCCGGCGCGACGCGCGCGGCTTTCGGCGGCCCCATGGCAGACTCGGGTGTGAAATCGATGATCGCGATGCGGCCCGAAGGCTTCAACAACTCGTTGAGTTTACGGAAGTAGGTTTCACGCTTGTCGATGTGGTGATACACGTCGACCAGCAGCAGCACATCGGCCTTCTCGGGTATGCGCGGATCGTCGGGCTTACCGGCGACAGCCGTCAGATTGTTGAGGCCGTTCGTTTTCGCTCGCTCGGCAAGATGCTTCACCATGTCAGGCTCGGTGTCGACCGCATAAACGCGTCCCTTCGGGACCATATGAGCAAGCCTGACTGCAAAATAACCCGTGCCGGCGCCGATATCCGCGACGATCGCATCGGGCTTCAGCGCAAGCGCCTGTATGACTTCGTGGGGTTTTTGCCACGCGTCACGCTTGGGATCGTCGAACACCTTCGACCATTTTTGCGCGTCGCCGAAGGCGTGCTGATGCGTGTGCGGGTTCTGGGCGTAACCGCCGGAGCTGACGGCGATGCATACAGCGAAAACGAAAACGTGTCTGGAGATCATGGCGACGTGAGGTAACGGTATGCGAATGCTACCGCACTTCACTGCCACGCGTGAGCTATGCGATCGGTAACACCGCCAGATCCGTTGAGCTCACAATAACCTGCACTCCCCAGCCTGCTGCATCGAATGCTGTTGCACTCACATCGAGTATCCCACCGGCCCCGAACATCAGCGACGGGTTGACGACATCGCGTGCGAGGAGATGTGTGCCGAACGCACCCTCCTGGGCAAGCAGGATGTCTTTCGCCGCATTCGCAACGGTCAATGCTGCGCGGGTGAGGATGCTGGTCTCGCCCACTTGCGCACCGATGATCAGGCCGAAGCCGCGCCTGCGCAGTTCGGACACCATGGCCAAGGAGCGCAGCATGCCGCCCATCTTGGAAACCCGCAGGTTCACGATCCACTGTCGGGTGTCGCCGCCGAGGTTATCGAGCTGGTTCGCTCCGAGTACGCTTTCATCGAGCACGATCTTCGTGCCGAGCGTCGAGGCAAGCCGCGCCATGCCGTCATAGTCCCCAGCCTTCAACGGCTCCTCGATAGCAAAGAACGGGAACTCGAGCAATTCGAGCGCGCTGATTGCAGCGGCTGCGCTTTGCCACACATTGTTGGCATCAGCCCGCACGGTCTCCCCCGACACTCCGGCATCAGCAAGCGCACGTACCTTGGCACGATCGCGTGTCGCGTCGCCGGACAGCTTGATCTTGAACTGCCGAAATCCGGCTTTCAGGTAGTGCGCGAGCTGCGCCGCGAACTGAGGCAGCGGCGCATCGCCGATCACTGCGGTATATAGAAACCGTCCGGCAAGCGCAGGCAGGCCCAGGAGCGACTCGACGGATTTCGCTTCGCACTTGGCGATCAGATCGAGAAGCGCGAGCTCGACCGCAGCCCAAGCTGCGGGATTGTGATCGATCTCTAGCGTGTGGCGCTGCGTCCATGCACGTAGTGACTCGAGATCACGGATCGACTCGCACCAATCATCTGCAAACTCAGCAATGAAAGCGCCCGCGGTGCGCAGACTTTCACCCGTCACGTACTCACGCGGACACCCTTCGCCATAACCGATATGCTGATCGCCGCGCGCCGTCACCCACACCGTCTGTGTCGCCGCGCGATCAGCCGAGGCGTGGCTGAATGCAACCTTGAAAGGAATTTGCAGGGCGCGCGCTTCGATCGCCTTGACCCTCACGTGCTTCGCTCCTCGACACGCGATTCGAGATCGAACCGAAAGTCGCGCCGATAGGCGATCGCCACCGTTTTGAACTGCCCTTCGCGCTGACCCTGTTGCACGCACGCGTGTTTGTACGCTTCGCCGGTATCTGGTGCCAGCCACGCCGCACTGATAGTACCGAGCCGGCCGCTTTCGCGTTTTGCCTGATACTCGATGTTGATCTCCGAAAGCTTGCCGTCAACTCTGGCTGCGAGCCAGCTCGCAGCCGGTTTAGGGCCAGCACCCGCTTCCACGTACAAGCGATAGCAGCATGCTTCGTCATCGGCCAGCATCATCATGAAGCGCGCTGCGCACTGCGCTTCGTCCATGCTCGCGCGAACCGCCGCGAGAACCTGCGCCTCGTACAATTTCTCGCCTGTGATATTGGTTACGCCTTTACCCTTTTGCCGGAACTGGAGCAGCGGCGTGCGGTGCAGAAAACCACTTACTCTCACGAGATCGTTGATGAAATAGCGATAGAGGCCCGAGGGTGTAGTGACGATCACGTAGTAGTCCACGCCTTTTCGAATCTTGTCGAGCGTGAGCAGCCTGCGCTCGCCGGCATCCCAAGCTTCACGTTCGGCGAATTCGAAGAAATGCGTATCCAGCGTCGGCAACCCGGTGCCCCGGTGCCGACCCAACGTGATCGTGCCGCGGAATTCGCTTGAAACGTAACCCAGCTCGAGAATGCGGGTTTCCGCTCGCAGCTCGCGTCGCAAAGCATCGACCGCGATGCCGGCGCTTGCGCAGGTCCACGTGACGACCAGGCGCAGCTTCGGCCACAGATCATCGATACGCACCTGCCCATGTTCGGCACCAACGAGCGCAAGCGCCTCCGCGCGCGCGGGATGCGGCTCCAACCGCGGCCGTATCGCGCGCAGGACCTCTTCGCCAATCTCGTGTGCGCAAAAAAACGAGCCCGTTCGCAAATCGTCGAGCAGTTGCGGCTCGTACTCGCGATAGAGCTTCACGAGCGTCAGCAGCGTCGTCGGATTGGCCGAGCCGAGATACGTCACGTCGGGCCGCGCGAGCGCGAGCCTGAGTATCGTCAGGTACTTCACCCGGCTGTCGCCGATCGTGAGCACCGCCGGCGGCAGCACGAACTTCTCCTGCACGACCGAGGGCGTGTTGCCGGCCACCATGCCCGAAGCGGACCCGTACGGCTTGCCGTTCGGCATCGGACCTTCGCACGGCGGGCTGACGATCACGAGGATGGCACCTTCGAAAGCCTCCGGGCAGGTGCGATATTGAAATGCGACAGACGTTGCCTGAATACGGCGCAACGCACGCAGATGCGTAGCGTTGAGTGGAACGTCTTTCGGTCGTCCCGTCGTGCCGCTCGTGCGGGCGTAGCGCTCGGGCGGCTCGGCCGTCAGGCCGCGCTCGTTACGCTCGATCTCCGCGTCGATATAGGGACGCAGCGCTTCGTACTCGTTGACGGGCACGCGCTGCACGTAATCGGCGACACACGAGATAGTGGCGAACTCGTGACGCCGGCCGAACGCCGACTCAGCGTTAGCCGACACGATCCGCGCAAGCACAGCACGCTGGGCCTTCATCGGATCTTTCGAGAGCGCCGCAATGCGCCTGCCTCCAATCAGCAGGTCGATCCTTAAGCGCAGTTTGACGAGTGCGTTCGCAAGCGCGGAGCGCCGGGTTCTTTTCGATGCGAGTGGCGAACATCTGAACGGTGCGAGCATCTGAGCGATGAAATCCTTCGGATACGCCCGGTCCATGATCCCGATGTCTTCGATGCGGCTCGTCTTCGGCAGGTGCCACGTGCCGAAAACCAGATCCCACACGATCGTCGTGTTACCGAAATTGCACGCCGCAGTCTTCGGATCGCGAGCGTGGTGCCACCGATGCGTTTCCGCGCTGCCCACGACGTAGTTCAGCCACCCGTAACGCAGCCGGACATTACTGTGCTGGAACAGCCCATTGACCGAGTACAGCAGGAAATAGGAGGCGATCAGCTCAGGCGAAACGCCGAGCACGAGGAACGGCGCAGTGTCCAGACAAAAGTGGAGTACCTTCTCTACCGGATGGAAGCGTCCGACATTGAGCACATACAGGATGTCAGGCGAATGGTGCACTTCGTGCAGGCGCCACAACAGCGGAAAGCGATGACACGCGCGATGCAGCCAGTATCGTACGAGATCGATCGTCACCACCATCAGAACGGCCTGTGCTGCGAGCGGCCAGTCCTGGGGCCACAACGTGCTTGGCGCATGCTCGTGCATCCATGCGGCGATCGCGATTGCGCCGAGCGCAGCCAGCACGCGAGCGAGCGTAACCTGGATGATCGCCATGAAGGCAGCATCCGAGCGGATGTCGGCCCAGCGCGGCCGCCACGCCAAGTGCTCCGGAAAGCGCCATTCGAGAAGAACGATTGCAATACCGACGACCAGCACCGGTGCATAGGCCGCAACGAACAACGGGCTTCCATTCGCGAGCATGAAGCCAAACGCAAAGACAGCTGCGCTCGCAAACAGCGGATACCAGACGTACGCCAGGCTGCGTTCCATCATCGCGTCTCCTCCTGCGTAAAGCCACGTTCAGTTGTGTGGTAGGCCGCGAGGGCCAATATGAAAGCGGCGAGCACCAGATGAAAGAATCCTGGTATCCACGCCGTGAACCACCCTGGTGCTTGATCGATGAACAGGCCTGCTGCAATGCGGCCCACGGAGCCCGCCATGTAGAGACCGCCGATCCATCCGAGCAGCTGCCCCGCCCGCGCGCTTTTTCGCAGCGCGCCCCCGTTCACGCGGGACGTGACGCCCATCATCAGAATCAGGAGAACAAGCTGGATCGATAGCAACATCCAGTACGGCAGATGGCTACCCTGGAAGGCCTCGAAAGGAGGGAGGAATGAGAGCGGCGCCCATCGCTGAACGGCCTGCCCGGCCACTCGCAGTGCGAATAGCACGCAAAGCGATGTGAGTATCAGCGGGTAGAAGCGATTGCCTCGCGCGCCGCCGGGCCCGTGCTCTGCAAAATGGGATGCCATTGCCATGCGCCAATGGTATGCACGCCGCAGGGAATGCGCATGGGCTTAATTGTCAGTCGCTTTGCGCGCGACCTCGAGTAGCACCTTGAGCCACCACCGAGTGAGCCATCTCCCACGCGGACCGTCGTCCCGGACGGCCGGGACGCGCGTGCCGACCCGCTAGTGGAGCGTCTCGGCGGGGTTGATGTCGTCGATGCCCTGCAGCTGACGCTTGCGCATCAGCATCTGCCGCTCGCGTTCAGTCGCAGTTCGGAAATGCGGCTTCAGCTGTTTGACGCTCGACCTCCGCGAAAGCAGGTCGTGCAGCGTCTCGTCTTCCAGCTCGGATGCGGCGAGTCGGCGCACTTCGCCGCCCTCCCACGCTGCGACCGCCACCCCGTCGCGGAACAGAATGCGGCTGCGAGCGATCGCGGTCACGCGATCGTCCGGCGTAAGGATGCCCACGAGGTTGAGCGGGTCTGCACCGCTGACGACGATCAGCTCGCCGCTCTTCTCTGCCTTGCGAACTGCGCGCAGCCGGCCGACCGCGTCCGCCAACGCGAACTGTTCGCCGCCAAAGCCTGCGACGAATCGTCCGCCGCGGATCTCGCCGCGCGCTTCCAGTCTGCGATAGACCATCACGAGCTCGCGCCAGCTCGGCAGCCGCGATTCGCGTGTCAGCAGCGAACGAAAAACGACGCCGTAGCGTTTGAGCAGTGCACGCGCAATCGCCTCGACGCGGGCGTCGCCTTCGACGCTCGCATCAGTCGCAAAGAGCGCCCACCGGCCTGCGGTGTCGACGCCATACGCGGACCGCCGCGTGTTCGACCGCCCGCCGGAGAGGCTCTTGCGTTTTTCAGACGGCATGAGCAGCGCGCGCAGACCACTGAAGCTGTCAGCGGTCACCAGCCCCGCGCCTGCGAGCTCGCCAAGCGCGCGCTCGACGTGCGTGCGCAGCAAGCTGCTCGCAGCAACCAGCTCGTGGAAAAACGATGCGCCCCGACTGCGCAGCGCGTCGTATACCGCGCGCGCCTCGGACGTGAGGCCCTCGGGCTCGCCTTCTCCCGCGACTCTCCACAACCCTGCGTGCTCGCGAACCATGATTGCGATCGGAGACGTCTTGAGCGGCGCCTTGCCGGCACTGTCCATCGGCGTGGTGCGACCCCACGCGACACGACCGCTCAGGCACAGCATGTCGATATAGCTCGAGGTGTAGTCGCGAACGCGGGAGGGGAGCACGTCGTGCTCCCACGCAGAGGCCGCGAGCTCGAACCCGTCGAGCTGTTCGATCACTGCGGCAAGACCTTCGACGCCGCTGACCTGCTGCTCGGGGGCGACGTGCTGCCAGTGCAACAGGAAACGCATGTAATCGGCCGCCGTGACCGCTTCGATCTCGGCGCGCAGGCGGTTGATCGTGTAACGATGGATCCGCGCGAGCAGTCGCCGATCGCACCATTCGAACGCAGGTGTCACAGAAACAGAAGGAAAGGAGGTTACGGAGGGAAACCTTGGGTTTCCCTCTGTTCGTTCGCCGGGCTGCCGGGCGCCACCTGTGGCGACCGGCGTGAAGTACCCCCGCAGTATTCGTCCCTCGGTCTCCAGCTCGAGTAGCGCGCCGCTGACTAGACGCACGTCTTCCAGATCCAGCGACCGCGAGAGCCGTTCAGCCGTAACTGGACCCAGCACTTCCATCCGTCCGCGCACCAGCTCGCGCGCCGCATCCTCGCGCGTCCAGGTCTTGCGTATGCGCTCCG
>JAQGNH010000369.1 GCA_028291945.1 Betaproteobacteria bacterium
GAAGTAGACGTCCTAAACGACGCTTTAGAAAGCGTCGTGGACACTGTATAAGCGGCTTCCACTCTCAAATACTCGCACGATTTCAGGTCATTGACCTGAAATAGTACGTCCTAAAACAGAAAAGCAACCACGTCATTCTCTCCACGCGCCCAGGTATCTAAAGGCAACAGTCGGATCAAATTCAGAGGAAGAAGGCGATGACGGAGCCCCGGGCAGGCCGTTTCCGCCGGACGACTGCGCGTGACACACGTGCGACCGTCCGCTATATCGGGGTCGAAACCGCCCCTACGTCGGCGTCGATACCGCTAGTTTCAAATGGCGCAGCAGCGCCGACCGACCAGCGCTAAATAAAATCGTGCCGCTCGCTTCCGAAGTGCACGGTCGGTAGGTATTTTCGGATAGGCTGCACCCGAATCACTTCGGTTACGAGTTACCGACCGTATTCTGCGTATACGACAGCGCGCCCGTCCGGCAGCACAAGCATCACGTCGTACGCGTCTTTGCGGCTGCCTTCCATCCCCGGCGATCCCGCTGGCATTCCGGCTACAGCGAGGCCTCGCGCCTTGGGACGCTCCTTCAGCAGCCGTTTGATCTCACGCGCAGGCACGTGGCCTTCGATGGCGTAACCGTCCACGGTGGCGGTGTGGCAGCCGCCCACCGCATCCGGAATGCCATGGCGGTGCCGGTAGACCGTGGGGTCTTTTACATCGATCGGGTTCACACGGAACCCGTTTGCGCGCAGGTGCTCGACCCACGCGCTGCAGCAGCCTCAGTGCGCGTCCTTGTAGACGTCCACTGACGCGACCGCCGCTGCGCGTTCCGGAGCCGCCGGCGCTTGCGCACCGATTGCCGATACCGTGATCGTGCACATCGCAACGAACACAGCTGCCGCAGGCAAGATCTGTTTCATGAATCCTCCGTCCAATCGATCAGCATGTTACCAGCGCCGCCGCACGATCTCTTGATTCTGATCAAACGCGCCATGCTGTTCAATCGAGGCTCGGCGCAGACCGTGTCCTGCCGCTTTTGAGCCGTCGACGCGAGAGCCCGCGTCCATCGCTCCCACCGGACTACGAGTATCCGAGCTTTTTTGGTATGTTCAGCTCGCTACTTCACCGATTGTGGAGGTGTTCGATCCGACCCGGGCACAGTGGAAACGCTGACTGAACTCATCAAGCTCCTGCTCCTCGCCGCAGTAGCCGTCGCGCTGCTCGGCAGACTGCGGCTGCCGCCGGTCGTCAGCTATGTGCTGCTCGGCGCCGCGACGGGGCCGCACGCGCTCGGGTGGCTGGGCGAGACCGCAACGATTCACTTTCTCGGAGAGCTCGGCATCGCCTTTCTGCTTTTCACACTCGGCCTCGACTTCTCGATTTCGCAGTTCGTGGCCATGCGGCGCGTGCTGCTCGTGCTCGGGAGCGCACAGGTGGTCGCGAGCACGCTGTCGGGTGCAGCCGTCGGCTGGGCGCTCGGGTTGCCATGGACGTCCGCAACCATCGTGGGCGGCGCGCTGGCGATGTCTTCGACGGCGATCATCGTCAAGCAGCTGCGCGAGCAGCACGAGCTGCAGACGGCGCATGGCCGGCTCGCAGTCGGCATCCTGCTTTTTCAGGACCTCGCAGCGATTCCATTTCTGGTCGTCATTCCAATCCTTGCGCAGGGCGGAGGCGGCGATTTAGGCGTCGCGCTCGCGTGGGCGCTTGTGAAAGGCGTGGCCGTCGCCGCCGCCGGCGTCCTCCTGCTGGGGCGCCGCGTCTTGCGCCCGCTGCTGCACCAGGCAGGCGCTTCGCGCGAGCTCTTCACGCTCACGGTGCTTCTGCTCACACTTGCCGCGGCGTGGGCGACGCAATTGAGCGGGCTCTCTCTTGCATTCGGAGCGTTCCTCGCCGGCATGATGCTGTCCGAGACGGAGTATCGGCATCAAGTGGAGGACGAGATCCGACCGTTCCGGGACGTGCTACTCGGACTCTTCTTCATAGTCGTCGGAATGCAGCTCAATCCGGCGCTCCTTCCGGCCGCGTGGCCATCGATCGCCGCGCTCGTGGTGGGTCTCGTCATTGGAAAAGGGGTGATCGTCGCGTTGGTTGCGCGCGCGTATGGCTACCGCACGCCGGAAGCCGTGCGCACCGGGCTCGTGCTTGCGCACGGCGGCGAGTTCAGCGTTGCATTGCTTGCGCTGGCAATGGGTGTGGGTTTGTTCGATGCGAACGCGAGCCAGCCCGTGCTTGCAGCGATCGTCATTTCGATGCTGCTCGCGCCGATAGTCGTGCGCCGCGGCGCATCGCTGGCCGCGATGTTCACGCGGACCGGGGACAAGGACGACAGTGCGGACGAGAAAGCGCTTGCCGGAGTGCTTGGCGACACGCGGGACCATGTCATCGTATGCGGCTACGGCCGCGTCGGCAGTCAGCTCGTGCGTATCCTCCGCGAGCATGACTATGCGTGCATCGCGATCGACAACGATCCCGACCGCGTGAAGCGCGGGTGGGAGTCGCACGGGACTGTCTATTACGGGGACGCGACGCGGCGCGGTGTTCTCGAGGCCGCGGGTCTCGAGCATGCAGCGGCGGTGGTCCTGAGCTTCGACAATCTCGAGTCGTCGCTCCAGGTCATGCACGAAGCGCGTGCCGCGAATCCGGACGTGCCAGTGCTCGCGCGCGCGGCCGATCAGCGCAGCCTGGATGCACTGTTCGACGCGGGCGCTAGAGAAGTCGTGCCGGAGGCGATGGAAACGAGCCTGATCCTCGCAACGCAGCTTCTGATGCTGCGCGGCACGGAGCCCGCGCAGGTGATCGCGCGCATGAACGCGATCCGTGCTGAGCGCTATCGGCTGCTTCGCACGGCAGAGCCTGAGGAAGACACACGCACGACGCTGCGTGCGTCCGACTGATCCCGTTCATCCCTTCGATTGCGGCCCGTGGCAGCCGTTAATCGGTCCGGTCTGCCTCCGGCCACCGCTCACGCATTCACGGCCTTGAACCTGTGCACCCTCCTGCCGTAATTGGTCTCCGCCACATACATGTTGCCTTTGGAGTCGAGCGCGAGGTTATGACCGTGCGTGAAGTTGCCGAGTTGATGGCCCGGGCGGCCGAAGCTCGACAGTATTTCGCCGCTCGCATGATCGAGTATGTGGACCTGCTCGTTGCGTCCGTTCATCACGTACAAGTATTTCTGTTCCGGATCTCGTGAGAACTCCGCCCACCACGCGGTGCCGCGCCGGTCCGGCAGCTTCGGTGTTCCCGTTCTGATCCAGATGTTCCTCTTGAAGTTGCCCACCTTGTCGAACACCTGCACGCGGTCGCCCTGCCGGTCGCACACGTAGACAAGGCCTGCATTGCTGATTGTTACGCAGTGCACTACCTCCGCGAAAACGCCGCCGACGCCCGAATCGATTTCGTCCTGCGTGGCCTGCCGCCCCCATTGGCGGAGGAACTTTCCCTTGCTGTCGAACACTACAACGCGACGATTGCCGTAGCCGTCGGCGATGTAAACGTCACCGTTCGTGGAGTCTACTGTGATGCCTGCCGGCTTGATGAACGCGTTGTGGCCCGAATTGAGAGGCGTGCCATTCCTCGTACCGTCTGAGGTGTCGAAAACGCCTTTCGTTCCGATCTGCAGCAGAAGCTTTCCATCGTGCGTGTACTTCTGCACCATGCCGTCGCCGTTAGCCGTAATCCACACGTTGTTGTCCGCATCGACACAGCAGCTGTGAACGGTGCGCGGCAGAAGCTCCCAGTCGCCCCACGAGTCGATCAGGCTACCCGCCGAGTCGAAGATAAGCACCGCAGGCGCTTTGGTGCACGTTTCCTCTTCCTCTTTCGTGATGTCGCCGCGGTTCGTAACGATGATGTTGTCGTCGTGATCGACGCAGACGCCGGCGAGCTGACCCGTGATCCAGCCGTCGGGCAATGGCTTGGGCCAGGTAGGGTCGATCTCGAAGCGGGGCACACGATGCGTGCCGTCCAATGGAACGGTCTGCATCACGGTGGAGACTGAGGGCAGCGCTTCAATCGACTCGGGGTTCATGGCCTCTCCTGTGTGAAAACGATGGATACGAACAGTGGCCCGGACGGGTTTCGGTTTTCGCCGAACCTCGCCGCGCACGTTGAGCAACGATTCGGTGAGCTTACTCGACTTTCAGATTGCGCTCCTTCACGACCTTCGCCCATCGTGCAGTGTCCTCTCTGATGTATCGTGCGAGCTCCTGGGGTGTGGTCGGTGCAGGCTCGCTCCCTTGTAACTGTTGCACTACGTCAGGCTCTGCAAGAGCGCGAGCGATATCCGCGCTGACCTTGTTCACGATCGTGGCAGGTGTGCGTGCAGGTGCGAAGTAGCCATACCAGATGCTGTAATCGAATCCCGGCACCGTCTCGGAAATCGACGGCAGGTCCGGGGCAGCGCGAGCGCGGCGCGCAGTGCCTACACCGATGGGCGTCAGCTTTCCTGCTTTCACGTGCGGCATCACGGTCGGAATCGTGTTGAAGCCGAGCTGTACCTGTCCGCCGATGAGGTCCGCCACAGCGGGCGCGCCGCCTTTGTAGGGCACATGGACCATGCTCGTCCCCGTCATCGCCATGAAAAGCTCCATGCCGAGATGGAACGGCCCCGCCGTACCGCTCGAGCTGTAGTTGAGTGCGCCAGGCTTCGACCTGGCAAGGGCGATCAGCTCCTTCACCGACTTCACGCCCAATGAAGGATGCGTCGTCAGTATCGGTGGATTGGTAACGCCCAGGCTTACCGGCGCGAAATCCTTCTGTGGGCTGTAAGGTAGATTGGGCATCGTCAGGGGTGACGTCACCATGCTTGCGCCGCTTCCGAGCACGAGCGTGTAGCCGTCCGCAGGCGCATTGGCCGCGGCCTGCATGCCAGGGATGCCGGGGCGGTTGTCCACGATCACCGGCTTGCCCCAGTCCTCGCTCAGCTTGCGCGCGATTGCCCGCGTGGAGCCGTCTGCAGCGGCGCCCGCGGGAAACGGCACGATGATGCGCACAGGTTTCGTCGGGTAATCCGCAGCCAGTGCGGGATGCGAGCTTGCAGCA
>JAQGNH010000402.1 GCA_028291945.1 Betaproteobacteria bacterium
GCTGGTAGCGGCCCGTGTCCGACACAGTCGCCGTGTCGGTCTGCATGTCTTCAGGCAGCGCAAGCACCACAGGGCCCGGCCTGCCCGACACCGCCGTGTGGAATGCGTGACTGAGGTACTCGGGCACTCGGTCGGCACGGTCGATCTGCGCGACCCATTTCGCCATCGGACCGTACATGCGTCGGTAGTCGATCTCCTGAAAAGCTTCGCGTTCGACGACATCATTGCCGACCTGCCCGATGAACAGAATGACGGGCGTCGAATCCTGGTGAGCTGTGTGTATACCGAGCGATGCGTTGGTGGCACCCGGACCGCGTGTGACGAAGCAGATGCCCGGACGTCCCGTGAGCTTGCCATAGGCATCGGCCATGTTGGCTGCACCGCCTTCCTGACGGCAGATCACGAATTTGATCTGGTCGCGCGCGTCGTAAAGGGAGTCGAGCACGGCGAGATACGATTCGCCCGGAACCCCGAAAGCCATATCGACGCCATGTACTTTGAGCGCATCGACCAGAAGTTGCGCGCCACTCCGGGCGAGCGTGGTGTCGGCGGGGTTCATCGGTCCTCCAGGATTGTCGTGACAGGCGCGGGGGCGCTACGCCTCAAGCGTATCACAGCCGCCGCAGCGAGGAATTTGCTGAGGAAGTGACGGGGTGATGGAGTGATGAAGACGAAATGACGGAGACGACGAGCGACGCGGCCGCCATTCTGGCGTGAAGCCAGAGTCCATTTGGATGGTTTGAGGTCTGTTGCCGACGCGCGCTACGTACGAACGGGCACCAATGTGATCGCCGTTTGGCGGGCTACATTGGCTGAGTCGCCGTGGACCTCGTGCATCGGCGGCTGAACGGTCCATCGGTCTGCGCTTTCGGCCGCGCGAACGACTTCACCGATCACCATGATCGACGGGCTCTCGGTGTGATGAGCAGCAACATCGCGCGAAAGACAGCCTAGCGTCGTTCTCAGCTGGCGTTCGCGCGGCAGGGTGGCATTCTCGACGACGGCAACGGGCGTGCTTCTCGATAAGCCCGCCGCGAGCAGGGCGCTTTCAACGGCTTCGCAGCGTTCGATGCCCATGTAAATGACGAGCGTCATGCGACTCGCCGCCAGTGCAGCCCAGTCCGGCTCGCGGCCGCGCCCTGCGTGAGCGGTTACGAAGATGACGCCTTGTGAGTAATCACGATGCGTGAGTGGTACACCCGCGGCCGTCGCGGCAGCGAGGCCCGAGGTGATGCCGTTCACTACTTCATATTCGACACCGGCGCGGCACAGGGTCTCCGCTTCTTCGCCGCCGCGTCCAAAGATGAAGGGATCGCCGCCCTTCAGTCGCACGACGACGTGCCCGGCTTTCGCTTCCGACACGAGCAAACGCTCGATGAACGCCTGTGACGTCGATTTGCAGCCGCCGCGTTTGCCGACTCGGACCACGCGCGCGCCTTCGCGTATGTGAACGAACACGGCGCGGTTCACAAGCTCGTCGACAAGCACAACGTCAGCGATACCCAATACTCGCACCGCCTTCAGCGTGAGCAACTCGGGATCACCGGGGCCGGCGCCTACCAGATAGACTTTTCCCCTGCGCCTCATGCTGAGCCTTGTTCTGCGGATACAATGCGCACCGCGCGCAGGCAGCACGCGATCTGGTGCTCGATCGCTATTGGAATCGGTGTGTTGCCTGCCAGCACGGATTTGATCCATCGCGCTGTGGTGACGGCGTCGCGGCTGTCGGGTAGTTCGGGCGTTGCGCGCTCGGCGCCCGCCTCTTCTTTCCAGGTCAGCGCATGTCCATCGTGCAGCCAGTCGATGGTCGGCTCGCGGCGCGGATGTGCGACCGCCTCTCCTTCAGCGCCGCGCAACGCGAGCGCCCCGGTGTCGTGCCGGGTGAAGTAGTCGCGCATGAGCGTGAGGTAATCGGGATGGGTGACGCTGACGATGCGCACGGCAGGACCGGCAAACGGCTGCAACATTTTCGCCAGCGTGTGCGCCGAATTTCGCAGGCCGAGTACAGCGCGGAGACCGAGCATGGAGGCAATCTCCGGCGCCATGACTTCGATCGGCATGAACGCAAGACGCGTTGTTGCGAGACGGGCGCGTGCTTCACTCGGTGTGATCGATGCCCCTATGCCCAACGCATCCAGCACTTCTCGAGTGGTGACTCGTCCAGTGTCGCGCGTGACGCCGTGAATAAAAACCGGTACGCCTTCGCGCGCGAGCAGCAACGCGAGGAGCGGAACCAGATTTGGAAGCTGGCGTGCGCCGTTATAGGAGGGGATCACGATGGGCACAGCCCCGTCTGCCAGCGCCGTCAAATGGTTGTAGCTCGCTTCACATGCTGCAGCGAACCCGGCGAGCTCCGCCAGGGATTCGCCTTTGACGCGAAGCGCGATCAGGATTGCGCCAAGCTGCAGATCAGGAACCAGGCCGCCGAGCATTGCAGTGAAGAGCGATTGCGCGTCGTCTCGCGGCAAATCGCCGGCAGCCTTCTTCCCGCGGCCGATCTCCTTGATATAACGCGCGATAGTTTGTTCGTCCATGCGATCAATGTGGGTTGGCTCGAACTGATCATAGCCGAGCGGATCTTCGAGATCGAAATAATCGCACGCGCCCATGATCATTGCTACGCTGCCGCTTTTGCCGTGGTCACCAGTCGCTTCAACTCCGGCACACACGAGCCACACTGCGTCCCGCACTTGAGCGCGGCCTGTAGGGCGCCCATGACGTCTCCGCCGTCGCCCTTCGCCCGCACCGCAAATTCGCAGATCTCGCGCTTGCTTACGCTCCAGCAGCTGCAAACAATGTGACCGGTTGCGGCGCGCCTCGCTGAGCTCAGAGTAGGCGCCAGTAGTGAGCCGCCAAGATTCGTCACGGCGTCTTGCCGTTCGAACAGCTCGCGCAGCCAGGGTTCAGCCGCGAGATCACCCGCGAGACGTACTGCTTCGATTCGCCCTTCATGGACGCGGATACGGCGGCTGATGCCGCGGCGCACATCGTCGTAAGTCAAAGTGAGGTGATCCTTCAAACCGAAAATCGAATCAAGCGGCTCCAGCACACGCGCATCGATCGGGGCGGGCGCGGCCGCTCTGAACAGCACGCCCTGCCGTTCACGCCCGACGAGCACGCATGTCGCGAAGGCGAAGCGCGGCAGCCAGGCACGAGCGCGCCCGGCCAGTTCGAGCACGTCGCTTGCGTGAGGGTAGGCGAAGAAAAGCACGCGCCACGGCAGCTCCGCTTTGGCGATTCGCACCGCGCAATGCTTGAGCTCCGGCTGACGCGAAATGGGATCGAACGCAGGTAGCGTCACCGCATTGATGCCGGATCCGCCCGTGCCGCCCAGATGAGCGCTGCCCCAATGCATGGGCAGAAAGGCCTGCCCGCGGCTCACGTCATCGCTTCCTTCGACCTGCAGCGTCACCGAACCTCGGGCCGAGGAGACCTGCACGAGGTCGCCTGCCACGATCATGCGGTGTGCGAGATCGGCGGGGTTCATCGTGACACGAGGCTCCGGGGCGTGACCGAAGAGACGCGCGCTGCGGCCGGTGCGGCTCATTCCGTGCCACTGGTCGCGCAGCCGTCCCGTAATCAGTTTGAATGGACGCCGTGCCGTCGCTTCTTCAAAGACCGGGACGTAAGCCGTGTTCGCAAAATGAGCGCGGCCGCTCGGGGTTGCAAAGACGCCGTTGACATAAAGGCGCTCTGCGCCGCATCCTGAATCCGCATTGAAAGGCCATTGCTGGGGTCCGCGTGCATCGAGCACCCCGTACGACAGACCGCTGATATCGAGATCGCGCCCTGTGGTCGTTGTCCGATATTCATTGAAGATGTCTTCCGCCGTTTCGAAGGGGAACAGTGTCGGGGTCCCAGGCCGCAGCCGGGCCTCGAGCTTGTGCGCAAACGCGACCGCGATAGACCAGTCGTGACGCGCTATTCCTGGGGCACGCACCGCTGAGCGCGTGCGCGATATACGGCGCTCGGAGTTTGTGACAGTCCCGTCTTTCTCACCCCACGTAGTCGCGGGAAGTAACACATCGGCGTACGGTGCCGTCTCTGTGGTTGCGTACGCTTCCTGCAGCACGACCATCTCGGCGCGTTCGAGAGCCTCGCGGACGAGCGACTGATCAGGCAATGATTGCGCTGGATTCGTGCATGCAATCCACAGCAGCTTGATTTCGCCGCTGCGCACGGCTTCGAACATTTCTATGGCTGTTTTGCCCGGGGCGCTCGGAAGGTCAGGGATGCGCCACAGGCGAGCCATATCCTCACGATGCTGTGCGTTGGCAGGATCGCGGTGCCCCGGCAGGAGGTTCGCCATCGTTCCGGTTTCGCGCCCGCCCATCGCGTTCGGTTGGCCAGTCAGGCTGAACGGGCCTGCTCCGGGCCTGCCTATATGCCCCGTCGCGAGATGCAGGTTGATCAGCGCCGCGTTCTTGTCGGTCCCGCACGTCGATTGATTGAGGCCCATGCAATAGAGTGATAGCGCGGCATCTGCGTTTCCGAACCATCGCGCGGCAGTCGCAATCTGCTCGACCGGGACGCCGCAAAGCGCGGCGACGACCTGCGGCGTGTAGTCGCGCACGGTCGCCTTGAGGGCATCGAAACCGTCGGTATGAGCAGAAATGAATTTGCGATCGATCGAGCCTTCCCAGATCAGGAGTTGCAGGATGCCGTTGAAAAGCGCGACGTCGGTGCCGGGCTGGATGGCGAGATGCAGGTCGGCAGCTTCTGCAGTCGCGGTGCGACGCGGATCGATGACGATCAGCTTCAGATCGGGCCGCTTCGCTTTCGCATCCTCGATGCGTCTGAAGAGAACCGGGTGCGCCCAGGCCGTGTTAGATCCGGCGATCAGAATGCAGTCGGCAAGCTCGATATCGTCATAGCATGCGGGCGGCGCATCGGCCCCGAGCGTTGCCTTGTATCCTGCGACCGCGCTCGACATACAGAGGCGCGAGTTCGAATCGATGTTGTTCGTGCCCACCAGAGCCCGGGCGAGCTTGTTGAATACGTAATAGTCTTCAGTGAGGAGCTGGCCTGAGACATAAAAACCAATTGCGTCGGGGCCATGCGCCTCGATCGTGTCGGCATAGCGGTCAGCGAGATAATCGAGCGCATCACCCCATTCCAGTTGTGTGCGAGGCTGCGATCGAGTGCAGCGCACCTCCGGGTACCGGGCGCGGCCTGTGATCCCGGTCGTCAGGTGCAGGGCCTGCCCTTTGGAGCAGAGGCGTCCGCGGTTGGCGGGATGATCGGGGTCGCCTCGCACGCCCGCGATGCGCCCGTGCTCGCTGTCGATCAGCACTCCGCAGCCGACACCGCAGTAGCAGCATATCGATTTAGTGGTTTCCATCGGCCTGGATTTCGAGGTCAACGTAAACGAAGTCCGCCTCGACCTTCACCATGAAGCGCTGCACGCGTCCCTTGTCTGGCGCGACTGCGCAACCGCTGTCGAGCTCGACATTCGTGTTATGCAGCGGGCAGGCCACGCGCTCGCCGTATACGATCCCTTGTGAAAGCGGGCCTCCGCGATGCGGGCAACGGTCTGCCAACGCATAAAACATATCCGATGCGGTGCGGAACACAGCGATGTTGGGCGCAACGCCTCTGCGAACGACACGCGCTCCGAGCCGGGGGATCTCATCGATGCGGCAGATGCGAGTCCACTTGAGCATGCCTGGTTCGGGTTCCCCTAACTCGCGCGCGTTGGCGATCGCATCAGCGCGCGAGGGAATCTCGGCACAAACGACGTCTGGCTTACGCATCACAGTGCCGCCTCAGTTGCGGGCTCGAGCGACTCGAACTCTTGTCGTCCGATGCCGGACGCGCGCTCAGCCCATGGATCGGGCTCGCCTTTTAGCGCGAAAAGCAGCCGCTCGTGCAGCACTTTGCGGCCTTCCGGATCGTCCAGAACACGTTTCTTCACGTAGTCGAGGCCGACGCGATGCACGAAATGCACGGTGCGCTCGAGATACCAACCCTCTTCTCGATAGAGCTGGAGGAAAGCGCCGGCGTGCTCCAGCACTTCGTCGTGCGATTTAACTTTCACCAGGAACTGCGCGACTTCGGTCTTGATGCCGCCGTTGCCTGCAACGTAGATCTCCCAGCCCGAGTCGACGCCGATCACTCCCACATCCTTGATGCCCGATTCGGCGCAGTTGCGCGGGCAACCGGAAACAGCGAGCTTGACCTTATGCGGCGCGTACATTCGCCACAGCGCGCGTTCCAGCTCTTGCCCCATGCGCGTCGAGTCCTGCACGCCAAAGCGGCACCATTCGGAACCCACGCAGGTCTTCACCGTGCGCAGCGCTTTTGCATACGCGTGGCCCGACGGCATGTCCAGATCGCGCCACACGGCAGGCAAATCCTGTTTTTTCACGCCGAGGAGATCGATGCGCTGACCGCCAGTGACTTTCACCGTCGGGATCGCGTACTTGTCGACGACGTCCGCGATGCGCCGCAGCTCGGAAGAATTGGTAATGCCGCCCCACATGCGCGGTACGACCGAGAACGTGCCGTCTTTCTGAATGTTGGCGTGCGCGCGCTCGTTGATGAAGCGCGACTGCGGGTCGTCGCGCGCCTCGTGCGGCCACGTCGAGATGAGGTAATAGTTGAGTGCGGGCCGGCAGGCCGCGCAACCATTCGGCGTGCGCCATCCCAGCAGAAGCAGGGCGTCCGTAATAGTAAGGATTTTTTCGTCACGTATGGCTTTGCGAACTTCTGCGTGCGTGTGGTCGGTGCAGCCGCACAGCGGTTTTTGCCTCGGGGCGGCAGAGTAGTCCGCGCCCGCGACGCTGATCAGCAGCTGCTCGACGAGTCCCGTACACGAGCCGCACGAGCTCGACGCCTTGGTATGCTTGCGCACGTCATCGAGCGTGTAGAGCTTCTGCTCACGGATCGCTTTCACGATCGCACCTTTGCACACGCCGTTGCAGCCGCACACTTCCATGTCGTCGGACATGGCGGCCGCGCGGTTCTGGCCGAGATGACCCGTGTCACCCAGGTTCGCTTCGCCGAACATGAGACGATCGCGCACGTCGGTTACGCTGCGACCTTCCCGCAGCAGCCGAAAGTAGTAGGCGCCGTCCAGCGTGTCGCCGTAGAGGACGGCGCCGACCAGCTTTTCGTCCTTCAACACAAGTTTCTTGTAGATGCCCGCCACCGGATCCGAAAGCGTGATGTGCTCGGTGCCTTCGCCGCCGACGAAATCTCCCGCCGAAAACAGATCGATGCCCGTGACCTTGAGTTTGGTCGACGTGAGGGAACCCGGATATCGTCCAATGCCGAAACCCGCAAGATGGTTCGCGCACACCTTCGCCATTTCGAAAAGCGGCGCGACGAGACCATACGCGATCCCGCGATGATTGACGCATTCTCCGACCGCATAGATGCGCGGGTCGAACGTCTGCATCGTGTCGCTCACGACGATGCCGCGGCTGCAATGCAGGCGCGCCGCTTGCGCAAGCGCGGTATTTGGCCGCACGCCCACGGCCATCACGACCAGATCCGCCGAGATCGTTTCGCTATCCTTGAATCGCACTGCGCACACGCTACCCGATTCGCCAGCCACAATTTCCGAAGTCTGCTTCGGCAAAAGAAATTTCAGGCCGCGGGCTTCCAGCGAGTTTTGCAGCAGCTTTGCAGCGGTGCGATCGAGCTGACGCTCCATGAGGCTGTCGAGCAGGTGAACCACGGTCACGTCCATGCCGCGCACGCGCAACCCATTGGCTGCTTCGAGGCCGAGCAGTCCGCCGCCGATCACGACTGCGTTCCTGCAGCGTGTCGCAGCCTCGATCATTGCTTCGGTATCCGCGATATCGCGGTAGGTCAAAACGCCTTCGAGCGCGTTGCCTGGGATCGGCAAGATCACAGGGTTTGAACCTGTTGCAAGGAGCAGGCGATCATATTCCGCTTCGGTGCCGTCATCCGCGACGACGACCCGCCGAACGCGGTCTATCGTGGTGACCTTCTTTCCAGCTTCCAGCGTAATGCTGTGCTGCGCGTACCACTCGCGGTCGTTGAGCACGATCTCGTCGAGCGTCTGCTCGCCGGCGAGCACGGGCGAAAGCAGGATGCGGTTGTAGTTCGGATGGGGTTCGGCGCCGAAAATCGTGATGTCAAAAAGATCGGGGGCGAGCTTCAGCAGCTCCTCGATCGTCCGTACCCCGGCCATGCCATTGCCGACGCACACCAGCTTCATTGTTTTCATGCGGTGAATTTCTCCTCACGCCGCAGCCTTGAGCTGCTTTTGATACAGAAACTCGAGCACTGCTTTGCGCAGCCGCATGTAGGTGGGATCGTTCGCGAGCTGCAGACGGTCGCGCGGACGCGGGAGGCTGACCTCAAGAGTCTCACCGATCGTTGCGGCGGGACCATTCGTCATCATGATGACGCGGTCGGCGAGCAGAACCGCTTCGTCGACGTCGTGTGTCACCATGACGACGGTGCTGCCGGTCTCGGCGACAATGCGCATGAGCTCGTCCTGCAGACGCGCGCGGGTGAGTGCATCGAGCGCGCCGAAAGGCTCGTCCATCAGGAGGAGCTTGGGCTCCATCGCGAGGGCACGCGCAATGCCGACGCGCTGTTTCATTCCTCCCGAGATCTCCTGCGGCCGTTTATCGGTTGCGTCGGTCAGATGCACGAGCTCCAGCGCATGACGCGTGCGCTCCGCAAGCTTTGCCTTCGGTTCACTGCCGCCGAAAACCCGCTCGACTGCGAGGTAGACGTTATCGAAACACGTGAGCCATGGCAGAAGGGAATGATTCTGAAACACGACACCGCGATCGGGACCCGGCCCCATGATCTGGCGTCCAGAAAGAAATAGATGCCCAGAACTCGGCGTATTGAGCCCGGTGATCAGGTTGAGCAGCGTCGATTTACCGCAGCCCGAATGCCCGATCAGCGTGACGAACTCGCCTTTGTTGATCTCGAGGTGGATATCGCGAAGCGCGACGAACGGGCCTTTCTTGGTATCGAAGGACATGCCGACGTTTTCTATCTTGAGGTAGGGGTCCATTCAAGTGCCTTAAATTCGTGATTCGTGACTCGTGAGCCGTGATTCGTGATCTTCGTCGTTCGCAGTTGGCTTGTACGCCACGAATCACGAGTCACGAATCACGGTTGTTCAATCAATCGTACTGCCACCTTTTAGCAATCAGCAGCAGCAGCTGCTCGAGCGCTAGCCCGATGATGCCGATCACGATGATCGCGATGAGAATGTTTTCCACTTTGAGGTTGTTCCACTCGTCCCACACCCAGAAGCCGAGCCCCACGCCGCCGGTCAGCATTTCGGCGGCGACGATCACGAGCCATGCCACGCCCATCGAAAGACGCACTCCGGTGAGCATGTACGGCAGCACCGCCGGGAAAAGAATTTTCGTAAAAACTTTCCACTCGGATAGATTGAGAACGCGGGCAACGTTGAGGTAGTCGCTCGGCACACGCTGAACGCCGACAGCGGTATTGCTGATCATCGGCCAGATGCTCGAAATGAAAATCGTCCAGATCGCCGCGGGGTTTGCGCCTTTGAAGACGAGCAGGCCGATCGGCAACCACGCAAGCGGGCTTACAGGTCGCAGCAAACCGATTACGGGCTCTGCCATATTGCGCAGGAACGCGAAGCGGCCAATGAGGAATCCCAGCGGAATGCCCACCAGCGCCGCAAAACCGAAGCCGACGCCTACACGTCCGAGAGAGCCACCGATTTTCCACGCGATGCCTTGGTCGTTCGGTCCATTTTTGTAAAACGGGTCGCTGAAGACCTGTACCGCGGCATTCCACGTTTTCGCCGGGCCTGGTATCGAGCCACCCATCGAGACGAGGGACCAGATTGCGAGGAACGCCAGCACTCCAAGGAGTGGTGCCACGATGCGTGCTGCAAGCTCGGTGCGTTGACGGCGGGCGGTGCGATCAATCGACTCCGAGGCGGCGGCTGCGCGGTCGGCCGCGGCCGCGAGTGCGGGCGCGGATGGATGAGGAATGACCGCCGCTGGTGGACGCGTACTCGAATGCGCGACCGTATCGATCAGCGGTAACGTTTTGATAACAGCACGCATCAGTCGTCCCTCACGTCACGCCACTTTCACCGGAAAAGACAACGCGTATTTTTTCGGGTCTTTACCGTCCCACACGACGCCGTCCACAAGCTTTGACGTGCGCATGACATCTTTCGACACGCTCGCTTTCGCCTGCGAAGCGGCTTCCTTGTAAATGTCGATGCGGTTGATCTGCTTGGCCACTGCGAGGTAATCGGGGTCGGACTTGAGCAGGCCCCAGCGTCGGTGTTGCGTGAGGAACCACATGCCATCCGACAAGTACGGAAAGTTCACGTAGCCATCGTTGTAAAACTTCATGTGGTTGGGGTCGTCCCAGGTGCGGCCGAGGCCGTTCTGATAGCGCCCGAGAATGCGCTGGTTGATAACGTCGACGGACGTATTGACGAATGCTGGGGCAGCGACCACTTCGGCCATCTTCTGACGATTCGAAAGCGAGGCATCGATCCAGCGGCCGGCATCGAGGACTGCAGCCGTCATCGCCCGCACGGTGTTCGGATTCTGCTTGGCGAAGTCGGCGGTGCAGCCGAGAACCTTTTCCGGGTGATCTTTCCAGATGTCCTGCGTGGTGATCGCCGTGATGCCGATGCCGTCCGCGATTGCACGATGACCCCAGGGTTCACCAACGCAGAACCCATCCATGTTTCCCACCCGCATGTTGGCGACCATTTGCGGCGGCGGCACCACGACGGCTTTTGCATCCTTGAACGGATGGATACCGTTTGCAGCGAGCCAATAGTAAAGCCACATCGCGTGCGTGCCGGTCGGAAATGTTTGAGCGAACGTGTATTCGCGCTTGTCCTTCTGCATCACCCCAGCCAGCGTTTTGCCATCCACCGCTCCCTGATCAGCAAGCTTCTTCGAAAGCGTAATAGCCTGACCGTTATGATTGAGGCCCATCAGCATCGCCATGTCTTTTTTCGGTCCGCTGACGCCCAGATGCAGCCCATAGATGAGACCGTAAAGCACGTGAGACGCATCGATGTCGCCGTTCACGAGTTTGTCCCGTACGCTTGCCCACGATGCTTCTTTGGTCGGGGTGATCTTGATGCCGTACTTCTTGTCGAACTCCATGACCGAAGCCATCACGACGGAGGCGCAGTCGGTCAGCGGGATGAAGCCTACTTTCACTTCCTTCTTCTCGGGGGCGTCCGACCCCGCCGCCCATGCCGCTTGCCGCACGCCGGGTGGCACGAGGGCCATCAGTGCACCGTAGCCCGCAGCAGCACCTGCGCTGCGAAGGAACTTGCGGCGGGTGTGCCAGGACTTCGCCGTATCGTTTTTCTGCGACATCAAAACTCCTGGTAAGCCCATAAAAAAACGGCGCTGCGCACCCGGTGAGCCCGCACGAACGCCGTCGTTCGTTAGATCAAGCCGCCGTTGGCCCGATCATCCGGAGGCTTACGCAAACGGTATGCCACTTTTATTCTTGTGAGTAACCGGTGCCGCATCGTGTGGATAGGGGGGTGTCCTGATCAATGTGCCGAAGCCGATGCTCTGTAACGGTGCGACCTTGATGCGTGTCGCACTACTCTGGGCGGCCTGCGCTAAACTGCGGGTTCCTGCAGTCGGATCAGACGAGCAATTGTGAAACGGCAATCACGCGGCGCGCGACTTCCGCAAGAGGGAGATTCTGATTCATCGCCATCTTGCGCAGCGCGCCGTAAGCCTCATCTTCGGTGAGGCCGCGCTGTTTCATCACGATGCCTTTTGCTTTTTCGATCAACTTGCGCTCCGCGAGCTTGTGCTGCGTTGCTGCGAGCTCTCTCTTGACCGACTGCAACGCCTCGAAGCGCGCGCATGCGGCGTCGATGATCGGCGTCAGGCGCTCAGCGGCCCAGCCGTCGACGACATACGCCGCAACGCCCACATCCACAGCTTTGCGTATCGATTCGCGACTCGAGTCGTTTGTGAAAACGACCACAGGAAGTGGACGGGACTCCGCAACGCGGCGCAGTGAATCGAACAAGTCCTCTTGGAACGAATCGGTGCACACGATGAGAACATCAGGCTCGAGTCGATCGACGTCGCTGTCCAAGGCTGAGGCGCTGTGCAGCTCATCAAATAGGGTGTAGCCGAGCGACGGGAGCATTTTGCGCACTAACGAGCCGTGGGAGACACCTCGATTGAGCAACAAGACGCTTTGCATGATGGGCCGCCGCTGTCGCAAGTTGCATGCCACTGCGGCGTGTCGCATCTGCACTGCGTCGAAGACTGCTTACACCGCGCGTAAGCGACTATGGCCGTACTCGTAACGGGCGGCGCTGGTTTTGTCGGACTCAACGTGGTGCAGTCACTGCTCGAGAGAGAGCACGACGTGGTGCTGTTCGATGCCGGCAAGCTACCGCCCGGGGCCGGGCGGGCGTTCGAAGCGCATCGCAGCAAGCTCTCGATAGAGGCAGGGAGTGTTCTCGTTGGCGAAAGTGTCGACGCCGTTTTTCGCAGACACGCGATCCAGCGCGTGATACACGCCGCGGCCATCACTTCCGGGCCCGGTCGCGAAGCAAAGGATCCGTCCAGTATCGTCGAAGTGAATCTGCGCGGAACGATCAACATCCTGGACACAGCACGCAAACACAACGTCCAGCGTATCGTCTATATCGGATCTGGCGCTGCTTACGGCGAGTCTCTTTATCGGCTGCCCCGCCTTTACGAGGAGACGGCTGCGGTGCCGACCTCGCTGTACAGCATCACCAAGCATGCCGCAGAGCGCATGTGCATGCGTCTACGCGACCTGTGGAACATCGATGTCGTTTGCGTGCGGCTCGGAACCGTCATTGGCCCATGGGAGCGCGACACAGGAGTCCGCGACAACTTCGGCACGCACTCGCAGCTGGCCAGCCTCGCCGTCACGGGCAAAACAGCGATATTGACCGACCGGGAAATTCAGCGTGACTGGGTGTACGCTCGAGATGTAGCCGACGCGCTGATTGCGTTGACGGAGGCATCGACGCTACGCCACACGCTATACAACGTGACATGCGGCGTGAAATGGGAAGATCCGATCGTCGCGTGGTGCAAAGCGCTTAAAGCACATTATCCCGCTTTCCAGTATCGAACTGCGGCTCACACGCATGAGGCGAACATTTGGTACACGGACCGTGATCGCGGGCTCATGGATATCGGACGCCTGATGCAGGACACACGATTTCGAAGTCGCTATCTGATGGATGAAGCGTATGCCGACTATCTCGAATGGATGCAGCGAACGCCTGAGTGTTTTGACGGGTTGATGAGCTGATGAAGCCACAATGAGCGGCCGGTTTTGCGCGCCGCAAAAGCAAAGGTGGGGGGAAACGAATGAAGGATCTTTACAAGCTCGGTGCAACAGAAGCTGTCGCGCTGCTCAAGAAACGTGAAGTGTCGCCGCTCGAACTGGTCGATGTATCGATCGATCGCATCGAAGCGACGGACGGCAAGTTGAACGCGATGGTGACGCGCTGCTACGAGCGCGCTCACGATCACGCGCGCCGTATCATGCAGGAGAAGCAGGCGCAGAGGGCACCAGGATTCCTCTACGGTTTGCCAATCGCTGCGAAAGACAACCTTGCGGTTGCAGGCGTTCGTTCGACCTCCGGTTCGAAGATTTACGCCGATCACGTTCCCGCGGAGTCAGACCTTGTGGTCGAGCGTCTCGAAGCCCATGGCGCGATCATCATGGGCAAATCGAACATGCCGGAGTTTGCCGCCGGCGGGAACAGCTTCAACGATGTGTTCGGCGCGACGCGCAATCCGTGGGACGTGCGCACCACGCCGGGCGGATCCTCGGGCGGGTCGGCCGCCGCGCTTGCGGCAGGGCAGGTCTGGCTTGCTACGGGCGGGGATTTCGGCGGCAGCATTCGACATCCGGCGAGTTTTGCTTCGGTCAGTGGCTTGCGCCCAAGCCCCGGGATGGTCGCGAAAATCCAGAAGCAGCCGTTCAACCCGCTCTCAGTCGAAGGTCCAATGGGGCGCACCGTCGCTGATGTCGCGCTGATGTTCGACGCGGAAGCAGGGTTCCACCCTGAAGATCCGTTGTCGCAGCTCGGCCCTCACCCGAGCTTCGCCGCAGCAGCGGCGAGTCCGCGCAAACCAGCGCGCATTGCGTTTTCTCCAGACCTCGGCATCGCGCCGGTCATGGATGATGAAGTGCGCTCGTTATGTCGCGCAGCGGCCCAGAAAATTGCGCAGGCCGGCATAGCGGTCGATGAGAAGCATCCGGATTTGAGCGATGCGGGCCGCACATTCCTGACCCTGCGTGGCGCTGTGTACATCGCGCGTCATGGCGGCTGGCTCGAGAAGTATCGCCACGTCCTGAAGCCGGAGATCGTGCAGAACACCGAATTCGGCCTCAAGCTCAGTGCGCCGGACGTCGTCGCCGCAGAGGTGGCACAAGGCGATATCGTTCGCCGTGTCGCGACTTTCATGAAGGACTACGATGCACTCATCTGTCCTACTGTATTGTGTGCGCCCTTCGACGTGAATCAGCGCTTTCCGGAGCAGTTGAACGGCGTGCGCTTCGAAGGCTATATGGGTTGGCTGGTGCTGACCTTTTCGGTGACTGTCACGGCATGCCCGGTTATGGCCGTGCCCGTGGGATTCACGAAGGCTGGGTTGCCTGTCGGTGTGCAGGTGATCGGTAAACCGAGAGGGGAAGCCGCGCTGTTTCAGGTCGCTTCTTACCTCGAAGCGTTATTTGGAGTTTCGCACCTGACGCCGATTGATCCGCGCTGACGACCGCACAAGTCGGCGTGCTCGAGGACGCGTACAAAAAAACCCCGGCAATAAGCCGGGGGAAACAGGGGAGGGTAAATCCGTTTCAGGGGAAAAACGGATTGCTTGCAAGCCTAAGTAGCAGGAGCTGTGCCAGTTTTAAAAATGTTTAACATTCAGTTACTTGAGTATTTTTCATCGGGGGTAGATCTAGCCCGCTGTCTCTGGCCGGCGACGGGAATGCGGGCACTTATGCCATCGTGCTGAACACGTTGACTTTTTCCCGTCGCTCGCGCGCGACAGCTTTCGAACCAGTTCAAACAGCGCGGCGTCAATGCATTCGCGGTTTGTGTTTCCACACGGGCGATACGAGGTCCACCAAGTCTCCACCAGAAAGCAGGGAAACCGGTTCAGTTAATGAGAGCTTGCGGGCCGGCGCGGAGAATTCTCCGGCGGCAATGCAGATGCCTTTGTACGCTCCCCTTCGTGCTACTGCATTCGCCACGTCGCGGACAGGGCCTACGCCAACCTGATTCACTTTCCACCGGCGGCATTGCAGCAGCGTGGTGCGCGCATCCTTTGTCAGAGTGAAGTCATACCCGGCGCCTTCTGCGGGCGCAATAGCGTAACCCTGCCGCTTATAGGCGTCCGAAATCAGCGCGCTGAAGTCTTCCCACTGCATCGTACGCATCGTCGCGAGCCGCTCACCGGCATCTACACCAGCGTTGCCGCGCCACTGGCGGTACGCGATATACACCGAGAGCCCTGCGAACGGCAGCGCCATGAACGGTGCGATCGGCGGGAAAATCGCGTGCGCGACGGCGAACAAAGCAACAGCGACGAGCAGCGTCACCCACCAGGGTTGGCGAAGAAGAATAGTGAATAGAGTTTGTTGGGCCATTTATCGTTTCAAAGCGTCATTCTGATCCGGGCTTGCAGAATACGCTCGGCGCGCGCCCATGCCGCAGCAAGTCGTTGCTCGAGCCACTCTTGCATCTGTTGTGGTTTGCGCTGCGCTAGAGGCTCATTCGTCGATGCGCAGGCGATAAGCGTTGCCTGTCACGGTGAACACACGCGAGTCACCGAACCCGCCCGCATAGTGCCAGCGAAGTAGTTCGATAGCGGCCGATAGCATATTCGCAGTCCGATCGGATCTACGACAGCGCTGATGCCATTGTAGCCGTGCTTCCGCCCGCGCTGTCGTCTCACTATACTTCCACGCTCCGGTAATTCCTCTGCACAGGCTTCAGCACGTCCAAGTGAACACGTCGTGGTTCGTCAACGCCTGTTTCGCGCGCAAGCTCATGCGGGCGGCGATTATCGTGCGAACTGGTGACAGTACATACTTCGCCAATCATTGTTGAGCATTAAATTGTCCGCTGATTCCTCAGGTCCGCTCGCGGGTGTAAAAGTCATCGAGCTCGGCACCCTCATCGCTGGACCTTTCTGCGCGCGGTTGCTCGCGGAATTCGGTGCAGAGGTGATCAAGGTCGAAGCGCCCGAAGGCGGCGATCAGATCCGTGGCTGGCGCAAGATGTACCAAGGCACTTCCTTGTGGTGGTACGTCCAGGCGCGCAACAAGAAATCAGTGACAGTTAATCTGCGGGTACCCGAAGGTCAGGAGATCGTGCGCCGGCTCGCGAGCGAAGCCGACATTGTCGTCGAAAATTTCCGGCCTGGCGCGCTCGAGAAGTGGAACATCGGATGGCCCCAGCTCTCCGAGCTGAATCAGCGCCTGATCATGGTGAGGCTCTCCGGATTCGGCCAGGATGGGCCCTATCGAGACCGCCCTGGCTTCGGCGTCGTCGGCGAAGCGATGGGCGGCATGCGCTACGTGACCGGCTACCCCGATCGTCCTCCGGTGCGCATGGGCATTTCGATAGGCGACTCGATTGCGGCACTGCATGGCGTGATCGGCGCGATGATGGCCCTGCATCACCGCAACGTGAACGGAGGCAAGGGTCAGTACGTCGACGTCGCGCTGTATGAGGCCGTGTTCAATATGATGGAAAGCTTCATTCCGGAATTCGATGTGCTCGGTTTCAAACGCGAGCGCGCCGGCAACGAGCTGCCCGGCATCACACCCTCTAACACTTACGCGACGCGCGACAGCAAATACGTGATCATCGGCGCGAACAACGACTCCATATTCAAGCGTCTCATGATCGCGATCGGACGCGAGGATCTCGCAAACGATACATCTCTTGCATCGAATGCCGGGAGGGTGCCTCGCGCGCGCGAGCTCGACGAGGCGATCGAGATCTGGACGCGACAGCACGATCTGAACCGCGTTCTCGGAGCGCTGGAACGCGCTGAGGTTCCATCAGGGCGCGTGTACGATCCGGAAGACATCGTGAATGACGCTCACTATGCTGCGCGCAACATGATCGAGAAATGGCAGCTGCCCGATGGCACGCCCGTGAAAATACCCGGAGTGGTTCCGAAGCTATCTGCAACGCCCGGTGCGACACGGTGGCTCGGGCCAAAGCTCGGCGAGCACAACACGGAGGTGCTCGCAAGTCTGGGCTACAGCGCGGAGCAGCAGGAAAACCTGAAGCAGCGCGGCATCATATAATTGAGCGGCAATAGCGGCTTGGGCGCGCGTTTGCATCCAGAGCGCGGGAGTCCCGTGCCTTTCTTGTGTAGCGCGATCCGCAGCAGGCGCAGTGCGCCCCGCTCAGCCGCAGCCGAGCGGGGGGCGTAGGTATTCATGAGCGGCCATAGCCGCATAAGAATGCCGTCGTGCCCGGAGCGGTATAGATCTTTCAGGAGGCAGGATGCGTATTATCAAGTTCATCGCCGTAGCGGCAGCTGTGCTGGCAGCTGCGTTCGCTCAGGCGCAATCGCTGGAAAAGAAAAAGATTACGGTCGCGGTCGGTGGCAAAAGTCTGTTGTATTACCTTCCGCTGACGATCGCCGAGCGCAAGGGTTATTTCAAGAGCGAGGGACTCGACGTCGAGATCGTCGATTTCCCAGGCGGCGCCAAAGCGTTGCAGGCGATGGTCGGCGGCAGTGCGGATGTGGTCTCCGGCGCTTACGAGCACACGATCAATATGCACGCCAAAGGACAGCCGATCGTCGGCCTCGCACTTCAAGGCCGATACAACGGGATCGTCATCGGCTTGAGCAAAGCCAAAGCAGCCCAGTACAAGTCGCCCGCCGACCTGAAAGGCATGAAGGTCGGCGTGACTGCGCCAGGCTCCAGCACGCACATGGCCGTTCAGAATCTCGCCGTAAAGGGTGGTTTGAAGCCGGATGATTTTTCCGCAATCCTGGTGGGCGCATCAGCCGGAGCGGTGGCGGCGATGAAAAGAGGCAACATCGATGCGATTTCGAATCTCGATCCCGTGATCACCAAGCTCGAGACGGACGGCGACATTGTCGTCATTGCGGATACCCGCACGGCAAAAGGCATGAAGGACGTTTATGGCGGCGCGTATCACGCGGGCTGCATTTACGCTCCAGTCGAGTGGGTCAAAAAGAATCCTAATACGACGCAAGCGGTCGTCAATGCAATGGTGCGCGCTGTGGTCTGGCTTCGCGCGGCCAGCGTCGACGACGTGATCGCGACAGTACCTTCAGAATATTACGGTTCGGATCTTGCGCTCTACCGGGGTTCGCTGCTGAAGAACAAGGAAGGCTACTCACCCGACGGGCGCTTCTCCATGGAAGGCGCGCAGAATGTACACACGGTACTCGCCGCGTTCGTCCCGGAAGTTCAGAAAGCGAAGATCGATCTGGCGCAGACGTTCGATAACAGCTTCGCGGATCGTGCGTTGAAGAAGTACGGCGGCAAGCGTTAAGAGATGACCACGAAGGACACAAAGGACACAAAGGGACGACAAGACCTGCAAGGCAAGAACGGCGACGAATCGTCGGTCCGCTGAACGGTGAATGCCTATGAAAGTCTTGTTCGATAACGATGCAATCAAAAGGCAATTTCCGAGGGTAGCTTGTTTTGGTTTCCTTTGTGTCCTTCGTGTCCTTTGTGGTTAAGATTTTGCCGCTGATGTTTGATTTGTCCGTTTCGTGACCAGCGACGCCGCCCTCGCGCTCGAGAACATCACCGTCACTTTCGCGGCGCGCAGCGCCGGCGCCGAGCCTTATACCGCTGTTCGCGACACTACACTCGTCGTTGATCGCGGTGAATTCGTTTCAGTCGTAGGCCCAACTGGTTGCGGCAAATCTACGCTGCTCAACGTCGCCGCAGGTTTGCTGTCGCCGTCCGGCGGCCGCGTTCGGGTGTTCGGTGAGGCTTTGTCGGGACTGAATCGCAAGGCGGGTTATCTGTTTCAGGCCGATGCGCTGATGCCCTGGCTCAATGCCCTGGACAACGTAGCCATTGGTCTTCTGTATCGCGGTACGCGTAAATCGGAAGCGCATGCGCGCGCGAGCGACTGGCTTGGTCGTGTCGGCCTCGCTGCGCATGGGCATCGGTATCCCCATCAACTGTCCGGCGGCATGAAAAAGCGCGTTGCGCTCGCGCAGACGCTCATCATGGATCCGCAGATCCTGCTCATGGACGAGCCTTTCTCCGCGCTCGACGTTCAGACACGCCAGCTGATGGAAAACGAGCTGCTCGAGCTTTGGTCAGCTGATCGCAAGTCCGTAGTCTTCATCACGCACGACCTCGAGGAGGCCATTTCGCTGTCAGACCGCGTAGTCGTCCTTTCGGCCGGACCCGCTACGCATCCGATTGGCGAGTACGCGATAGACCTTCCACGGCCGCGCGATGTGGCAGAGATTCGTCTGACGCCGCGATTCGTCGAGCTTCACCGCGACATATGGCATCGGATGAAGGACGAAGTAATGAAAGGGTATGTGCAGAGTCAGGCGGCGTAAGTCGTCAGCGGTCAGACGTCAGCCGTGGACGGCGAATGGAGGCGTAGCAATTGTGAATAACGCTGGAGTCAAAAGTTGAATCGATATGCACGCTTATTTTCGTTCTTCGACCGCTGACCGCTGACG
>JAQGNH010000409.1 GCA_028291945.1 Betaproteobacteria bacterium
GGAACTTTCCGGATAGGGCGACGAAATCTTCGCCCGCGTCGGGTGCCCGTGCTGCAACGTAGACGAGCGCCGTGACCTTCGGGTCCATTCCGGTTTCGCTAATGACGGTGCCGCCCCAGGAATGGGCGACGAGCACGGTCGGTCCATCCTGCAGTGCCAATGCGCGCCGTGTCGCGGCGACAGAATCGGCGAGCGATGTCAGTGAATTTTGCACCGCAGTGACATGCAGGCCGGCCGCCTGAAGGCGCGAGATGACCTCGGACCAACTGGAGCCGTCCGCCCACGCCCCGTGTACCAGCACCACATTGCGCGCAACTGCTGGCTTGGCGGTCTGCGCTGACGCCTCCGCCGCAAAGAACATCGCCGAAAGCATACTGACTGCGACCACCAACAATTTCCGTAGTGTTTTCATCTGCCGAACTCCGTTATTAGTCATTCATGTGGAACGTGTCGCTTCATCGATGCTCGTCGACCCGGCGCGTCGCTGAGTGGCTGAGACACGCTGACTCACGATCACCAACGCTGCCGATACCAGCTTGTCGGCGATCTTCCCCGCGGATTGTTCTTTGAGCGTTGGTCAGGTTGGTGAGAAAAGGCTGGGTTCAATGTGCTATTGCCAGAGGTTCATTCGGGCGAGGTCGATCAGGTCGTCGCCGCGCCCACCCATGACTGCCTTCAGCATGTAAAGCGTGAAGCCTTTGGCCATCTCGGTCGTGATGCTGGGAGGAATGGGGAGCACCATTCGGCTTACCACCGCATCGATCAGCACCGGTCCGTTATGGGCGAGCGCAGCGGCGATGCCGATCTCGACCTCATCCGGGTCCTCGAGCCTGATCCCGCGCACGCCGACCGCTTCCGCCATGGCGGCGAAATTCGGATTCTTGAAACTCGTGCCGGTGTCGAGAAATCCGGAAGACTTCTGCTCGATCTCGATGAAGCCGAGGGCGCTGTTGTTGAATACGACGACTTTCACCGGCAGATCCAGCTGCACGAGACTGAGAAAGTCACCCATCAGCATGGTAAATCCTCCGTCTCCCGACAACGAGATCACCTGTCGGCCGGGAAGCGTCGCCTGGGCTCCGATCGCCTGCGCCATCGCATTGGCCATCGAGCCGTGCCAGAACGACCCGATCAGCCGCCGTTTTCCGTTCATCGCCAGATAGCGCGCGGCCCATACGGTGGGCAGACCCACGTCACAGGTGAAGACCGCATCATCTGCGGCAAGATCGCTGATTACCTTCGCGATCTGCTGCGGGTGTATCGGGGATTTTCCGCCCCTGGGAATCGCAAGCTCATCGAGGCCTTTGCGCGCCTTGCGATAATGTTCACGCGCCTGATCGAGATGTTTGCTATCACGCTTCTCCTTGAGGCGCGGCAGCAGTGCCTCGATGGTCGCGCGCACATCGCCTACCACGCCCAAGTCGACCGGCGCGCGGCGCCCGATGATGCCTCCTCTTTGATCGACCTGTGCGATCCGCACCCCTGCGCCGCGCGGATAGAATTGCCGATACGGGAAATCAGTGCCGAGCATGAGCAGGACGTCGCAATCGATCATGGCGTAATAGCCCGACGAAAACCCGATCAACCCGGTCATCCCTACGTCATAAGGATTGTCCCACTCGACATGCTCCTTCCCCTTGAGGGCATGGACGATAGGCGCCCTGAGTCGCTCGGCTAGCGCCACGAGTTGTTCATGCGCGCCCTCACATCCGGAGCCGCACAGCAGGGTCACGCGGCTCTCTCCGTTCAGAAGTGTGGCCAATCGGTCCAGAACTTCGCTTGCAGGCGTAATCACCGGCGGCGGCAAAGAGCCTGATGATTTCGGCAGCGGCGCACTCAACGCGGGCTGAAGCGCGACATCGCCCGGTATAACCACCACAGACACGCCGCGGTTCGCCACGGCTTCACGAATCGCAATCTCCAGCGTGCGCGGCATCTGGTCGGCGCCGGAAATCAACTCGCAATAGTGGCTGCAGTCTTTGAACAGCTCTTCTGGCCGTGTCTCCTGGAAATAGCCGGAGCCGATTTCAGCCGAGGGTATCTGCGCGGCGATAGCGAGTACCGGCACGCGCGAGCGGTGGCAGTCGAAGAGTCCATTGATGAGATGCAGATTGCCGGGGCCGCAGCTGCCGGCGCAGACGGCAAGCTCACCCGTCAGATGGGCCTCGGCACCTGCCGCGAAGGCCGCGACCTCCTCGTGCCTCACGTGCATCCATTCGATCTCACCCTGGCGGCGCAGCGCATCAGTGATCCCGTTCAGGCTATCGCCGACGATGCCGTAAATGCGCTTCACGCCGGTCGCGGCGAGTACCTCCACAAATTGATCTGCTACATTTCTTGCCATCGGTGTTCCCTCCCGATCGAGCTCGCCCGGGTTTGCCGAACGAGTGGCATCCTTTCACGGCCGTGTATCGGCGAGCTCAACTCTCTGCCGCCGCAGAAACATCTGCGGGACCAGACCGCTGAAGCGGAACCATCACAGCACGTTCGATAATGACGTGTATCCGACGCCATGGCGCATCATCGACCATTTCTCCAGGAATGGCCGCTGATGCAGATCATTGCGCCTGAACCTGGACAGGCGCGCCGTGCTGGTCGGCAGTGCCGGAAGCGATCACGAGATAGCGGCGTTGTATCCTGTCTTCCCCCCGCACCACCTGCCGGAT
>JAQGNH010000411.1 GCA_028291945.1 Betaproteobacteria bacterium
CCTTGTACGCCACGTGCACGATTTTTACGCCGGACATCGATTTGAAGAGCTCGAACGCGAGGTGGTTGGAAGAGCCGCTGCCGCCGCTTGCAAACACGATCTGATCGGGCTGCCCTTTAGCGAGCGCAATCAGCTCTTTGATATTCTTCGCGGGCAGGTAAGCGTTGGCGACGATCACCTGCGGCACCTTGGTCGTGAGCGTGACCGGAGCGAAATCCCTGATCGCGTCGTATGGAAGCTTCGCGTAAACCACGGGATTGATTGCGTTCGGCCCGACGTTCGCCATCAGAATCGTGTAGCCGTCAGGTGCGGACTTCGCAACCTGTTCGAGCGCGATGATTCCGTTCGCGCCGGGCCTGTTGTCGATAATCACCTGCTGCGCCCAGGCCTCGGTCATCTTCGCACCGATGATGCGGGCGGTGACGTCGGAGGCGCCGCCGGGTGGGTACGGAATGACGAAGCGGATCGGTTTAGAGGGGTAGGTCTGCGCGGCCGCGACAGCACACACCGCGGTCATGCCAACGCCAGCAATCAGATTCCCGGCAGCCCGCCAAGCTCTCATCCAGTTATCCTCGAACAGCTAATCCACTTTCGCTCCGGACATCTTCACGAGCTTTCCCCACTTCTCGTGCTCTGAACGGATGAAGCGCGTCGCTTCGTCAGGCGTGCTCGTCACGATGTTGAAGCCTTGCGCCATGATTTTTTCGCGAGTGGCAGGCTCGCTCAGAACTTTGCCGACCTCGCTATTGAGGCGCGCAACGATGTCTTTGGGGATATTCGCAGGGCCGACGATCTCGAGCCAGTTGCCGAGATCGAAGCCCGGAAATCCTGCTTCGATCATGGTCACGGTGTCGGGCAGCACCGGATCGCGTCTGGCGCTCGTCACGGCGAGCGCGCGCATCTTGCCGGCTTTCACGAAGGGCACCATCTCCGGCATGTTCTGGAAAAGCAGCTCGATGTTGCCGGCTATCAGATCGACAGCAGCCGGCCCGCCGCCTTTGTAAGGCACGTGGGTGAGTTGCCTTGCGCCATAGCCCCGCAGCATCTCGGCCGCAAGATGGCCTGGCGTGCCCACGCCGGCTGAGCCGTAAGTCAGCGCACGTATTTTCGTGAGCGCGATCAGGTCTTTCGGTCCCTTCGCCGGCAGCACGGGGTGCGCGGCGAGCAGCAGCGGGATTTCCGCGACCTTGATGATCGCTGTGTAGTCTTTCAGCACATCGTATCCGAGCTTGGGGTAAAGCGTCGCATTGATCGTGTGCGTCGCACTGATGTTGCCGATCGTGTAGCCATCGGGCGTTGCGCGTGCGATCGCTTCGGCGCCGATGTTTGCACCGCCGCCGGGCCGGTTATCGACGATCACTGTGGTCGCCATCAGCTCACTCAAACGCGCGCCGACGATGCGGGCAAAGATATCGTTCGACCCGCCAGGCGGAAACGCGATGATGTAGCGAATGGGTTTCGCGGGATAGCTCTGAGCCGACACCGGTATAACGACGCCGGCAAGGCAGGCCGCCGCCGCAGCAGCTGCGATCGCCGCGGTGAAGTGATACTTCGACAATGCTCTCTCCTCCGCTAAAGCTCTAAGCGGCTTCCTTCTGGAGCATGCCGACTGACTTGAGCGCTTTCGCGATCTTCTGGCGCGTCGATTCGTCGGGCTGCCGCGTCGGGGGGCGGACCGCCGCGGACTTCAGACGTCCTGCCATCACCATCGCGAGTTTCATACGCGCGTGCGCGTCGCCTGTGGGCTCGCCCATTCCATAGACGATGTCCTTCAGCGGATTGATGCGTTCCTGGACGGCCATCGCACGTTTGAGGTCCCCCGCGTGCACTGCGTCCGTCAACTCCAGAATGAGCTCGGGAATAAACGAAGCAAAGCCGAGCAGCCCGCCGTCGACGCCCTGCACCATGGACGCCAGCAGGTATTCGTCGTGACAGGTGAGCACCGCTTTGTCGGGCGCGGCTTCGCGTATTGCCTGAATGTCGCGCGCGTATTTGTTCATTTCACGCGTTCCAACCTTGAAGAGCTTCACCGACGGCAACTTTGCGAGACCGGCGAGGGTTTCACACGAATACGACGCACGGGTCCAGGAAGGGTAAACATGCACTGCGAGATCGAGACCGGTAGCCTTGCCGATCGCGTCGAAGTAGTCGATGACGTGTTCGGAACGCATGCCGAACCGCAGCCAGTGATGGGGTGGCATGATGTCGAGACCTGTCGCGCCGGCCTTTTTCTGCATTTGCGCCTGCTCGATCGCCTCCGAGATGCCTTCGGCGCTGACTGCCGAAATGACCGGCAGTTTGCCTTTGACTTCGTCCGCCACGATGCGAGTCACCTCGGCACGTTCCTCCCACGTGAGACTGAACACTTCGCCGGTGTGCCCGTTGGTCATCAACGCCGCCATGCCTTTGAACGTCGTCAGCCATTGCGAAAGGCGACGCAGTTCCTGCTCGTCGATCGTCAGGTCGCTCTTGAGCGGCAGCGTCAGCGCTGGAATGATGCCTTTGTAATTCCACTTGCCTGTCATGTTGCCTCCATGGATCGCGTGGGCGCGTATTGGAGTTGAGCTTATCGGGAAATCGCGGGTGCAATGGCGCGGTTCGATTCGAAGTTATTCTAATCTCGATTCAACCGATAATCGGCATCACTAGAAAGCGTCTGAACGGGGCCGCGCGACGCTGCAGCAAGCTCGTAAAATGGCACAGTGTGGTCGAAGCGACCCACGAGCCGATGCGATCTAACTACAGAAGTGGAGGAGTCCGATGAGAATCCCGCATACGACGGTCATGGCTGCCGCAACGCTCGCCGCGGCAGCGCACGGCGTTGCATTTGCAGCTCAGGCGTATCCGACGCGCCCCATCCGCATCGTCGTGGCCTACACCCCAGCGGGCGCAACCGACATCCTCGCTCGCGTCATCGGCCAGAAAATGAACGAAGCATGGGGGCAGCCGGTGATCATTGAGAACCGTCCGGGGGCCAACGGCAACATCGGGACCGAATATGCGGCGAAGGCGGCGCCCGACGGCCACACGTTCTTGATGACGACTGCGGGGCCGCACGGCATCAATCCAAGTCTCTATCGCAAGCTCGGCTACGATGCGGTCAAGGACTTCACTGCGGTCAGCCTTGTTGCGCTCGTGCCGAACATCCTCGTCGTCAATAATGCGCTTCCGGCCAAGAGCGTGAAGGAGTTGATCGCATATGCCAAAGCGAATCCGGGCAAGCTGAGCTATGGATCGCCCGGAGCCGGAAGCACAGCACATCTCTCGATGGAACTATTCAAGTCGATGACCGGGACCAATCTCGTGCACGTGCCGTACAAAGGAAGCGCAGGCGTGCTGACGGACGTGATGGGCGGACAGATCGCGGCGACGATGGACAACATGCCGGCGTATCTCCCGCAAGTCAAAGCAGGGAAGATTCGTGCGCTTGCCGTGACGCCGAACAAGCGTTCGCCCGCGGCGCCGGACATTCCCACAGTGGCTGAAGCGGGCGTGCCCGGTTATAACTCGAGCGCATGGTTCGGACTGGTGGCGCCCGCAGCAACGCCGAAGGATGTGGTGAGCAAGCTGTCCGCCGAGACCGCGCGCATTCTGCAACTGCCGGACGTGAAGTCCCGCCTGTCCGAGCTCGGCGCGGAACCGATCGGCGGCACGCCCGAGCAATTCAGCGCGCATATCAAAGCGGAAATCGAGAAGTGGGCGAAAGTCATCAAGGAAGCGAACGTCGAATTGCAGTGAGATAAGGTGTCGACACGGCGCTGAGGGGTTTCAACGTCATCGCCGCCAGTTACGCATCGCAAGTCATTTCCCTTAGGAATAGTTGTTTCCCGGGAAATCGAAAATCGCCCCGGCGCGAGTGTGTGCCGTTATCGCCCACTGGCTGGTCGAGAAACCCTAAATCGGGGTCGGGCGCAAACGTGTCTTGGGGCTTGGCGACGAGACGCCGATGCGCGCATCGGCCGTGCTTTCGCTGTCGTGCCGGCATAAGCCCGGGGACTCCAAAGCAAAATCGTGAATCGATTCATGGGGTAAGTAAGGGATTCGGGTGAGAACAGAGGCGAAAAGTTATAAGAAGCGTGACAAAATGTTCTTTTGAGTTCTAAGCCACTCGGGATACCATGCTGCATCGACATTATTGATCAGTGCATCAGCCGCCCTTATGACTATTTCCTCATCAGGTGCTCTCGCTACTCACAGGCCAAAGGCATCGCCGGGTATAGAGCAGCGGATTTCCGAGGCCATCTCCAAGATCCGTTACGGGACGGTGGTTGTGGTCATCCAGGACGGCGCCGTCGTTCAGATCGAGACGACTGAAAAGCACCGCATCAACCCGAATTCTCAGTAGCAGCTAAGCCGGGCGCGGCACGACCGCGCCGCAACATAACCCGTGCTGACCAGACAACTGGAGGCGCCTTCTCGAATAGGAGTGCGCGTCTATGGTCCAGGTGCCTGAACAGACGAAATCCGACGTGCTCTTGCGCACGCTCACGTCCGTTGCGCGCAATCACGGGCCCGCGACGTTTTCGTCAAGCCTCTCCGCCGAGGACATGGTTGTCACGGACGCCATTCTCAGCGCCGGCCTCGATATCGAGATCTTCACGATCGATACGGGCAGGCTCCATGCGGACACGATCCAGCTGCGTGACGAGATACGCCGCCGCTACAACTACGACGTGCGCGTTTATACGCCCGATGAGGACGCAGTCTCCAACCACGTCGCACGGCACGGCCCGAATGCGTTCTATGCCGCCCCTGAGCTGCGGCGTGAATGCTGCCGGATTCGCAAAGTCGAGCCGCTGAAGCGCGCGTTGAGCGGAAAGAACGCGTGGATTACCGGACTTCGTCGGGACTCGGCCGCATCGCGTGTGTCGGTGCCATTGCACGAGTACGACTCGAACTACGCGGTGCTCAAGTTCAATCCCCTCGCCGAATGGAGCGAACAGGACGTATGGGATTATCTACACGCGCACGCTGTGCCTTACAACCGGCTCTACGATCAGGGCTACCGCTCGATCGGCTGCGCACCGTGCACCCGCCCGAGCATCCCGGGTGAAGACCCGAGGGCGGGCCGCTGGTGGTGGGAGCAGACCAGTGCCAAAGAATGCGGATTGCACGTGGCGCCGGATGGACGTCTCGTGCGCGCCCGGGAGAGCGCATGAGCGTCGTCGCGGATGCCGGTGTGCGCGCCTATGTGAGGGCGCGAGATCACCTCGACTGGCTCGAATCGGAAGCGATCTTCATCCTGCGTGAAGTCGCGGCCGAATGCTCGAAGCCCGTTCTGTTCTTTTCGGGCGGCAAGGATTCGATCGTGCTGCTGCGGCTCGCTGAAAAAGCGTTCCGCCCTGCGCGCTTTCCATTCCCGCTCTTGCACATCGACACTGGACACAATTTCTCCGAAGTCATTGCGTTTCGCGATCGGCGCGCCGCGGAGCTCGGTGAAGAATTGATCGTAAGCTCGGTCGAAGACTCGATACGGCGCGGCACCGTGCGCTTGCGTCACGCGAATGGGAGCCGCAACGCGGCGCAATCCGTGACGTTGCTCGAAGCGATCGCCGAGCTTGGCGCCGATGCGGCGATCGGTGGGGCTCGACGTGACGAGGAAAAAGCGCGCGCGAAAGAACGCATCTTTTCGTTCAGAGACGAATTCGGGCAGTGGGATCCGCGCAATCAGCGGCCCGAGCTGTGGGACCTGTACAACGCGCGAGTGCACAGCGGTGAGCACGTGCGTGTTTTTCCGATCAGCAACTGGACCGAGCTCGACGTGTGGCAGTACATCGCGCGCGAACAACTCGAAGTGCCATCCCTATATTTTGCGCATCGGCGCAAGGTCGTGCGCAAAGGCGCGCTCCTCATGCCCGTCACCGACCTCACGCCCGCGCGCGAAGGCGATCGCGTCGAGACGATCAGCGTCCGCTTTCGCACGGTCGGTGACGTGAGCTGCACGTGCCCTGTCGAATCGATCGCGGATACGCCTGCAGCAATCATCGCGGAGACCGCGATAGCGCGCGTCACCGAGCGCGGTGCAACCCGCATGGACGATCAAACATCGGAGGCATCGATGGAGCGCCGCAAAAAAGAGGGATACTTCTGATGGCTAATCGACTCTCACTCGAGCGCACATGGCCAGCACGTTCGGACGTGCAACAGGACAGCGCGGTGCTGCGCTTCATCACTGCCGGCAGCGTCGATGACGGCAAAAGCACGCTGATCGGCCGCTTGCTGCACGATAGCCGCCAGATACTCGAGGACCAGCTCTCGGCGGTCGAGCAGGCGTCGCGCAAGCGCGGCCAGACCGGCATCGATCTTTCGCTGCTTACCGATGGCCTCGAAGCCGAGCGTGAGCAAGGCATCACGATCGACGTCGCGTACCGCTATTTTGCGACCCCGCGCCGCAAATTCATCATCGCCGACACGCCCGGCCACGCGCAATACACCCGGAACATGGCGACCGGTGCGAGCAGTGCGCACGCTGCAGTGATACTCGCCGATGCGACCAAAGGTCTGCTGGAGCAGAGCAAGCGCCACCTCTATATCGCGCATCTGCTCGGCATACGCGACGTCGTCGTCGCCGTAAACAAGATGGACCTGGTCCACTATGACCGCGGCGCCTTTGACCGTGTCCGGCACGAATTCGCAGCATTTGCCGACCGGCTGGCAGGCGCGAAGCCGCGTCTGCAGTACATCCCGATTTCAGCTCTCGAAGGCGCCATGGTGGTCGAGCGCGGCGACCGGCTCGGGTGGTATACAGGACCGACGCTGCTCGAGCTGCTCGAAGCGATCGAGCCCGCCGCCTCGGTCACACCGCTTCCGCTGCGCTTTCCCGTGCAGCTCGTTCAGCGCACCGCCGAACGAGGACGGACCTATCTCGGGCGCGTCGCGTCCGGCTGCGTCCGGGCGGGTCAGCGCGTGGTGATCCTCCCTGCCGGCGTGACCACCACCGTCAAGGCGATCTATTACTCGAGCTCGTCGCGTGAGTCGGCAGACGCCGGTGATTCGATCGGGCTTGCACTCACGGACGAAATCGATGTCGCACGCGGCGATTTGATCGCGGAGGCGGAGCATCAGCCGAAGCTCGCGCGATCGTTCAATGCAACGCTGGTCTGGCTGACGAACGAACCTTTACAGGCCGGACGCCATTACCTGCTGAAGCATACGACTCGCACGATCAAAGCGAAAATCGCTCTGGTAAGCCATCTCGTCGATGTAAACACACTCGAGCAGCGCGTGCCATCGCAGGCGATCGGCGTGAACAGCATCGTGCACGCGGCGCTCACGGCCCAGCAGCCGCTCGTGATCGATTCGTATGCCGCGAATCGAACGACCGGGGCCTTCATACTGATCGACGAAGGTTCGAATCAAACTGTTGCTGCAGGGATGATCGGATAAACAGGACGCAAGGACTGGTCAGGATGCGCTGTCGTCGTTGCTGAGCCCGAGGTGAAGTCGTACGCAGAAGCCGCGCACGACGCGGCTTTTTTGTTGAGTGAAAGATATGGCCCCGGCTGTTGTCGGCTTGCCTCTACAAGGAACAAGTCCGGTGGGGTCTCGAGAGATTTTATAGAAGGAATGCATCGTGAAATATCTGAACATCGCTCTTGTGTCGCTGGTCGCCCTCTTTGCCGCGAACGCTCACGCGGACGTGACACTGCTCAACGTCTCGTACGATCCGACGCGCGAGCTCTATCAGGAGGTCAACGCCGCGTTCGCGAGACACTGGCAGGCCACAGCGCGCGAGAAAGTCTCGATACGCGCGTCACACGGCGGCTCCGGCCGTCAGGCGCGCTCCGTGATCGATGGTCTCGAGGCGGATGTCGTGACGCTCGCGCTTGCATACGACATCGACGAGATCGCCGACAGAGCCAGGCTGTTGCCGACCGACTGGCAGAAGCGGCTCCCGAACAACAGCTCGCCGTACACCTCCACCATCGTCTTTCTCGTTCGCAAAGGCAATCCCAAAGGCGTGCGCGACTGGGACGACCTGATCAAGCCGGGCGTCTCCGTTATCACACCGAATCCGAAGACTTCGGGTGGCGCTCGCTGGAACTATCTCGCCGCATGGGGCTACGCGCTGCGTAAATACGGCAATGACGAAGGCAGGGCCAGAAACTTCGTAACGGCGCTCTTCCACAATGTACCTGTCCTCGATTCGGGCGCTCGTGGCGCAACCACTACGTTCGTCGAGCGCGGCCAGGGCGACGTGCTGCTCGCGTGGGAGAACGAAGCCTTTCTCGCGTTGAAGGAATTCGGATCGGGCAAATTCGAGATCGTCGTGCCATCAGTCAGCATACTGGCCGAACCGCCGGTTGCGATCGTCGACCGTGTCGTGGACAAGCGTGGCACGCGCAAGGTCGCGCAGGCGTATCTGGACTACCTGTACAGCGACGAGGGCCAGGATATCGCCGGCCGCAATTTCTACCGTCCGCGCTCGCAGAAAGCGGCCGCGAAATACGCAAAACAGTTTCCGAAGTTGAATCTCTTCACGATCGAGGAGGTTTTCGGCGGCTGGACGAAGGCGCAGAAAACTCATTTCGCGGACGGGGGCGTCTTCGATCACATCTACCAGCCGGGCAAATAGAAGAGGCCATCATGCCGATACTCCTGCGCCGTCAGAGCGTGCTGCCCGGCTTCGACCTCACGCTTGGATTCACGCTCGCTTACCTGAGCCTGATCGTGCTCGTCCCGCTCGTCGCGATCGTGATCAAGACGACAGCGCTCACGTTCCCGCAGTTCTGGGCTACGGTGACGGCGCCGCGCGTTCTGGCCTCGTTCAGGTTGAGCTTCGGAGCCTCGTTGATCGCTGCCGCGTTGAACACCGTCTTCGGCCTACTGCTGGCGTGGGTGCTGACGCGCTATCGTTTCCCGGGCAGGCGATTCATGGATGCGCTGATCGACCTGCCGTTCGCGCTGCCGACAGCAGTCGCCGGCATCGCGCTGACGGCGCTCTATTCGAGCAATGGGTGGATCGGGCAGATGTTGGAGCCGTTCGGCGTCAAGGTTGCGTATACGCCCTTAGGCGTGCTGATCGCGCTCGTCTTCATCGGTTTGCCTTTCGTCGTGCGTACCGTGCAGCCGGTTCTGGCCGATCTCGAATCTGAGCTCGAGGAATCCGCGGCCACGCTGGGTGCGAGCCGCTGGCAGACGTTTTACAAGATCATCCTGCCGACGCTGCTGCCGGCGCTTCTGACCGGGTTCACGCTGGCCTTCGCTCGCGCAGTCGGCGAATACGGTTCGGTCATCTTCATCGCGGGAAACATGCCGCTCGTATCGGAGATCACGCCGCTCATCATCGTGACCAAACTCGAGCAATACGACTATACCGGCGCGACCGCAGTGGCGAGCGTCATGCTGCTCGCCTCGTTCGTTCTCATCTTCGCCATCAATGGGCTGCAATCATGGAATCGCAAACGCTATACCGGACTGGGTTGACCGGCGAGGCGATCGCGTCCGAGCTGCTGGCGCTTCCAGCGACGAAAGCAACGCGCTCGCGTGCAACACCCACCAGCGAGACGCGAGTGGTGCAGCGGGTGCTCATCGGTGCCGCTTTGGCCTATTTCGCGCTGCTCGTGCTGACGCCGCTTATTGTCGTGTTCTATCAGGCGCTGCGGAAAGGTCTCGAGTTTTACATGATTGCGTTGAGCGATTCCGATACGCTGTCCGCAATTCGGCTGACGCTGATCGTTGCCGCAGTCGCCGTGCCGCTCAACCTCGTTTTCGGGGTCGCTGCGGCGTGGTCGATCTCAAAGTTCGATTTTCGCGGCAAGAGCGTGCTCGTGAGCTTGATCGATCTGCCTTTCGCCGTATCTCCGGTAATCGCCGGCCTCATCTACGTGCTCATCTTCGGACTGCAGGGGTGGCTCGGCCCCTGGCTCGCCGCGCATGACATCAAAGTCATTTTCGCGCTGCCGGGTTTGCTGCTGGCCACGATATTCGTAACCGTGCCTTTTGTCGCTCGCGGTTTGATCCCGCTCATGGAAGCGCAAGGCAAAGCCGAAGAAGAGGCGGCGCTCGTGCTCGGTGCATCCGGATGGCAGACGTTCTGGCGCGTCACGCTCCCCAACATCAAATGGGGAATTATCTACGGCGTCATCCTGTGCAATGCGCGCGCCATGGGCGAGTTTGGGGCCGTGTCCGTCGTATCGGGCCATATACGCGGTGCGACCAACACCATGCCGCTGCAAGTCGAGATTCTTTACAACGAGTACAACTACGTCGCGGCGTTCGCAGTCGCATCACTGCTCGCGCTCCTCGCTCTCGTCACGCTGGCTGTGAAAACGGCGGTCGAGTGGCGAAGCGCTCAAGGAGCCCCGCAATGAGCATCGAAATCGTTCACGTCACGCACCGCTACGCCAACTTTACGGCCCTGCACGATGTCACGCTGCAGGTGAGAACCGGGGAGCTCGTCGCGCTTCTGGGCCCTTCGGGCTCCGGCAAGACGACGTTGCTTCGCGTCATCGCGGGACTCGAGCACGCGGATCGCGGGCGTGTTCTGTTCGACGGCGTAGACGCGACCGATATCGCTGTCGGCGAGCGCCGCGTGGGCTTCGTATTTCAGCATTACGCGCTGTTTCGTCATATGTCCGTGAGGGAAAACATCGCCTTCGGCCTGCGCGTGAAGTCTCGCAAGGTGCGCGCGCCAGAGGCCGAGATCCGGCGGCGCGTCGACGACCTGCTGGAGCTCGTTCAACTGCAGCAACTCGATGAGCGCTATCCGCACCAGCTCTCGGGCGGTCAACGCCAGCGCGTCGCCCTGGCGCGCGCGCTCGCAATCGAGCCCCGCGTGCTTCTGCTCGATGAGCCTTTCGGAGCGCTCGACGCTCAGGTCCGCAAGGAGCTCCGCTTGTGGTTGCGCTCGCTGCACGACCGAGTGCACATGACGAGCGTCTTCGTGACGCACGATCAGGATGAGGCCTTTGACGTGGCGGATCGCGTAGTCGTCATGAACGAGGGCCGCATCGAGCAGGTCGGCACTCCAGGAGAGCTCACATCGCGGCCTTCGTCACCGTTCGTTCAGCGTTTTATCGTCGATTCGCGTATGCGCGTGCCGGGATAGGCGGATCCGCATTGTTATGAGCCTGGACAGTTCACCGCGTACGTGAAAGCAGAAGTCGCGAAATGGCAAAGGTGGCGGGCATCAGCCGGAATAAACGTCAGCGCCAGAGCGCGGCGCCGATCACTCCTCTGCGACCACCACGCGCAGCCGGACCGCGTTGCGCGCGGCGCGCACGAAGCCTGCCGGATGTACCAACGATCGAGGAATCCGGTGTTCCCGGTTTCGACGTGAGCTCGCATTTCGGCGTGCTCGCCCCGCGAGCGACATCGCGCGACGCTGTGAACAAATTGAACTCCACGATCGTTCAGGCGCTGCGCACGCTCGATCTCGTTCACCAGTACACGGGCTTCGGCGTCGAGCCCGTGAGCAGCTCACCGGAGGCTTACGCGCAGTACATACGCACTAAGATCGCCAGGTGGAAAGAAGTCGTGAAGGCGGCGCGTCTGAAGCCGGAGTGACTGCGGAGCACAGCTCGTCTTCCGGCCAGATCTTGAAACGGGGCGCGTCAGCTCCTGACGTTGCCCTACACTAGATGCGACCACTTGGCGAAAGACATCATGCACCCGTTCGCAGCGTTGTTCCTTTCCGCTTCTCTCGCCGTAACAGCGACCGCTCACGCCGCCGAGCAGCCCAGGCAGGCCGTGGCGGGTTATCCCTCCAGAGCCATACGGATTATCCTGCCGCTGTCCGCGGGCGGCAGCGCCGACGCGATCGCGCGCATGGTCAGTGACACGTTCACGAACGCCTTCGGCCAGCCGGTCGTCGTCGACAACCGCCCGGGCGCGAACGGCATCATCGGCATCGATC
>JAQGNH010000412.1 GCA_028291945.1 Betaproteobacteria bacterium
CGCTTGCGCAGGAGACGCGACTCTCCATCTTTCGCCTGTTGGTCGAAGCGGGGCCGCCTGGGCTTGCCGCCGGCGCTATCGGCGAAAAGCTTGCGGTGCCGCCCGCGACCCTGTCGTTTCACCTGAAAGAGCTAAGCCGCGCGGGCTTGGTGAGCTCGCGTCAGGAAAGCCGCTTCATCTACTACAGGGTCGATTTCGCGCACATGGCGGCGCTGATGACGTTTCTGACTCGGAACTGCTGCAGGGGTATGCCGCAGGAGTGCCTCACCGTGATGGAAACCGCGCTCGGCGGGTGTTGCTCCTCCTCTCAACCCAAACCCAAGCTCGCACGGAGCCGAAAATGAAACGCTTTCACGTTCACGTCGCTGTCGATGATCTCGAAACAAACATCCGCTTTTACTCGAGCGTATTCGGAACGGACCCCACAGTGCGCAAGCAAGATTACGCGAAGTGGATGATCGAAGACCCTCGCGTGAACTTCGCTATCTCAGAGCGCGGTGCGAAGGCAGGGGTGGACCATCTCGGCTTTCAGGTGGACACCGACGAAGAACTGAGCGCGCTCCGCGAGCAGGTCGCTGCCGCAGAGATCGCAGCGCTCGACCAGCCCGACGCGACGTGCTGCTATGCGCGGTCCGACAAGTACTGGATCACCGACCCGCAGGGAATTGCGTGGGAGACCTACCGCACCCTGGGCGAGGCGCAAATCTATGGTGTCGACCAGAAAAAGGAAGCGGCTGAAGCGGGAGCCTGTTGTGCGCCGAAACCCGAGCCGGTGACGATCGTGCCGCGCAAGGGTGCAAGCAGGAAGTGTTGTTAGCGGGGCTGCGATGGGCGAGCGCACATATAACGTCCTATTCCTCTGCACCGGCAACTCTGCGCGCAGCATTCTTGCCGAGAGCTATCTCAATGAGATGGGTCATGGACGCTTCCGCGCATACAGTGCGGGTAGCCATCCAACTGGCAAGGTCAATCCGTTCGCTCTTCAGCTGCTGGAAAGTAACCGCATTCCAACAGCAGGTGCTCGCAGCAAGGCGTGGGACGAGTTCGCAAAGCCCGGAGCACCTAAGATGGATTTCATCATCACGGTATGTGACCAGGCGGCAGGTGAAATGTGCCCGATCTGGCCCGGCAAACCCGTTACTGCTCATTGGGGCGTCGAAGACCCGGTGGCAGTGAGCGGAGACGACGAGAAGATACGCGCTGCGTTCATGAAAGCGTTCGCTGTGCTTCAGAAAAGAATTGCCTTGCTCGTGAGTCTGCGCCTGGAATCTATTGACGCGATGTCAATGGAACAGCGGCTGAAGCAGATCGGCAAAGAGCGGTGATTCAGCGTGTCGCGGCTGAAGCGCTGGGCACCGCACTGCTGCTGGCGATAGTCGTGGGCTCGGGAATCATGGGCCAGAACCTGGCGGCCGGGAATAACGCCGTCGCGCTGCTGGCAAACACCATTGCGACCGGGGCCGGTTTGTTCACGCTGATAACCGTGTTCGGTCCCATCTCCGGCGCGCACTTCAATCCGGCTGTCACAGTCGCTGCCGTTATTCAGCGGTCTCTTCGCGTGAAAGAGGCGGCAGCCTTTCTTGCGGCTCAGTTTGTCGGGGCATGCGCAGGCGTTTTTGCGGCTCACGCGATGTTCGGGTTGCCGTTGGTGCAGGCCAGCAGCCACGCGCGTGGAACCGTTGGTGAATGCCTGGGAGAAGTCATTGCGACCTTTGGCTTGCTACTCACTATCCGTCTTTCTTCGCGTGGACCGCTTGCGCATGTTGCCGGCGCGGTCTCGCTCTGGATCACAGCGGCTTACTGGTTCACATCCTCCACCAGCTTCGCCAATCCGGCGGTGACGTTTGCGCGGTCGCTAACGGATACATTTGCGGGCATCGCTCCGAACCATGTGATGGCGTTCATCGCTTCGCAGTTTCTGGGTATGGCATTGGCCCTCGCGACTGCGCGTTGGCTTGCGCCGACAGAGGACAAATAGGGCGGCCCGAACTGTTGCGATCTCCGCCAGGGGCCCCGCGTTACGCGCGATCTGCGCTGACGGAACGCAGCAAACCCGGCAACCCTCGCCGCGCCAGGCTAGAGCGCGCCCACGGTGTCGCGATGGATCGGCCGCTTGCGTTCCTTAAGATGGCTGCCCGGATGACGGGTCAACACCGCCTGCATTTCCGACAGGATCGATAGTGCGACCTCGATGGGCCCTTCGGAGCCTATGTCCAGGCCCACTGGCGCGTAGAAGCGGCTTAACTGATCAGTCGTGGGTTGAACACCTTTCTGCCGCAAATCCGCGAGCAACTGATCGGTGCGCCTGCGCGGTCCCAATAGTCCCAGGTATCGAACCGGTGAGGGCAGCAGCTTCTCGAGCAACTCGAGATCGCGCAGATAGTTGTGCGTCATCAGCAGTGCGAGAGTGGCCTCCGTGAGCATGACCTTTGCACCGACCTCGGCCGGCGTGCTGACGACGATGCGATCGGCGAGAGGGAAGCGCGCAGCTGTCGCATAAGCGGGCCGATGATCGACAAGGGTTACGTGCCAGCCGAGCTCCTTGGCAAGCCGCACGACAGGAATGGCGTCGTGACCCGCTCCGAACACGACGAGCGGCGTAGGCGGCTCGATGCGCTCGAGGAAAACTTCGACGGAGCCGTGTTCGAGCATCAGCGTGATGAGCTTAGCGGCTTCCGATGTATCCGCGATCGTATCCTCGATCTTCGACTTGAGCTCGAGGTTCGTGATGTCCGATCGACTTTGCTCCTGACTCCGAAGAAGTCTCGATCCGGGCTTTGCGTCCGCTTGGCCGTGTACGCGGACGACGGTTGCAACCGCTCCGACGGTGCGCTCTTCGAGGCACGACTTTGCAAATCCGAGAAAGTCGACGCCCCGAATCTCCGGCCGTATCGGCTCGATCAGTATCGTGATCACGCCTTTGCAGCCGAGCCCGACGCCGAAGACGATATCGTCGTCGCTGGTTGTGTCGTAGGTCGTCAACAGCGCTTCGTTTGTAGCGATCGCTTCTTGCGAGCGCATTACGACGTCGTCTTCAAGACAGCCGCCGCTGATCGAGCCCGCGATCCACTTAGCGTCGGCGATCAGCATGCGCGCGCCGGGAAGGCGGTACGCGGAGCCTTCCACGCCCACAACGGTGGCGAGCGCTACCGATTGCCCGGATGCGAGGGCACGTGCGGCTTCGGCAACAATGTTCTCCAGCTCTTTCAAGAAGTTTAGTCCGGCTTAAGGGATTCGATGTATTCCGCCATATATAACGGATGAGGTCAACCCGCCGAGCGTCACAGATGTCACTTTGCGAGCAGCTCGGTGAGCGCGCGGATATCGGGCAGGGACCGGGAGTAGGCCGTGGCTTCGACGTTGCGAAACAGGCGCACGAGCTCCATGCCGGTCTCGGTCACCGCGGAGGAGCCGCCCTGCTTGCCGCCCTTCGCACGCGTGACCGCGGGCTTGCGCAGCCTGCTGTTGATGTCTTCGATCAGCAGCCATGCACGCCGGTAGGACATCCCGAGCTCGCGCGCGGCGGCCGATATAGAGCCGGTTTCGATGATGGCTTCGAGCAGAGCTATTTTGCCTGGACCTATGGCTGCCTCTCGGTCGACATCGATGCGCAGGCGCAGTCGGATCTTGTCTTTTGCGGCTGGCATATTGGGGCGATCTCACTCCTGTCCGGGTCGTCGGCGCACTGGACGAACAAACTGCGTGTGCGCACGGGCCATTGCACTGCTGCCGACTGATCGATATATTCGACAGTATATAACGGTCGGAGAATCGATGCGCCTGCTGAAGTCAATACTACTGATCGCGTTTCTCTGCTCTTGCGGATCAGCAGCTGCTGCCGCCGGAGGTGAGGTGCCGGCCGTGGCCGCGGCATCGGATCTCAAGTTCGCACTCGAGGAAATGGCGGCGCAATTTCGCGTTGCGACCGCTCGCGACGTGAAGCTTGTGTTTGGGTCATCGGGAAATTTCTATCGCCAGATTCAGCAAGGTGCGCCATTTCAGTTGTTCCTGTCGGCCGATGAAGGCCTGGTATTCAAGCTCGCCGACGCCGGTAAGGCCGAGGATCGCGGACGGCTGTACGCGACTGGGCGCGTCGTGCTGTTCGCGCGGCACGGCTCAGCGCTGAAGGTCGATGCACAGCTGGCGGGCCTGAAAGCGGCCGTCGCATTGGGCGCAATTCGGCGCTTTGCCATTGCGAATCCCGAGCATGCGCCTTATGGGCGGGCAGCCGAGCAGGCGCTCAACAAGCTCGGTGTGTGGGACGCGTTGCGCGGGAAGCTGGTGCTCGGCGAAAACGTCTCGCAGGCCGCACAGTTCGCGACGAGCGCGTCGGCCGAAGGCGGCATCTTCGCCTACTCGCTCGCGCTGTCGCCACAGGTTGCGGCGCTCGGCCAGTACGTGCTCATCCCTGAAGACTTGCACGAGCCTCTGCACCAGCGCATGGTGCTGATGAAAGGCGCCGGAACCACTGCGCGCGCGTTTTATGAGTACCTGCAGGAGCCAATAGCGCGTGCAGCGTTCAAACGCTACGGCTTCGTGCTGCCCGGTGAAGGCTAGCGCCTGAAGTGGATCGCGACGCGCTGATCCTGTCGTTGCAGCTCGCGGGCTGGACCGTGCTGGTGCTGCTGCCCCTGGGCATTGTGCTCGGTCGCGTTCTTGCGTGGCGCCGTTTTCGGGGTAAGGCGGTGGTGGAGGCCTCGCTCGCGTTGCCTCTGGTTTTGCCTCCGACCGTGCTGGGCTACTACCTGCTCGTGGCCTTGGGAAGCGCTTCGCCTCTCGGCCAGCTCTACGAAAGTATCACCGGCGGGCAACTGGTCTTCACTTTCGGCGGTTTGCTGGTGGCGTCCATCGTGTTCAATCTGCCTTTCGCGATACAGCCGATGCAGCGGGCTTTCGAAGGGGTCTCGCGAGAAGTGCGCGACGCAGCCGCATGCTGCGGCCTCACGCGCTGGCGCACGCTCTGGCGCATCGAGCTTCCGCTCGCCTGGCCCGGGGTGATCTCGGCGATCGTGCTCACGTTCGCCCATACGCTCGGCGAGTTCGGCGTCGTCCTCATGGTCGGCGGCAACATTCCGGGCGAAACGCGCACGATTGCCGTCGCGATCTACGATCGCGTGCAGGCTTTTGACGAGCAGGGCGCTGCAATCATGTCCGCAACGCTGCTCGTCGTTTGCCTGGTCGCGATCGGCGCAACTTTTTTCACCGGCTCGCGCATCGGCCGCCGACAGCATGAGTGAGCGTGGTCTGCGGGTCAGGCTGCAGCAGGACAGTCCCATCCCGCTCGATGTCGAGCTCGAGTGCGCACCGCAGGAGATGCTCGCGCTGGTCGGTCCATCGGGGAGCGGCAAGTCGACCGTGCTGCGCGCGATCGCCGGTCTGACGCGTGTTGCGAAAGGGGACGTCGAATGCAACGGTGTACCGTGGCTCGCTGTGGATCGCGGCATTGATCTGAGTCCACGTCAGCGGCGCATCGGTTTCGTGTTTCAACATTACGGCCTTTTTCCGCATCTGACTGCGCTAGCGAACGTCATGGAATCGCTCGTCGACGTGAGCCGCGGAGAACGCGAACGTCGCGCCCGGGACCTGCTGGCGCGTGTGCATCTGGACGGCCTGGAACAGCGCTTGCCGGCTGCGTTGTCGGGTGGACAGCAGCAGCGTGTGGCTGTCGCGCGGGCGCTCGCGCGTGAACCCAACGTGCTCCTGCTCGACGAGCCGTTCGCCGCGGTCGATCGTGCTACCCGCGAAAGGCTGTACACGGAACTCGCGGAGCTGCGCCGCGAGCTGTCGATTCCCGTAGTGCTGGTCACACACGATCTTGACGAAGCGTTGATGCTGGCCGATCGCATGTCGGTCCTCTATCGCGGCCGCACCCTGCAGACCGGCGTTCCGTTCGAAGTCGTCGCGCGGCCGAGCACCGTGCAGGTAGCGCAGCTCGTGGGACTGAAAAACGTTTTCCGCGCCGGTGTCGTGGCGCACAATATGGATCCGAAGGAGACGGTCATCGAATGGCGCCGCCACCGCCTGCGGGCTCGGTTGCAGACGGATTTCCCGGAAGGCAGTCAGATCACGTGGGCGATTTCGCAAGGGCAGATCGTGCTCCTTGGCTCCGCGCAGGCAGTTGCCGTGAACACGCTGCCTGGAACGGTGTTGCAGTACGTTCGTCTCGGCAACAATGCTGCGCTCGCCATTGCCATCGGCGGCGTCGACAGGCCGCCTGTGTTCATGACTGTGCCGCTGCACGAAGCGCGGGAGCGCGGGATCGAGCGCGGATGCGACGTGTGCATCGCACTGCGCGCCGAGGCGATCCACCTCATGCCGGCCGATTCGAAGGCGGACGAGGGCCCGCAGAAACACCGTAGAATGCAACCCGCTTCCGACGTGGCGGCGTGATCACGCCCATGAAAATCTTTGGCTTCGCGGGCTATTCGGGCAGCGGCAAGACCACGCTGATCGAGAAGCTCATTCCGATTTTTGTCGCACGCGGTCTTTCCGTGTCGCTCATCAAACACGCACATCACACGTTCGACGTCGACCAGCCGGGAAAGGATTCGTATCGCCATCGCAAGGCCGGCTGCACCGAAGTGCTGGTCACATCGTCACGGCGATGGGCGCTCGTGCACGAGCTGCGCGGCGCGCCTGAACCGACGCTCGCCGAGCAAGTGAAGCGCGTGTCGCCATGCGATCTGCTACTGGTCGAAGGCTACAAGCGCGAGCGCATACCGAAGCTCGAGGTTTATCGGGCCGCGACGGGAGAGCCGCTGTTGCATCCACACGATGAGAACATCGTTGCGATTGCGACCGACACTCGTGTCAATACGACACTCCCGCAATTCGATCTGAATGCGCCGGAGCACGTTGCGGATTTCGTGCTTGAGCATCTGGGCCTCGTGGGCCGAGATTCGTGAACCGTGAACCGTGCATCGCGATTGGTGATTCGCGAACCGCGAACCGCGAACCCACATGCCCTGCATGCACGCGCGCGGCTGGTGCGGGGTTAGCTTTGAGGCGATAATTCAGCGATGGTTACAGTGCTTTACTTCGCGCGCCTACGAGAGGCGTTAGGAACGGCGAGCGAACAGCTTGCGTTGCCGGAGAGCGTGATCGACCTTGCCGGCCTGCGGCAGGCGCTCGTCGGCCGCGGCGGTGCCTGGGCGCAGGAGCTCGCAGAAATGAACCGGGTCCGTGCAGCCGTGAACCAGGAGATGGCGAGCGCCGATACGCCGGTAAATGACGGTGATGAGGTTGCGTTCTTTCCGCCGGTTACGGGCGGATGACGCGACGCTAATGATGAATGCGGGATGATCGATGTTGGAATGATGAATGCGGAATGATGAATGATGAATGAGAGCATTCCGCTGGACGTTCGTTTTTCCGTCGGAGTAAACGAAATCCACTCACGGCTCACGAATCACGAATTACGGCTCAATCACGGATCACGACTCACGGATCACGCCGTTAACCCATGACGGTCCGCATACAGACCGAAGACTTCGACGTCGGCGCCGAAACCGCGGCGATGCGGAAGGACAACCCGTCGATCGGTGCGATCGCGAGTTTCGTGGGCGTCGTGCGGGACATGAACGAAGGCGACGCCGTGTCTGAGATGACGCTGGAACACTATCCTCGAATGACCGAGCGCTCGATTGAACAAATTATTGGACAAGCGCGAGCGCGATGGAATGTCATCGATGCGCTCGTGGTGCACCGCGTTGGCGTGCTCAAGCCCACCGATCAAATCGTGCTGGTCGTCATCGCGAGCGCGCATCGCGGCGACGCCTTCGCAGCGTGCGAGTTCGTCATGGACTATCTCAAGACCCAAGCGCCGTTCTGGAAGAAAGAGCGCACCCGTCAAGGCTCACGTTGGGTGGACGCGCGTGGAGCGGATGACGTTGCAGCTGAACGCTGGCAACTCAAAGGCCGATGAACGGGGCGGGGTTCCTGGCCGTGGGCGCCGGTGCGGCTCTAGGCGCGTGGTTAAGATGGGGCTTGTCAGTCGCCCTGAATCACCTGACGCCCAATCTCCCGCTGGGCACGCTTGCATCTAACATCATTGGCGGATACCTGATCGGAGTCGCTGTCGAAGTACTCGTGCATCATTCGCTGCTCACTCCCGAATGGCGATTGTTCATCATTACAGGATTCCTCGGCGGCCTCACGACCTTCTCGACGTTTTCTGCCGAGGCGGTGGGCCTGCTGTCGCGCGAACAGTACGGCTGGGCTATTGCGTTAATCGGCGCGCATCTCGCAGGCTCGCTGATGATGACTGTGCTCGGGATCATGACGGTAAGGGCGCTGATGAGCTGAGCCTTGCTACAGCGGCAGTCTTGGCTGGTCATTCATCATTGCCTCGCGCCGATTTAGCAGATCCCGCGCCGCATCGATCACCTCACTCGCGGTGAGTCCGACCGGTCCCGTGCCCGCTTCGACAAGCGCGTCCGCTGCGGCGCCGTGCAGGTAAACGCCGCACTCGAGTGCGGTTTCCGCTTCGATCCGTTGCCCAATAAGCGCCGCAAGAATGCCGGTCAGCACGTCCCCCATTCCGGCGGCGGCCATGCCTGGATTTCCCGACGTGTTGATTGCCCAGCGCCCATCCCTGAATGCGCAAACGCTGCCGGCGCCTTTCAAAACGATGGCACAACCATGTGCTTCTGCGAGCTTGAGCGCGGCTGCAACGCGATCGGCCTGAACCGCGTCGGTCGATGTTCCCAGCAAGCGCGCAGCTTCCGCTGGGTGCGGTGTGAGGAGCGTCGACGCTGTGCGGAAGAGAAGCGCCGTGCGCAGCGCGCTCTGCTGTGCGACCAGGTTCAGGGCATCAGCGTCCAGCACCAGCGGCAGTGCAGAACCGAGCGCTCGCGTCAGCAGGTCTTGTGACTCGCCACTCGTCCCGAGGCCGGGCCCGACCGCCAGGCAGGCAAGGTGATCCAGCCCGAGAACGTCCTCCGCACGCTTCAACATGAGCTCCGGCTGATCCGCATCGACGGCAGGAAAGTCTTCTGCTGCAAAGCCGACGTAGACGCGGCCGGCGCCGAGCTTCAGCGCGGCGCGGCCCGCGAGCAGCGCCGCACCCACCATGCCGGACGTGCCGCCGATAATCCCGACGCTGCCGTAGTCACCTTTATGTGTATTGAGGCGACGCGGGCGGAGGGCGCTCCTCAGGAGTTCGGCCGCAACTACATGCCCGAGCGGCCGAACGATCTTCGGCGCATCGAGCCCGAGCGTGGCAAGGTGCAGCGCACCGCAATGATCGGGCCCTTCGAGAGTCAGCAGTCCTGCTTTGAGTCCGATAAAAGTAACCGTGTGAGATGCGTGTACCGCATGGCCAAGCACGCGCCCCGTATCCGATTCGAGCCCGCTTGGCACGTCGAGGGCGAGAATCGTGCACCCTGAGTTATTCATCCACGATACGAGCTCGGCGTAGTGGCCGGTCAGCTCGCGCTGCAATCCAATGCCGAAAAGTCCGTCGACGATCAAAGCGCAGTCGCGAGCGCGCGGCAGATCAGTCACGAAACTGCCACCCACGCCCAGCCACGCGGCATACGCTGCGGCCGCGTCATGAGCGAGCTTTGCCGCTTTCCCTGTGAACA
>JAQGNH010000444.1 GCA_028291945.1 Betaproteobacteria bacterium
CGCGCAGAGCTTCGTTGAGCTGGTCGAGCGACTCGACTTCGATCTGGATCCACACACCTTCAGGGGCGACGCGGCGCGCTTGTGCAAGAGCGCGCGTGACACCCCCGGCGGCTGTAATGTGGTTCTCTTTGATCAGCATGCCATCGTAGAGACCCAGACGGTGATTCACGCCGCCGCCGATGCGTACTGCATATTTCTGGGCGAGTCTCAATCCAGGCAGCGTTTTACGCGTGTCGACGATTGCAGCCCGCGTGCCTCTAACCGTTTCGACGTAACGGCGCGTGAGCGTAGCCACTGCTGACAAGGTCTGGAGAAAGTTGAGACTCGTGCGCTCGCCCGTGAGCAGCGCCCGGCCATCACCCGCGATTTCGCACAAGTGCGTACCTCCCTCGACGTTTTGGCCTTCGGCAACCAACCAGGTGATCTGAGCCGCGGGATCGAGCTTGTGAAAGCAGGCGGTAAACCACGGCTGGCCGCACACGACCGCTGTGCTGCGGCAGACCACGCTTGCGTGAGCGCTCTTGCGCTCGGGTGTCAGGCGCGCTGTCCAGTCTCCCGCGCCGATATCTTCGGCGAGCGCATCATTTACGTTGCGCTCGATTTCGGTTGCCAAGTCCAATGGTTCCGCTCCCGCGTATGTTTGTTTTTGACGGGTGGATTTTAGCGCACGCCCCCAGGGGAACCGAATCGCCTTCGCTGTGTTACCAGAAAGCGGGATTTTCCGAAAGGCCCAGTTCCGCCGCTAAAGCTTCCTTATGTGCCGACATCGGTTTGTCTACAAAACCTTTTAGGCACCGTGTATGCAACTCCCGAAGGGACGCGTCGATCGCATCATGCCCCATAGCTTCGCGCCCGCGTGACCCATGCCGGCGCGCAGGCGAAGACCCTTTGAAATGTAGGGCCTTGAAAATGCGGTGCCCGGCCCGATTTAGGCTAAGGTAGCTCGAGAAATGAGAGGAAACTATGCGCTTTGATAAATTCACAACCAAGTTTCAGCAGGCTTTCGCGGACGCGCAAAGCCTTGCCGTGGGCAACGACAATCCCTACATCGAGCCGCAGCATCTGCTGTACGCGCTGTTGAACCAGGACGATGGCAGCACCACCTCGCTGCTTCAGCGGGCCGGGGTCAATATCGCGGGTCTGAAAACGGCGCTCAAGACGGCGATCGATCGGCTGCCGAAGGTCGAAGGCACTGGCGGCGAGGTCAACGTTTCCAGAGATCTCGCAAATCTTCTAAATCTGACGGACAAGGAAGCGCAGAAGCGCGGCGACCAGTTCATTGCTTCCGAGCTTTTCCTGCTCGCCCTTTTCGAAGACAAAGGCGAGACGGGGCGGCTGTTCAAGCAGCATGGCGCGAAGCGGGAAGCCCTGGAGCAGGCCATCAATGCAGTGCGCGGAGGTGAAAGCGTGCAGAACCCCGAAGCGGAGGGCGCCCGTGAAGCGCTCAAGAAATACACCCTCGACCTGACCGAACGTGCGCGCGAAGGCAAGCTCGATCCGGTCATCGGCCGCGATGACGAAATCCGCCGCACGATACAAATCCTTCAACGACGCACGAAGAACAATCCCGTGCTCATCGGTGAGCCCGGTGTGGGCAAGACCGCGATCGTAGAGGGCCTCGCACAGCGCATCGTCAACGAGGAAGTGCCCGAGACGCTCAAGGGCAAAAAAGTCCTCGGGCTCGACATGGCTGCGCTGCTCGCCGGTGCAAAGTACCGCGGAGAATTCGAGGAACGTCTGAAATCGGTGCTCAAGGAAATCGCGCAGGAGCAAGGACGCATCATCGTCTTCATAGACGAGATCCACACGATGGTCGGTGCGGGCAAGGCCGAAGGCGCAATGGACGCCGGCAACATGCTCAAACCGGCTCTCGCGCGCGGCGAGCTGCATTGCATCGGTGCAACGACTCTCGACGAATATCGCAAGTACATCGAAAAGGACGCGGCGCTCGAGCGGCGTTTTCAGAAGGTCCTCGTAGATGAGCCTTCCGTCGAAGCGACGATCGCGATCCTGCGCGGCCTTCAGGAGAAGTACGAGCTGCACCACGGGGTCGAGATCACGGACCCGGCAATCGTGGCGGCTGCCGAGCTTTCTCACCGCTATATCACGGACCGTTTCCTGCCCGACAAGGCGATCGACCTGATCGACGAAGCCGGGGCGCGTATCAAAATGGAGATCGACTCCAAGCCCGAGGCGATGGACCGGCTCGAGCGCCGGCTCATCCAGTTGAAAATCGAGCGCGAAGCCGTGAAGAAGGAGAGAGACGAGGCTTCGCAGAAGCGCCTTCAGCTGATCGAGGACGAGATCAAGAACCTCGAGCGCGAATACGCCGACCTCGAGGAGATCTGGAAAGCGGAAAAGGCCATGGTGCAAGGCGCCGCACACATCAAGGAAGAGATCGAGCGCGTCAAAGCGGACATCACGCGCCTGCAGCGTGAAGGCAAGTTCGACAAAGTCGCTGAGCTGCAGTACGGCAAGCTGCCGCAGCTTGAATCTCAGCTGAAGCAAGCCGAGACCGCAAGCCAGGGCAAGGTGAAGCCGCGGCTGCTGCGCACGCAAGTAGGCGCCGAGGAGATCGCCGAAGTGGTGTCACGCGCCACGGGCATACCGGTTTCGAAAATGATGCAGGGCGAACGCGAGAAGCTGCTCCTGATGGAAGACGCGCTTCACAGGCGCGTTGTCGGTCAGGACGAAGCGGTGCGTCTCGTGTCGGATGCGATCCGCAGACAGCGTGCCGGTCTGGGTGATCCGAAGCGGCCGTATGGGTCGTTTTTATTCCTGGGCCCGACGGGCGTCGGCAAAACTGAGCTTTGCAAAGCGCTCGCGGAGTTCCTGTTCGATTCCGAAGACCATCTCATCCGCATCGACATGTCCGAGTTCATGGAAAAGCACTCGGTCGCCCGGCTGATCGGCGCACCGCCGGGGTACGTTGGCTACGAGGAAGGCGGCTATCTCACCGAGCTTGTGCGCCGCAAGCCGTATTCGGTGATCTTGCTCGACGAGATCGAAAAGGCACACCACGACGTCTTCAACGTGCTGCTGCAGGTGCTCGACGACGGCCGCATGACCGACGGGCAGGGGCGAACGGTGGACTTCAAGAACACCGTAATCGTCATGACCTCGAATCTCGGCTCGCAGATGATCCAGAGTATGGCGAACGAGGAGTATTCACTGATCAAAGGCGCGGTCCTCGCCGAAGTGAAGAACCATTTCCGCCCCGAGTTCATCAACAGGATCGACGAGATCGTCGTGTTCCATCCGCTCGATGAGAAGAACATCAGAGAGATCGCGAAGATACAGCTCGCTTACCTCGAGAAGCGTATCGCGGCGATGGACATGCAGCTCGAGATCACCGACGCGGCTTTGCGAGAAATCGCATCAGCGGGCTTCGACCCGGTTTTCGGTGCCAGGCCGCTCAAGCGCGCAATTCAGTCGCAGATCGAAAACCCGCTCGCGAGATCGATCCTCGAAGGCAAGTTCGGTCCCAAGGACACGATCAGGGTTGACGTTCGCAATGGGCAGGTCGTATTCGAGAAGGAGATGGCTAAGGCGGCGTAAGGAAAGTGGCCAATTACGAAGTGATGAAGTGACGCAGTGATCGTGCGATGTGGAGTCTCGTTGTGTAGATCCTGCTGGTGCGTAGTCATCCCATCGCCCGCCAGCTTACAGCCGTAACGGCTGGCCATAACCCGTGAGCTCGAGGTATCCTCGGCCCACGGGTTTTTTTTCGTGTGTAGCGCGCACCGCGCCTTCCCAGTACACGGCACCCACCGACGCACGTGTGTCGCTTTCCTGATCGTCCATCAGCGGCTCTATCATGAGCTCGATGGGCCCCGCGCGTACGCGCCACGCCACAGGGTAGCTCGTGCCGGTCCGCGGCGAGCGCCACAGGCGCACTGGAAGAAACTCGACGCCAGACGGTTCAAACGCGTGCCGAACGCCGCGTGCGTCTCTGAACGCACCGCCAGCCCAGAAGGTTGCACCGGCAGCGTCTCGCATGCGAAAAGCCATGAGCGCGCCGCCATCATCGAGGTTGATGCCGATCCAGTCCCATCCGGTCGCACGCTCGTCCATGTAGCTCGATGACCATTCGTGATCCAGCCATGCGCTGCCCCCGACTGAGAATCGTGTACCCGCATGCGCGAGCGCTCCTCCCACTTTCAAATGCGGAATGCTGTAGTAATAGCTCGCCGATTCAGGGCGGGGGCCTTTCGCGCTCAGGCCGTGCTGACCCTGCAACAAGGGCAGCTGACTCGGCGTGAAGCGTAAGTCGAGGATGAAATCCCGCGCTGCAATCCGTGCACCATACGCGGCTCCATCCTGCTCCAGAGACCAGTCGTCGATCCACACGTGCGTTCGGCCTTCTTCAGCGCCGGCGAGGCCGAGAGCAACGCGGGCGATGCGTTGATCGTTCAACAATGAACCGCGACTCGTGTCGCTGAGCGCTGTATGCGCGATGATGATCTGCCTCGGGGCGAAGGGGCTTGGATTTTCCTCGTCGATTCCGGTACGCGCGCGAAAAAAAGTGATCTGAAAGCCCATCTGCGCACGTGCTGAGGTTTCCAACCAACCCGTGATGTACCACCATTCAGTGCGGAATGCGGGGTGGCTGCCTTCGTCTTGCGGAAAACGCAGCCGGTAACCTGAAACGACCTGCGCGAAGGGCGTAATCCGTGATTCATTATTCGTGATCCGGGGTAAGGTCTGCTTACGCTCGGCCGAACGCGTGTAGCCGGCGGGTAGGCTCGCGAGCAGCGCGAGCAGACGCCGCCTTGTGCTCAGTTTTGTACGCGAATCCCGGATCACGGCTCACCCATCAAGGGTTTTACCAATCCTCTCGCACTGCCCGGGTCACATCACCGGTCATCGCTCGCCGCGCGCTCAGGACTGCGGTGACACCGGCCGCAATGACGAGTGCCGCGGCAAGCAGTGCGAGCGCCTGCCACGGTAAATACATGTCCATGCTCCAGTGAAAAGACTGGCGATTGATGACGTGAATGAGTATCAGACTGATGACCCACCCGAGGGCGAGGCCGACAAGCACACCCAGCCCACCCACCACCAAGCCTTCGCAGCCGAGCATTGCGGCGATCTCCCGCCGGGTCATGCCGATATGCCTGAGCACGCCGAACTCGCGGCGGCGTGCCAGCGCCTGTGCGCTGAAGCTTGCACTCACGCCGAAGAGGCCGATGACGACCGCGGCAATTTCCAACACATACGTCACCGCGAAAGTGCGGTCGAAGATCGCGAGCGAGCTCCGCTTGAGCTCGCGCGTCGAAGCGATCTCCAGCCCCTCCGCATTGCCGAAAGCAGCGCGCAGGCGAGTTGATACCTCATCGGTCGCGGCGGACGGGTCCAGATAGACGGCAGCTTCGTTCGCGCGCTCATCCCCCGTCAGTGCGACATAGCGCGTGCGCTCGATCGCGATAGCCCCATTTTGTCGCGCGTAATCGCGCCAGATTCCTGCCACGATGAACGTGTGCTTGGTGTTCGCAATCGGGATCTCGATAAGAGCGCCCGTTGTGACGCCGAGCAGGTCAGCTGCAACTTCGGAAAGCCATGCCGGCGGCGGACCGCGCGAGGTTACGAGCCGTGTAGCGCCTTCGAACGGGAGCGCGGGGTGCGACTTACCGGGCGCCAGCGGCCGCGCGAGCAAAGCGACTGGGGGCCGATCGCTGCGCAGGAACACATTCTGAGTTCGGATGAAAGTGGCGTCACGCACGCCCGCAATGTTCTTGATCAGCGTTTGCTCGCGGGGGGTGAAATAGCCGGTCACGCCGAGGCTTCCTGCGCGCACATACAGATCCGCCGGGAGCATCCCGTCCAGCCACGTTGCGAGTGAATCTCGAAACGAGCCGACCATCACGAGCATCGAGACCATGAGGCTGAAGCTCGCGAGTATGGCCGCAAGGCTCACGCCCACCTGACGCGGTGTCGCCTGCAGTTGCGCGCTCGCCAGTGCGGCCGGCGGATAGCGGAGCAACGGCAGTCGTGAGAGCACGAACTCTGCAAGGCGCGGCATGACGAGAATTGCGCCTGTCAGAAGGAACGCAATGGAGAGATAGCCCCACAGCGGGAGCCCATCCGTTGCCGGCGCCTGGGACAGCGCCAGCCCGCTTGCGATGAACAGCAAGCCAGGCCACCCTGTGAGGCGTTGCAGCACCGCCTCCTCATCGCCGGCTTTGAGTGCCAGCGCCGGCGCACGTCGCGCGGCTCCAAGCGCCGGAAGCGCAGCGCCCGTTATGGCGAACGCGACGCCGAGAACAAAGAAAATAAATAGAACGCCTGAATCGAAGCTCAATCCAGGGGTCACGGTGCCGAAGTAACCGGCACCGAGGTCACCGCCGAGCCGTTCGACGCCGAACTGCGCCAAGGCACATCCGATAACTACGCCGAGCGCCGACCCGCACACTCCGATCACAGCGCCTTCGAGCACGATCCAGCGGAATAATCGTGCACGTGTGAGGCCGAGGACGCGAAGCAGGGCAAGCTGCGCCCGGCGGCGGGTGATCGCGAGGAACTGAGTCGAAAACACGAGGAATGCACCTGTGAAGAGCGTCACCAGCGCCAGCATGTCGAGGTTCGTGCGGTAGGCACGCGACAGGCTTGCGCCGCGCTCGGCTTCTGCTTGCGGCGCCGCGATGAGGACACCGGGCGGTATTTCGCGTTCGATTGCCTTTTGAAAGGCGGCGGTCGTCGTACCGGGCGCGAGCTTTACATCGATGCGGTGAAGCTGACCCAGCCAACCGAACCGCCATTGAGCATTGGCGACGTCCATCACCGCGAGACGCTGTCGAGTAGCTCCGGCGGGCAGCAGGGCCGCGATCCGAAACGCGATCGTGTCCACACCGATTTGCATCCGCAGGAGGTCTCCAGCCTTGAGCCCCAAGTGATCCGCTGCGGCGCGAGAAATGAGCACGGCGTCGGGCTTGAGCAATTCGAATACTGCTTCACGGCTGCCGGCGAGGAGATGCGGTTGAACCTGCGCTGCGCGAAACGGGTCGAGGCCCAGTATCTTGATGGTTTCTGATCTGCCGGGGAGCTGCACTTCGATTTCCACAGCCGGGCTCGCGGCGCGCACTTCGGGTCTTCGCGCAATGCGGGCATAGAGCGCTTCGGAAAATCCGGAGCGCGGCCCCCGTATCACGAGGTCCGCTTCGCCGGCGAGCGAGCGCACCGCAAGATCGAACTCGCTCACGGCACTCGCATTAATGAGATGAACGGCGACCCCCAGTGCGACGCCAAGAGCGATGCCCAAGACGGCAAGGACCAGGCGTCCCGGATGATCTCGCCACGTGCCCCCCGAAACCGCCTTCAGAAGGGCCCATCGCCCACTGAACACCGTTACAGCGCCTGCATGGTGAGCCCTCGCGCACTGAGAACGTAAACGCGGTCTGCAGTGCGAGCGGCAGCACTGGAGTGCGTCACGAGCACGCAGGCGCTCGTGTGCTGCCGGACCTGGAATCGCAACAACGAAAGCACCTGGGAAGCGCTTTCCGCATCGAGGTTGCCGGTCGGCTCGTCGGCGAGGAGGAGCGCGGGCGCGTGCACGAGCGCACGGGCAATGGCTGCGCGCTGGGCTTCGCCTCCTGATAACGTTCGAGGATAGTCGCTTGCGAGCGCTGCAAGTCCAACAGCTTCAAGCATCGCACGCGTACGTCGAGTTGCATCCGCCGGCTCCACTCCGATGAGGTCGAGCGGCAGGCGCACGTTCTGCGCGATCGTGAGATGGGGTAAGAGGTGAAAAGCCTGAAACACAAAACCCATTCGATCTCGCCGAAGCAGTGTGCGGGCAGTATCGTCGAGCGTAGTAACATCCGTCCCGTCAAAAACGATCTCGCCCGAGTCGGGTGTATCGAGTCCCGCGATGACGTTGAGCAGCGTCGATTTGCCCGAGCCGGACTCGCCCATGATAGCGACGAACTCACCACGCCCCACATCTAGCGAGACGTCTTGCAGCACCTGGCGCGCGCGCACGTCACCGTAAGCCTTGGTGAGCCCTTTGATCGTCAGCACGGCTAGTCAGGCTTGCTGTCGACGCCGGGTGTGACGCGTTCAGGATTGATGGACTGATCTTCGAGCCTCGCTGCGGAGGCCTGTGGTTTCTCTGACGGATACCCTAGGTAGCGGCTCGCCCACGCCGCAAGAACCTCAGCGACGTATTCAGCGTCCTCTTTGGAGGTGAGCAGGTGGTCCGCCGTGTCCAGCGAGACGAAGCTTTTCGGGTGTTTTGCCCCGGCAAAGATATGCGAGGCATTGCTGATGTCGACTATCGTATCGCGCGGCGAATGCATCACGAGGAGCGCTTTGCCGAGCGCAGCGATTCGCTCGCGCATTCTCTGCGCGTCGAGATCATCCAGAAACTGCTTTTTGATTGTGAACGCGCGGTTCTCGAGCGTAACACGCGCTTCACCGCGACGTTCGATTTCTTCTACAGCGGGGCCCAGAAGCTGGCGCACGTGCGCGGGATCTGCGGGCGCAGCGATGGTTGTGACTGCCGTCGCTTCCGTGATGGCGTGTGCTGCGGCGAGCACGGCCGCACCGCCGAGGCTGTGCCCGATCAAGAGCTTCGGCGCCTCATGCGTCTCACGCAACCATTTCGCCGCCGCGATGAGGTCCTCGACATTGGAGGAAAAGTTCGTGTTGGCAAATTCGCCTTCACTGCCGCCGAGACCGGTGAAATCGAAGCGCAGCACGGCAATACCGCGGAGCCTGAGCGCACGGCTGATGCGAACAGCAGCGAGCGTGTCCTTGGAGCACGTAAAGCAGTGCGCGAAGAGCGTGTATGCCGGCGGCGTTTCGGAGGGTAAATCGAGGCGCGCCGCCAGGAGTGCGCCATGCGACGCGGGAAATCGGATCATCTGAGTTCGGTCGTTCATAGCGCTTCGCCGTGGCGGCAAAACATGGCCGGCCGATGCTATTATGCTGCCCGTTTCACGGCCGCTCAACCGAGGAGAAGCACTCAATGCATTCAACGGCTTTACGTTTCTGCTGCGGGGCTGCCTTGCTCGCCGTATTCGTGTTCGCCTCAGCGCAGGCTCAGAACTACCCGGCGCGTCCCGTGCGCCTCATCGTTCCCTTTTCTCCGGGCGGCGCGGCTGATGTGCCCGGTCGCATCCTGGCAGACCGACTCACGCACGCGCTGGGCCAGCAGGTGGTCATAGAAAATCGGCCCGGCGCCGGCTCGACGATCGGCGCGGAAGCCGCGGCCAAGGCACCCCCCGACGGGTATACGCTGTTCATGATCAGCAACACGCATTTCGTGAGCGCGGGCCTCTACAAGAAGCTCTCTTACGACTCACTGAATGACTATACGCCGATCACCCAGATCACCAGCGCGCCCAACATATTGATCGTGCATCCATCGCTGCCGGTCCGCAATGTCAGGGACTTGGTCGCGCTTGCCAGGTCACGCCCCGGCGAAATCAACTATGCATCGTCGGGCAATGGCAGCACGCAGCATCTGACGGGCGCACTGTTCTGCAAAATGGCGGGCATCAACATGACTCACATACCGTACCGCGGCAGCGGACCGGTCACAGCGGATTTACTTGCAGGACAAGTGCAGGTTGGATTCCCGGGGATCGCCGGGATGCTTTCGCACATCAAATCCGGCAAGTTGCGCGCGTTGGGGGTATCGAGCGCCCGGCGCTCGCCTGAACTTCCAGAAGTACCCACGATCGCGGAAGCCGGCATCAAAGGGTACGAAATGGTGGCATGGTTCGGCATCGCTGCGCCCAAGGGGCTCCCGCGCGACATCCAGGGGAAGCTTCATTCCGAGCTGCTGAAAATCCTGAAAACTTCCGACATGCAGAAAAGTATGCGGGTTGTCGGGCAGGAAGTGGCTTACCAGGAGAAGCCTGAACAGTTTTTCGACTTCATGAAAGTCGAAGCCGCCAAATGGGCCAAAGTGGTGCAGGAGAGCGGTGCAAAAGTCGAGTAGGCCACGGCACGCGCATTGCTGAGTAACACGTGATCGCCGACCAGTTTGACTTCAAACTTAGCTGGCTCAGGGATCAGGGCCCGGTGTTCACTCCCGGGCCCTTTTGTTTGCGGAGCTGTGGCGCTCAGGCCGCTGCGGCCACAGGCCACATCTCCGCAAGACCGTCTGCATCGGTCGCTGTAACCGTCGTGCGTACCATGTGCCGCGCTTGATCGTTCGGCCACGGGCGGCCGCGATGCAGCACCGCGCGGTTGTCCCACATAATTACGTCGCCGTCGCGCCATCGATGCTGGTACGTGTGTCCCGGTGCAGTGGCGAATGCAATCAAATCCGCAAGCAGACCGGCGGCTGCGTCTTTCGTCATTCCGTCTATTGCATAGGTATGTGATGCGAGATAAAGCGCACTGTACCCGTTTGCAGGATTGCGCCATCGCAGCCGCCACGATACAGCCGGTAGAGTTGATTTCTCGCGTTCCGACGCGAGGTGAGGGGCGACCTTCGCGCGTGAGTGCGCGTAGTCGTGCCACGCACAGGCATGCTCAAGCCGGGAGCGCAGAGATGAAGGCAACCGTTCCCACGCCCGGCGTGTAGAGGCAAACTCGGTTTCGCCTCCGATTGATGGCGTGATACGCGCCGACAGCACTGAGGCGAGCGCCGGAGGGCTCTTGAAGCAGCTGTCGGTGTGCCACAGCTGGTTCGCTCGCGCCCGCAGGTCTTCCTTATGGCCGGCTGGGACGAGCTCGCCGGTTGCGCGGTCGAGATTGGTAAGTATGCTGTAGGGCGTCCCTTCGCCGAGCGATGCCGCTTTTGCCACTTCCAGTGGTCCGAAACGGCGGGAATAGGCAGCCTGCAACTCGTCCGTGACTGCTTGATCGCGGAAGAGCAAAACCGAGTATTCTTCGAAGGCGGCTCTGACGGCTGCGTACGCTGCATCATTCTGCGCAACGTCGGCGAGGCCGACGCCGCGGACTTCAGCAAAAAATCCGGGACCGAGTTGCCGCACGTCCATAATGCTAGGCGAGGTAACCGGGGTCTTCGCGATCGAGCTTGCGCTTCAGCGCAGCCCACAGCAGCTTGCCGCCCGATCCGCGGCCCGTCGCACTCAGCTCGCGACCCTGCTGCGCTGTGTAGTCTACGATCTCTCGAGGAATCGGGTTCGGCTCCGCGCCGCCGGTAAGCGTCGCAAGCTGAAAGCGGCACGCGCGTTCGATGCGATTCATGCGCGCGAAGGCTTCGGCAACGGTAGCGCCTACGGTGAGCGTGCCGTGGTTACGCAGGATGAGAATCGTGCCATCGCCGAGATCCTCGACGATGCGCGCGCGCTCGTCTTCGGCATCTGCGACGCCCTCGTAGTCGTGGTAACGCACCTCGCCCAGTACCGTGAGCGCCATTTGCGTGATCGGCAACAGGCCGTGTTTCTGAGAAGACACGCCTACGCCGGCGCTGGTGTGGCAATGCATGACGCAGTGCGCGTGATTTGACGCCATGTGAACGGCACTATGGATCACGAAACCTGCGCGGTTCACTTCATACTGCGATTCGGACAGCTTCCGGCCATCAACGTCGATTTTCACGAGCGAAGACGCAGTGATTTCATCGAACAGCAGTCCGTACGGGTTGATCAGGAACTCATTGTCGCGCCCGGGCACGCGTAGCGAAAAGTGCGTGCCCAGCATATCGGTCCAGCCCAGGCTTGCCGCGATGCGAAACGCGGCGGCGAGCTCGCAGCGCGCATCCCATTCCGCCGCATCCACACCGCGGGGCAGTCGGGCGGGCCGAATGCGGGTAACGGTCGATTTTTTTGTGGTCAGTCTCATAGAGTCCCCGAATGTCCTAAACATTTGCGTACGGCAAGGTTAATCCGAGGACTGCGACGGCGCAAATAGCGGTACGCGACCACTTCGTGAGTCGATCGCGCTGGTGCGAGCGAAAACCTGCCCGCGTATGGCCGCGCCCGACCCGGCCGCGGTCACTTTGCTGTGACCGCCGCGGGGCCTAGGGTCTTTCTGCCTCTACGCCGATCAGCGCGGGCCGTAGAGGGTACCGCCCGAGGCGCCGCTCGTACTGCCTACGTCGGGGCGAAAGAACGGATCGGCTTCCGACCGGCTGAGAAAGCCGTCGCGGTTCGTATCGTAGCGCTCGAACATTGCGCCGTTCATGACGGGTTCGGCTTCTCTGCGCGTCAGAAACCCGTCGCGGTCAACGTCGAGCCCGTCGAACGAGGCCCTGGTAATCACCACCCAGCGGCCACCGCTCACTTGCGTCGACGCGATCAGGGCTGAAGCTTCCGATCGGCTCAGGAAGCCGTCCCGGTTGATATCCAGGCCTTCGAAGGAAAATCCAGAGACCGGTAACCCCAGGGGTTCGACCTCGGCTCTGCTCAGAAAGCCGTCACGGTTGGTGTCGAGTTGATCGAACAGCGTTATAACGCGGGTTGGTGGTGCGGCTGTCGTGCGGTGAACCACCTCATGCTCGTAGGAGGCGCAAGCGGAGAGTAAGCCCGCGCAAATGACTGGCAAGGCCGCCAGCCGAATCGATTTTTTCAGTTCAAACGTCTTCATATCAGGCACTCCTCATGGGTTGTTCCGGAAGCTGTATTAGCCCGGGCAACCCTGGAGACTCCAAGTTTCGTGCCTATTCAGGGCTGTAATTTGCCTCGACCGACGTTTCTTGGAGACAAATCGGCATTCTGCGAAAGTGTCGGAGACTGCTGAGCGGCGGCACGGCGGCACGCTCATTGCCGAGCGCCTCGCTTTTCGACGCGAGCCCGACGCCAAGCCGGCTCGGCATCCCATGAACCTGCGACTGAGGTGCATTGGAGAGTATGCGTCGCGGCGAGCCGCAACGTGCGATTCCGTGAAGCCATGCAGTCAACGAACGGCCGGCGTCTAGGTTGCGAACCAGACCATGTGGCCCCGGTAGGATTGATAGATGCAGAGCACCGCTTCGATCGCGACCACGATGAACGTCAGGATAGCGCCCCAGAAACGTCCGAACTTGAATTCGGCAGTGAAAGCGAACGCGTAGCCGTGAAGTAGGCGTGCGACGACCAATGTGATGCCGAGCGCATGGAGAAGGTAAATCGAAAACCGGCTCATCTCGAGGATCGCAAACAGCAGCAATGCGAGCGGCACGTACTCGACGAAATTCGCCTGTCCCCGAGTGGCGCGTAACAAACTGGGATTGCCGCCATCGCCGAGATATATGTGCGTAGCGCTGCGGTAGTGGATCACGCGCATCGCGAGGACGAGCAGCCACAAGCCAAGCAGGCCAGCATACAACGGTGTTACAACCATTGCGGTTCCTTCCATCATAAGGGCATCAGGGCACGGCGCGTCAATCGCGATTTTTGGCGCGCTGCTCGCCGAGGTGTATGCCGAGACCGCGCGCCGTGCGTATGAGCGGATCGTTCAGGTCAAGAGCGCGGGGCCCGATCGTGACCTCCGAGAGCGGCACGTCGATGACGCCATTCTCGCGCCACGCCACCATGCGCGAAACGCGGCCTTGCGCGACGAGCTCGACCGCGTGCACGCCGAACGCTGAAGCGAGGAGTCGATCGCGCGGCGAAGGTGTGCCGCCGCGCTGCACGTGCCCCAGTATCGTGACCCGGATCTCGGCGCCCGTATGCGGCGCGAGTTTATCCATCAAGTAGTGGCCAACGCCGCCATAGCGACAGTGGCCATTCGCATCAGGGGCAGAGGCCTTTTCTCCATCTTCTGTCTTGACGCCTTCGGCGACTACCACGAGGGCATGCGTTCGCCCTTGGGACAACAGGTCGCGGATGCGTCGTGCGACCCCTGCAACGGTGTAGGGAAGCTCGGGTACGAGAATGATGTCTGCGCCGCCAGCGATACCGCCATTCAGGGCGATGTGGCCCGTGTCGCGTCCCATGACTTCCAGCATCATCACCCGGTGGTGGCTGGCAGCGGTCGGTTGCAGGCGGTCGAGCGCTTCTGTTACGACCGTGAGCGCCGTCGCGAATCCGACCGACCACTGTGTCCCCTGCACGTCGTTGTCGATCGTCTTCGGCACGCCCACCATAGCGATGTTCGCGGCCTCGCAGAGCTTGGACACAATGCGCATCGAGCCGTCACCGCCGATCACGATCAGTGCATCGAGGCCGAGCTGCCTTACACCTTCGGCGAACTCGGGGGAGAGATCGCGAAAGGTGCCGTCCGGCATCTCGTGACGCAGCGGATTGCCCCTGCTGGTCGTGCCGAGAAACGTGCCACTTTCGCGTAGAAGCCCGCTGTCGAACGTAGGGATGGTGAGCTCGCGGTAGCGCACGGGCCGGTCGATCAAGCCTGCGGTGCCATCGAGGATTCCGAGCACCTTCCAACCGTAGAACTGGATCGCATGATAGGTGACTGCGCGAATGACGGCATTCAAGCCGGCGCAATCCCCGCCACTCGTGAGGACTCCTATCGTTTTTATTTCCGACATATGCGGCACGCTAGGCAAATGGCGGGCCCGGAGAGAGCCGCGGGGAAAGGGACACGCATGGCGCATGATACGTAAAGCTGAAGCACCCGGCTCAAGCGTCGAACGCGCGACGCAACGCGAGTCCTACGACTTGATCGCTGCCGCCGCCAGACAAATCCAGCCTGCAAGCAATGCGATGCCGCCGAGCGGCGTGATCGCCCCGAGCCAACGGAGGCCCGTCAGGCTGAGTACGTACAGGCTGCCACTAAAGAGCAGCGTGCCCAAGATGAAAAGCCACCCGGCGGCACTCACCAGTGTCCCAGGCCATTTCGTCACCGCCCACGCACAGGCGAGGAGCGCGAGGGCATGGTACATCTGATAACGGGCGCCGACCTCGAAGACAGCAAGCATGTCTGCAGACAATCGGCTCTTCAGTGCATGTGCGCCGAAAGCGCCTGCGGCCACTGCGATGCATGCGGACACTGCCCCGATCACAAAAAACAAGCGGTCCATGAAATGACTACTGAGGTATTTTGTCGAGCTGCTCTTTGATGCGCTGTATGCGATTGGCGGGGCTGGGGTGCGTGCTCGAGAACTCGGGCTGACGCGCACCGCCCGAAGCCTTCTCGAGCTTCTCCATGACGGCGATCATTGCCCGGGGATCGTAGCCCGATTCACGCATCAATCGCAAACCGAGCGTGTCGGCCTCGAGCTCGTCTTCACGTCCGTACTTCATGTTGATCAGGCTGCCTGCGAGCTGTGCAAGCTGCGCGGCATCATAGCTGCCGCTTCCAACCGCGACCGCACCGATCAGATTCTGTGTCAGCTGCTGCTTCGCAAGACGCTCGGCGGAGTGGCGTGCCAGTACATGGCCCACCTCGTGTCCAAGCACCCCGGCGACCTCGTCCTCGCGCCCGAACACGTTCATCAATGCTTCGGTGATGAATACCTGTCCTCCTGGAAGCGCGAATGCGTTCACGGTTTTGCGATCGGCGAGCAGATAAAAGGTGTACTTGTAGGGGCTGCGCGACGCGGACGACTGGGACACGATTTTTGCACCGACGCGTTTCACGACTTCGCGCGCTTCACTTTGCGAGAGCCCACCCAGCTGCGCCGCCATCTGGGGCGCGAGCTGACGGCCGAGCGCGATTTCCTGGTCTGGTGTGAGCCGTATATGTTGTTTTTCGCCCGTGATCGGATTTTGAGAGGTCGTCGTGTAGTACGAGACCAGCCCGAACAGTGCAACGACAATGGCTATGACAAAGCGCATTGAATAACTCCGCTATCGATGAACAAGCAGGCGCGAAGCATAAACCAGGCAGAAAGCTAAAGGGCGCGTTGGCGGCTCGTGATGATGCGCGGCCATTCGCTCCATTGTTCCGAATGTTCCGCGGGCGCGTCGACTGTAACGATATAGACCCTTCTCTGCGCGCCGGTTTGTGCGAGCAAACCCTGGATATATTCGCCGCGCGCCAGAGCGAAGAAAACCGGTCCGAGCTGCGGATGCGCGAGCGCGAACCGTGACGCGACGATACGCACGGGGCGCGGCTCGAATTTTTCCCATGCGCCGGAAAGAACGGACTCGCGCGTTGCGCGTCCCCCGAGAGGAAACTTGAGCAGGTAGCCGGGCGTATTGTCGTCGCTGAGGTAGCGATCTCCGCGGGCCCCCCACGTGACGAAGTCGATTGCACCACAGCGTCTGCGTACCGGCAGCTCGGGGTGGTGCATGTCGAAATAAACGAGCATGCGCTCGCCGTCGCGGACATACTCGATCACGTCGCACATCGAATGCTAGACTGTAAATACATACAGTATAGCAAGCGGTCCTCGGGAATTCCAAATGCGAAGCGGCCGAACCGCCGCAGCCTGTTACGTACACCGACATTTTTTCGGATCAGCGATTAGTCGTAGGCCCCGGGATCGTGATCACCGAGCAGCCGCCGCTGCCGTGGCGACGCGGCAGCGAGCACGGCAGGATTGAAGCGCCAGCTCATGAAGGGTGAAAAGTGCGGCGCCATCTCGCGCCGGCCGTAATGTACCTGCAGCAGGTACCGGATATCGCTGGCGGTGCGATTGTCACTCCCGGCATGCCACACATCGCTGCGGAACGCGAGCGCATCACCGACGCCGGCGAGCACGACGTGCGGCTCGCGCGCCTGCCATCGCGTTTCCATATCGCGGGGCGCACGGCCTGCGCGATGGCTGCCTGGAATCACGCGGGTGGGCGCCAGATCGGAGGTGAACTCGGATAGATAAAAATGAAGCGTGAGTATGAACATCGGCACGCGCAGGGCCTCGGGAAGTCCGCCTTCGCGGGACGCGAGCGGCAGGTAATCGACATGAAACGGCTCGGCCTTGTGCCCCGGATGTGATCTCCATGCGGTCATGCCGATGAGGTGGCAATCGGATCCGAGCGCCGCCTGAGCCAGATCGATCAAGCCGGGACGATCGATAAACTGCAGCCAGTACGGATCACGATTGAAAATGCACAGATAGCGATCCATGAAGCGCGCAGCACGGTGCGCGTCCGCGCAGCCCTGCACTTCATCCCAGCCGATCGGCTCGAGGGCATCGATCATCTCGCGCGCGGCCGAACACTGCTGCGCTGACAATACTCCGGGCACGAACGCGCAGCCCTCGTCTTCAAGCGCGCTCAGCATGGGTTGCGTCTCGTAGACCGCGTAGCGGTGCATTGCGCCCATGCTTCAGCAGCCCTCGGTCAGTGCATCGAGCAGATCGCTTTGACGGCTGCTGGTCGTGACGTTCAACGTGACACTCGCCCTGGAACCGTTACCCATCCGTTCGAAGTCGGCCGTCGCGTAAGTGACGCCATTCTTCACACGGACGATGACGTGCGCAGTGTCCTGGCCTGTGCGCACCTCGGAGACCAGCGCGCTGCTGTGCTCTTCTGCGTTGCGTGCGAAACACGCTGCGGCTTTATCCGGCGGTTGTCGAAACTGGTGAGAATGGCGGGACCCGTGAGTGGCTGCCTGACGAGCCGGCATGGCACAGCCGCTGACGAGCAGAAGTGCGATTACGCAAATATTCCAGTTCGAATACATCGATGCGTCAACGCTCAGCGGATGCGGTACGCAGGTGGGCCTTCAGCAGAGCCAGTAACTGCTGCGGATCGAGCGCCGCATGTCGCCGCCGCTTTGCGCCTGACAGACCTCGTAGCCGTGCCCGCCGAGATATTCGGCAATCATTTCGCGTATATCGCGATCGTCCTCGACGATCAACACGCTGCCATTGCTCGACATATAGGCATTTCACGTTTTGCGGGGTCCGCCAATTATACCCATGAGCGAAAAGGGGGGCAGCCGTGCACGAGTCGAACAATTTGCTTCGTATCCTTCTCTCTGATATGCGCGCTTTATCCTCAGCGCGGCGCCAGCAGTCCATTCGCGACGCCCTGCGCACGTATGCGCTCGCACTGCGTCCCGGAGAGCGAGCTATTCGCAAGCGCCGTTTCATCGCGCATGAGATTGCCCGGTTCATTGCTATGGGCTCCGCTGTCGGAGAGCACATGAACGAGCTCGTGCGCGAGCGCTTGAGAAAGGTCGCGGGCGCCGTACGCAACCCAGACGGTATTTGCGAGCTCCGGACGTCCCTTCGAATTGGCGAGTCCAATCGCCTCCGCATCGAAAGCAGGGCGGTTGTAAGTGTCTTCGACGAAAAAGAATGCCGGCTTCGGCACCTCCAGCACGCGCAGGAGCTCACGTGACTGCTGGGTAGAATAGAAATGAAAGGCGCGTGGTGCTTCGATCGTGCGCAGCTCGAGCCGCTTGACATGAACGCCGCATGGCGCGATGAGAAGCGCAGCCTCGGTGACAGCCTGTATGATCACGTCCGTCCGCCAGTGCGTGCCCAGGAAAGTGTGAGCGTAAAGGACAAGATCGTGAGATGCATTCAGGTCCGCCTTAGCGGACATGATGAAGCTGGTCGCCTCAGCGATCCGAACGCGCTCCGCTGGGAACCCCTGCGGCGATGTCAGCAGCAGAGCGAGCGCAAGCGACTGCAGGCCGGCGCGAGGGCTCATGCTGGGCGAGGGCGCTACTTGAGCATTCCCATTTCTGCCAGCGCGCGTCGGTAGTTTTCGTGCTCGCGCTCGAGGAAAGCGGGGAGCTCGCGGTGACCGATCAGCTCAATGGTCCAGTAATTCTGCTCGAGGTCTTTCCTGATGTAGTCGCTTTGCATGACCTGCGAGATCGCCTGGTCCCAGTACGCGGTCTGCGCCTCGTCGAGACCCTTGGGACCGAACACGGTATAGAAGACATTCGCATCGACAGCGACACCCTGCTCGCGCAACGTCGGGACGTTTGCAAGCGGGCCGAGATGACGCTTAGGCGCGCCGACGGCGATGATGCGGATTTTTCCAGCCTGCGCGAGCTGAGAAGCACTACCGGGGCTTTGCACACCCACATCGAGGTGACCGCCGGCGACCTGTATGGCCGTGTCGGCGCCTGAGTTGAACACGACGGCCTTGATTTTTGTCGGATCGGCGCCGGCCTGTCGCGCGAGCGTCGCGATCGAAATGTGCAGCGGATTGCCTGCTGCCGTGGAAAAGCCGAATGACAGCGACGCGGGATCTTTCCGAAGACGCTCGACGATATCGCGCGCGGTCTTGATAGGCGAATCCGCGCGTACGAAGTAAACCTGGTACTCGTCGAGCATCTTGACGATCGGCGTGACGTCGCGATGGGTCAGCGTGCCGCGACTGGCCGCGATCGTGGTGAGCCAGCTCGAGGAGGCGAGGCCGAGATAGTGCGCATTGGCCGGATGGCCGTTCAGATACGCAAACGCAACGGCCTGTCCACCGCCGGGCTTGTTAACGACGTTCACCGGGTTCGCGAGCTTCGCATCCTGCAACATGCGCTGCATCGAGCGTCCGATGCGGTCGTTCGCGCCACCCGGCGCAGCGCCGACGATGAGCTCGACGGGGCGCTCGGGTTTCCAGCCGGTCTGTGGGACCTGGGCCGAAACGAGAGCTGGAAACAGAGCGATCAGCAGCGCAGTACAGCGCATGGACTCCTCCTCACATTATTGTGGCCCGCCAGGGCATTTTTCTGCGATACGCCGCCTCGAAAGCTTCGATCTCGGGCAGGTGCTCGAGGGTTACGCCGACATCGTCGAGGCCTTTGATGAGGCGCTCCTTGCGAGTCGCGTCAAGATCGAAAGCGTGTCGTGCGCCATCCGGCGCCGTCACCGTCTGCGCAGGCAGGTCTACGGTTAGGGTCGAACCCGGCGCTGACTCGAGCTGACGCCAGAGTCCTCGCACCTCACTCGCAGTCAGAACGACCGGCACGATTCCGTTCTGCATGCAGTTTCCGACGAAAACGTCGCCGAAGCTCGCTCCAATCAGCGCACGCACGCCGAAATCGAGAACCGCATACGCTGCGCTTTCGCGCGATGAGCCGCAGCCGAAATCGGGCCCTGTAACGAGTATGCGTGCTCCACAGTATGCAGGCTGGTTGAGCACGAAAGCCGGTCTTGGCTGGTCGTGCTCGTCGAAACGCAGGTCGTGCAGAAAGACGTTTGAGTAATCGGTGTGTCCAGGACGGCGGCGGATGCGTTGAAAGCGTCCCGGCACGATCATCCCGGTATCGATTTTGGCGATGTCCAGCGGTGCGGCGATCGCGGTGAGCGTGGTGAAGGGCTCCATCCGTTCACCTCGCGAGCGCACGCACGTCGGTCAGTCTGCCGGTGACCGCTGCGGCTGCGGCCATGGCCGGGCTCATGATGTGCGTGAGCGCGCCGGGGCCCTGCCGCCCCTCGAAATTGCGGTTTGTGGTCGACGCCGAACGCGCGCCACGGGGAACTGTGTCGCCGTTCGAGCCGCCACACATCGAGCAACTCGAGTCGCGCCATTCGAAACCGGCTTCGAGAAAGATGCGGTCGAGGCCTTCGGATTCGGCTTGAAGCTTTACGGCGGTCGACCCCGGGACGACCATCGCAGGCACAACCGTGCGTCGCCCCTCGACCACCTGGGCGGCCGCACGCAGATCCTCGATGCGTGCGTTGGTGCAGGAGCCGATGAAAACGCGATCCACCGTAATCCCCGAAAGCGGTGTGCCGGGCGCGAGCTGCATGTATTGAAGCGCACGCTCGACACGGCGACGACGGTCGCTATCATCGATCGATGCAGGATCAGGCACGCACGCAGTGATCGGTGAGGCGTCTTCGGGGCTCGTGCCCCAGCTCACCATCGGGGCGAGTGTTGTCACGTCTATCGCGAGCTCACGCTCGAAGCGCGCATCGTTATCCGAAGGCAGCGTACGCCAGTGACGGATCGCGTCTTCCCAGTCCGCGCCTTTGGGTGCATACGGTCTGCCGAGCAAATATGCGTAGGTGGTGTCGTCCGGTGCAACCATGCCGATGCGTGCGCCGGCTTCGATCGACATGTTGCAGATCGTCAGACGCGCTTCCATCGACATCGCCCGTATCGTCGAGCCCGCGTACTCCACCGCATGACCCACCGCGCCGCCGATGCCGATACGTGCAATGATCGCAAGGATCACGTCTTTCGCAGTTACGTGTTGCGGCAACGTGCCCTCGATGTTGATGCGCATGTTCCTGGGCTTGCGCTGCCACAACGTCTGCGTTGCGAGCACGTGACGCTCCTGGTTGGACTGTCCTATCGGAATGGCAAGCGAGCCCATCGCGCCTTGTGTCGCCGTGTGCGAGTCGCAGCACGTGATGAGGAGCCCGGGTTGGGTAAGCCCAAGCTCGGGGCCGATCACATGCGTGATACCCTGCGCGGGATCGTCCATACCGATATGAGCGATGCCGAACTCGCGCGTGTTCTGGCTCAGCCATTCCACTACGTTGCGGATCTCTGGATTCGTAATGCCTGCAATCCCGGCAGCGCGATTGATACTGGGAAGATAATGATCCGTCACGGCCAGTGTCTGCTGAGGCTTGCGGACTTTGCGTCCTTCGATTCGAAGCTGGTCGAACGCGAGAAACGTTCCACCTTCGTGAACGAGATTGAGGTCGACGAACAGGAGCTCCTCACCACCGGGTCGCGGCACGATGACGTGCTGCGACCAGATCTTGTCCAGCATCGTGCGCGGTTCACTCATCGCGTCTTCGCCTCAAAGCCTGAACTCGATCAGCAAGGGTCCGCGCTGCGTGCCGCACGCCCTCGACCTTATCGAGTGCAGCGACGCAATGCATTGCGGAGGTACCCGGATTGCTGAAACTGACCTCGACATCGTTCACCACCAGTGTGCGCACGAGACTTTCCGCGCCGTTCATTCTTCTCCTCCGCCCTGAAAGCCAACGCCGCATTATGCAGTCAATTGGCAGCCCTTACATAAACGCAAGAACCCGACATGCGTGTGCGGGTTCGAGCTTGCCGCCGGTAACGACCGGCCACATCATGATTCGGCTCGCGCCTCATGCGAACACCGATCTGCCCGAGCTCCACGTGCGCTCTTGGACATGCTCCGCTCGAAAGCTTCCATGAAAACAGTCGCATTGCCCGCCGGCGAGCGCGTCCCTGCGTTCGGTCAGGGCACGTGGCACATTGGCGAGGACCCGCGAATGCGAGCGGAAGAAATCGCCACGCTCAGACTGGGGCTCGATCTCGGCGCGACGTTGATCGACACCGCCGAGATGTATGGCGAAGGCAAAGCAGAGGAGCTGATTGGCGAAGCGATTGCCGGCCGCCGTGACGAAGTGTTCCTGGTAAGCAAAGTCTATCCGCACAACGCTTCGCGCCGGGGTGCAGTCGCTGCGTGCGAGCGGAGTCTGCAGCGCCTTAAAACCGACCGCCTCGATTTGTATCTTCTGCACTGGCGCGGCAACATTCCATTGGCCGAAACCATGGCCGCGTTCATGACTCTGCAGCAGTCCGGAAAAATCCGCTACTACGGTGTGAGCAATCTCGATGTCGATGACATGGACGAATTGTGGTCGGTGCCGGGCGGGCGCGAGGTGCAAACGGATCAGGTCCTGTATAACCTCGCACGCCGCGGAATCGAGTGGGATCTTCTGCCGTGGCTGCGCGAGCGGCGAATACCCGTGATGGCCTATTCACCCATCGAGCAAGGCAGAATCCTGCGCAAACCGGCGCTCGCCGATTTCGCCAAGCGCTACGGCATGACGCCCGCGCAGGCCGCACTTGCGTGGTTGCTCAAGGACGACGACATCATCGTCATTCCGAAAGCCGCCCACCGCGAGCGGCTGCAGGAGAACCTGGGCGCATTGAAGATCCGCTTGACGCCGAAGCAGCTCGCCGAGCTCGATCGAATCTTTCCGCCTCCGAATGGCCCGCAACCGCTCGAGATGCTCTGATTCGACGCGTAAACCCGATGGCCCGCACTTCGGCAAAAGCACGTGCCCCCGTTCTTCCGGACACGATGAATGCGGCGGCGATCGATCGATTCGGTCCACCCGAGGTGCTCACGTTGCACACACTTCCCGTGCCCGATGCCGGTTCACGCGAAGTGCTGATCGAGATGCACGCAGCCGGCGTGGGAGTGTGGGACGCAGAAGTGCGCGACGGTTCATGGCGGCCGTATGGACGAGCGCGCTTTCCCCTGGTCATCGGGACGGACGGCGCGGGCGTCGTCGTCGCCAAGGGTTCCAGCGTACGTCGATTTAATCTCGGTGACCGCGTATGGGCGTACCACTATGCCAACCCTAAAGGCGGCTTTTACGCCGAGTATGTTGCTGTAGACGCAGCACGCGTCGGCCATGTACCTGTGCTGCTCGATCTGTTGCAGGCTGGCGCCGGTGCAGTGACCTCACTCACTGCGCTGCAAGGCATCGACGGGCATCTGAACGTCAAACGCGGTGAGACCGTGCTGGTGTTCGGCGCATCAGGCGCAGTCGGCACGCTTGCGGTGCAGTTTGCAAAGCTCAGAAATGCGCGCGTGCTCGGAACCGCGTCCGGACGCCAGGCGACGCGGCTCGTGCAGGCGCTCGGCGCCGATGCCGTGATCGAGGCGCGCAGTGTTAACGCGATCGAGGAGCTGCGTGAGCTTGCGCCGGGCGGTCTCGATGCGGTGCTTGCACTGGCCGGCGGAGAGGCGCTCGAGCGCATGATTGATTGCGTGAAGACGGGTGGCCGGGTCGCCTATCCAAACGGCGTCGAGCCCGAGCCGCGCCGTCGCGACGGCATCCGCATGCAGGCGTACGACGCAGAGGCGAGCCCGGGACAGTTCACGCGCCTGGGCCGCGCGGCAGCCGAAGCACGGTTACGCGTGGTCGTCGCAGCTGCCTATCCGCTGGCGCAAGCGGCTCGCGCTCACGAACGGCTAGCGCGCGGGCACATACTCGGCAGAATCGCTTTACGCATACGCCGGCACGTGTGACGAGCGGCTTCGTCAGACTGAGCGACCGCTGCATCGAGCGCGCACCTTGTCGCGTGTCACTCTGGTTTAACGCCCGAGTCCTTCACGACCTTCGCCCAGCGCGGGATCTCTTTTTTCAGGTGGGCGGCGAATGCGTCCGGCGTGTTGGCCACGACGAACAGACCCTGTGCGGCCATCCGGCCTTTCACCTCGGGCACGTTGAGCGCCGCGACTGATTCCGCGTGGAGCTTGGTGACGATGTCCCGCTGCACCGCAGAGGGTGCGAATAACCCGAACCACGTACTCGCTTCGTATTGCGGCAGCCCGGACTCCGAAGCCGTCGGTATATCCGGCGCCGTTGAAACCCGCTGCAGCGATGTCACCGCGAGGCCTCTCAGCTTGCCGGAGCGGGCGAGCGGCAGCGATACGGGCAAATTCGAAAACACCATCGAGATCTGACCGCCCATGGCGTCTGCGACAGCCGGTCCTTCACCCTTGTACGGCACGAAGAGCAGATCGACACCCGCGCTCAGCTTGAACAATTCGCCCGCCATATGCGGAGTGCCTCCCGAGGCCGCACCGAAGGACAATTGTCCGGGCTGTGCTTTTGCGAGTGCGACGAGATCCTTCACCGTTCTCACCGGCAACGAAGGATGCACGACGATAAGGAGTGGTGAGGTCGCGATCTCCGTCACACCGACGAAATCCCGCAGCGCGTCGTAGCCGACCTTCCCGTACATGGCGGGCACGACGGCCTGAGTCGTCTGCGAACCGACGAGCAGCGTGTAACCGTCAGGAGCGGCCTTGGCGACGTACTCCGTGCCGATGATGCCGCTCGCTCCGGTGCGGTTTTCGACGAAAAACGTGTGACCTGCGCGCTCTGTCAATCTTTGCGCAAGGATGCGCGCAGTCAGGTCGACACCCCCGCCAGCCGCAAAGGGGACGACGATGCGAACGGGTTTAGTCGGATACGTCTGGGCGAACGCCGCGGGTATCGCTGCGGCGCAGAGCGCCAGAAACAATCCTGTTCGAATGAGATCAAGGCCGCGCAGTTTCATGTGTTTCTCCTGCCATGTTTCTCCCATATTACCTCGCCGCAGCGTTGGATTGAGTACGAGCGGATGTCCCGCCAGGGGTGCTGCCGTGCGCAGCTAGACATCGGTTAACATCGCGGACCAATGTCGACTCAGCTACGAGGGGAACTTGCATATGCAGCGGAAAATAGCGGTGCTGGGTGCGGGCGCCATCGGAAGCAGTATTGGCGCAGATCTCACGCAAGGCGGCTATGACGTCACGATCGTCGATCAATGGCCTGCGCAGGTCGAAGCGCTGCAGAACTCGGGGGTGCGCGTACAGATGACCGATCGGGAGGTGCACGTTCCCGTGCGCGCTCTGCATCTATGCGATCTTGCTTCGGCCAACGTCGAATTCGATATCGTTTTCCTCGCAGTGAAATCAAACGATCACCGATGGCTTGCCGAATTCATCAAGCCGTACCTCAAGAGCGAGGGCGTGCTCGTCGCGACTCAGAACGGCATGAACGACGATTCGATTGCATCGATCGTCGGACGCAGCCGCACCGTGGGCTGTGTGCTGGAGCTTTCGGCCGAAATCTTTACCCCGGGCCTTGTCAAGCGCAATACCACGCGCACCACAACGTGGTTCGCGGTGGGCGAGCTTGACGGCTTCTATACGCCTCGCGTGAAAGAAATCGAATCGATACTGAGCAAGGTGGGCCGCGTCGAGGTCACGAACAACATCTATGGCGCCAAGTGGACGAAGCTCATCGCCAATACCATGACGATGGGTCCTTTCGGATTGCTCGGATTGGGAAATCGCGATGCGGCTGCGCTGCCCGGGATGTTCGACATGTCAGTCAAGCTGGGGAAGGAATCGCTCGCCGTCGGCGCGGCGCTGGGCTATCGCATGGAACCGATCTTCGGCTTGCGCGCAGACGAATTCGCAGGCTCCGGCGAGGAGAACCTCGTGACGGCAATGAAAACCCTGCTTGGCCACGTGAGCAACGGACGCACGGCGCCGATCCATGATCACATCAAAGGTCGCAAGAGTGAAATGGAGTTCATCAGCGGCGTCGTTTCACGCAAAGGCAAAGAGCTCGGAATTCCGACGCCTCACAACGACGCGGTGGTGGAAATCGACCGGCAGATCAACACGCGCGTGATCGAGATGGACGCGTCCAATTTCGAGCTGCTCAAGGAGCGCGTGGCGCCGCAGTAAATTTCGCGCTTGCCTGATGTGGTGATCGTGACCCTCCAGAACGTTGCGGCTCGCGAAGGCACGCTGCGACTTCGCATGGCCAATGTTGCTATGATCTCGTTCTATAACGCGTGGAGGTGGGAGTGCTGATCGTCGATTCTCAAGTTCACATCTGGGGTGCGGATACGCCGCAGCGTCCATGGCCGAAGCGCGCGGAAGCACAACGACCGGTGCCGCTCGGGAAGGACGCGTTGCTGCTCGAAATGGCCGCGGCGGGTGTGAACCGCGTCGTGATCGTTCCGCCCTCGTGGGAGGGAGACCGCAACGATCTCGCCATCGAAGCGGCCGTTTCGCATCCGCAGCGTTTCGCGACCATGGGCCGGCTCGATCCCCAGGATCCGCGCTCGCGGGGGCAGATCACGAACTGGCGCAAGCAACCGGGCATGCTGGGGCTGCGCTTCACGTTCCATATACCGGTGCTCGTAAGCCTCATCACCGAGGGACACATGGACTGGGTCTGGGGCGAAGCCGAACGTGCAGGCGTGCCGATTTACGTGCTGGTCCCTCATGCGCTGGTTCATCTGATCGACGACGTAGCGCAGCGTTATCCCGCACTGAAGCTCGTGATGGATCATCTTGCGCTGTCGAGCAGTAAAAAGGACGCCGCCGCTTTTGCTGAGTTCAACAAGCTGCTCGCGATCGCGAAGCGGCCGAATGTCGCAGCAAAGGTCAGCGCGCTGCCGTGCTATTCCACCGACAAGTATCCCTATCGGTCGCTGCACGGATATATCCGGCAGGCTTACGACGCGTTCGGCCCGCAGCGGCTGTTCTGGGGGAGCGACCTGTCGCGCTCTCCGATACCCTACCGCCAGCACGTGACGATGTTTACGGAAGAGATTCCGTGGCTGAACACTCAGGACAAGGAATGGATCATGGGCCGCGGGGTGTGCGAGTGGATCGGATGGAAGATATAGGCGGCAAATACTGTTTGCGCATCAGATCTCGCGCATGCGGCACAAGGGGATGCGCAGCAGGGCTCAAGTTCGTGCTCAGGCGTATGACCTCTCGTGGGACGCCGTCTGGTTCTTTGTGGCAGGTGCAGCAATGAAATTCTCCAGAGCAGGTTGGGTGCTCCTCACTGTCGTAACGGCAGTGCTGGCAAGTGAGCCTGTGCTTGCCCGCGGCCACGGCGGCTCGGGCGGCGGCGGACGATCAGGGCACCATTCGGGCGCCGCAAGGGCGGGACACCCTTCGGGCGTGCGTCACCACGGCACCTCACGACTTTTCGTGGGCGGCGTCGCAGCTGCGCCCGCCTTATGGCCGTGGTGGGACTATCCCGGCTACCGTGTCGCGGGCGTCTACCCAGGCGAACCTGTGTACTACATCGAACAAAACGATCCTGGGGAGCAGCCGCAAGGTGAGTGGCTCTACTGCCGCCCCGCGAACGCGTACTTTCCTTACGTCGCGGAATGTGCCACCGGCTGGGAGCGCGTAGCACCGCAGCTGCCGCCAGGTTAATATTTTTAATGGGCTAGAACGATGAGATGGGTATCACTGGGCGCGCTCTGCGCCGTTGCCGCCTGCGCGGTGGCTCCGACGGGCCCGGGTGTCGCCGCTCTGCCCGGCACTGGCAAAACGCTCGAACAATTCCAGATGGATGACTCCGAATGCCAGCGGTACGCCGGTAAACAGGTGGCTCAACCGCCGGGCGCCGTGGCTTCGTCGATGTATGACTCGCAACGACGCTATGACTTCGCCTATATACAGTGCCTGTATTCCAAGGGCCATAAGGTGCCGGTCTCTGGTGCATACACCGGTGCACCCGCGGGCTCTATTCCGCCGCCCAGTCAGGCAGCGCCTTCGGCGCCCGAGCAAGGAGCAGCCTCCGCACCGAAGTAGGGGAGAGGGCCCTAAAGACCTCCACTGCGCGTATGTAGCCACCGCTCATTGTGGCGGGATCGCTGCAGCCTTGATCACCTTCGCCCACTTTGTGATCTCAGCGCTGAAGTAGGGATTAAATTCATCCGCACCACCCGTTGCAGGCTCGATGCCTTGGCTGATGAGCCTCTCCTTTAACTGCATGTCGCTCAACGCCTTCATTGCGTGTTCACTCAATTTAACAACGACGGGTGACGGCGTGCTGCCAGCCGCAAACATTCCGTACCACGAGGTCGCGTCGTAACCGGACACGCCCGCTTCGCTGATGGTCGGTACTTCAGGCAAGGCGGTATTGCGCTGCAATCCGGAAACGCCGAGCGCACGCAGTTTGCCCTGACGCACCGGCGGGATCGACGCACCCACCGACGCAAAGGTGACCTGCGATTCACCGCTCATGGTCGCGATTGCCGAAGGCGCCCCGCCTTTGTAGGGAATATGTACGATGTTCGTATCGGTCATGATCACGAACAGTGCCATTGCCAGATGCGTGAAGCTGCCTGCGCCCGCTGAAGCATAGTTGAGCTCGCCGGGCCGCCGTTTCGCAAGCCCTATGAGCTCTTTGACTGATGTCGCGGGCAGTGACGGGTGCGCGGTTAGGGCGAGGGGCCCATAACCGGCCAGTGACACTGGCAGCAGATCCTTGCGCACATCGAACGGCAGCTTTGCAAAAAGCGTCGGCATCGCTATGGTCGCGTTGGCGAATAACAGGGTATAACCGTCGGCAGCACTGCGCGCGACGATCTCTGCAGCGAGCATCGAAGATGCGCCCGGGCGGTTGTCGACGATGACTTGCTGTCCGAGCGTATCCGAAACTTTCTGCGCAAGGGCGCGCGCGGAGATATCGGTCGCACCGCCGGCCGCAAAGCCGACGACCATACGCACAGCTCGCGTCGGATACTGCTGAGAGAGGGCTGTGCCCGGTGTCGACAGTGCGCATAGACAGAGCACTAAACCCGTTGCACGGGCACGTTTTCTCAGTGGCATTGAGCGGGTCTCCTCCCGACCAAAACAATTTTGTTATCGGTCACGACGTCACGCACTGCGCGGGCGCACAGCGCCTTCATACGGTGCGCTGCGTGACTGAACGATGCGGGTACTGACATTATTGCACTTCATGACACGCGCGCGCTTTCAACGGCAATGAACAATCCGGGTGCACTACTGATCGTTCTCGGCGCAATCGCGGCGTTTCCACACGCCTCGTCGGCGCAAGGTTATCCAAGCCGTCCGGTGCGCATGGTGGTAGCGCAGGCCGCGGGCGGCCCCACCGACGTGGTCACGCGCATCTTTGCCGTCAGGCTCACCGAGTTGTTGGGACAGCAGGTGGTCGTCGATAATCGTCCCGGCGCAGGCGGAAGCGTCGCTGGCGACATCGTCGCCCACGCACCGGCGGACGGTTACACACTGTGCGCCGCTGCCAACGGTACGGTAGCGATTGCACCGCACTTCTTGAAGCTTTCCTACAGCGTCACGAGGGACCTCACGCCCGTTGCGCTGCTCGGCAACAGCCCTCTCGCGCTGATGGTGTATCCGGGATTGCCGGCCAACTCGGTGAAGGAGCTCATCGCACTTGCGAAAGCGCGCCCCGGGACGATCAACTTCGCCTCATCGGGACAGGGCGGCACCGGTCACCTTGCGGGCGAGCTTTTCAAGATGATGGCCGGAGTGAACATCACTCACGTGCCGTATAAAGGCGCGGGCCCTGCACTGGTCGGTGTCGTCGCGGGTGAGATCCAGATGCTCATATCGGGGCTCTCTTCCGGGCTACCCTATATCAAGCAACGCCAGGTGCGCGCGCTGGCGGTGACGAGCCCGAAACGGTTGGCCGTGCTTCCAGACACGCCGGCGGTAGCGGAGACGGTGCCCGGATACGAAGCCGGCTCGTGGTACGCGATTCTCACCCGCGCGGGTACGCCGCGGCCGATCATCGATCTGCTCAACCAGGAGTCGGTCAAGGCGATCAATGCTCCAGATATTCAGTCAAAGCTGATTTCAGCTGGCGTCGATCCGGAAACGCTTACGCCGGAACAGCTTGGAGTGAAGATACGTACCGACACCGAGCGCTGGGGGCGGGTCGTGAAAGCGGCCGGCGTGAAGCAGCAGTGATCGAACGCGGGCAGCAAACGCTTCTGCATACGGCCGGCCGCTGCGCATTGCCCGCATCGATCAGGACAACTCCGCGACGTCCGCTTCCAGCAATCTGATCTCCGCGGCTGCAGCATTTTCTGCCAGATGCCTGAGCGAGGCGGTTCCCGGTATGGGCAGCATGACCGGCGAGCGGGCGAGCAGCCACGCGAGCGCGACCTGAGCGGGCGTTACACGCAATCGTGCCGCGATCCGTTTCACGCTTGCCGCGCGCAGTGCTTTTCCGGCGCCGAGCGGATACCAGGGAATAAATGCGATCCCCGCCTGCTCGCACGCGAGCAGCACGTCTTCGTCGGCGCGGTTCTCGATGTTGTACTGGTTCTGCACCGATACGATCGGCGCGATGCTGCGCGCTTCGTTGAGCTGCTTCACGGTGACGTTCGATATGCCGATGTGACGAATCTTTCCGGCACGTTGCATGTCGGCCAGCGTCGTCATCGATTCAGCGAACGCTACGTAAGGATCAGGCGCATGGAGCTGGTAGAGATCGATGCGTTCGAGCTTCAGGCGCTTGAGGCTGCCGTCGAGTGCGCGCCGCAGATGATCCGGCCGCCCGCACGCGACCCATTCTTTCGGGCTCGGCCGAACCAGGCCCCCTTTGGTTCCGATCACCAGGTCTTTCGGGTACGGATAGAGCGCTTCGGCGATCAGCGTCTCGGACACGTGCGGCCCGTAACTGTCAGCCGTGTCGAAGAAGGTGTGACCCAGCTCATACGCACGCCTGAGCACCTGGCGTGTGACGACGCGGTCCCTGGGCTCGCCCCAGATGTCCGCACCGCACACGCGCATTGCGCCGAATCCCAGGCGATTCACAGTGAGATCGCCGAGAGCTGTCGTGCCTGCGGCGGCTGCCGGACGTGCTGTGTTCGCTGTCATGCCGAAATTGTACTTCGCGGCGATAGCCGCATCATCGTGCCGTTGCGCCCGGAGTGCGGCGGAAGAACAGCGTGGAACTTACTGCGGTTGCAAACCCGCCGCCTGAGCCGCTTTGCGATAACGCGCGATCTCCTTCGGAAGCAGATCGGCAAGCTGCGCGACCGACATCGGCGCCGCCTCGGCCCCTTCGCGATCCAGGAATTCCTTCATTTGCGGGCTGACCAGAACCTTGTTCACGCCCGCGTTCAGCGCACTCACGATGGTGCCGGGCGTGCCTGCCGGAGCGAATATCCCCCACCAGTTTTCATACGTGAAACCGGGCACCCCAGACTGCGCAATCGCCGGTAAACCGGGGACCAGGGGTGTGGGCTTGTCACTGCTCACGCCGAGTGCACGCGCCTTGCCGGCTTTGACCTGCGCCATCACCGCAGGAGAGCTCGCGATGATCGCTTCGACTTCGCCGGACACGAGCGCGATGACGCCCGGCGCGATGCCTTTGTAGGGCACATGTGTCATCTTGATGCCGGCGGCCATCGCGAAAAGCTCCATCGCGATGTGATTGTTCCCGCCGGTGCCCGAAGACGAGTAGGTCAGCGGCCGCTTCTTCGCGAGCGCGACGAACTCCTTCACATTGCGCGCCGGCACTGAAGGATGAACGGCCAGCACGATCGGTGCACGGGCGATCATCGCGACCGGAACGAATGACGCAGCGGGATCGAACGGCAGCTTTGCGCGCACGGCGACCGTCCCGGGATAAGAAGATGTCGTACCGAGCAGCATATAGCCATCGGGCGGCGCTTTAGCCACCACTTCGGCGCCGATCATCCCGCTTGCGCCGGGGCGGTTGTCCACAATGATGTTGCGACCCCACGCCTCGCCGAGCAGCTTGGCCACGGCGCGCGTCAATACGTCCGACGATCCACCTGCGGTGTACGGCATGATGATCGTGATGTTCTTCGTGGGATACGCCGGTTGTGCCACGGCGTAAGGCGCCGCGCAGGTCACTAGCGCTGTGAGCGCGGCGGCGAGCAGCCGATTTACGCAAGCGTGTTTCAATGTCATGTTTGTTCTCCTCGGTCTATGTCAAAGCTTGATGTTGGCCTCGCGGATGACGCGCGACCATTTTGGAATTTGGGATTGCAGATGTCCACTGATCAAGTCGATAAGTGCAGGCGCCGAATGTTGTGAGTCGCGGAGCGGCGTCATTTTTCAGGCCCTGCGTAGACGCCCGCAGTATTGGGAAACATTGCTTTGACAATTTTAAATCGCGAGATGTCGACAGTCGCGTCGCGATGCAGAAAAAGTGAGGCATCGCGCAGAAGTTTCTCGATCCCGAAATCCAGCATGACGCCATTGCCGCCGTGGAGCTCCATCGCGTGTTGACACACCTGGAAGATCTCCACGGAAGCGAACATCTTGGCCATATTACAGAGCGCTTCGGCATCGTGCGATTGCGCATCGACCGCACGTGTCGCCTCTTTCAGCAGGGCGCGCACGGCTGTGAGCTTCGTCGCCATGTCGGCAAGCCGCGTTGCCACAGCCTGGTGCTTGATAAGAATGCGCCCGCCCTGGACATAGTTCTGCACGTAGTCGGCAGTGCGCTCGAACGCCGCCATGCCCACGCCGAGATTCTTCGCGGCTACGATGATCTTGCCGGGTTTGAAGTAGATGCCCGCTTTGGTCATTGCCACGTCCTGCACGAGGCAATGATCCTGCGGCACGGCGCAGTCTTCGAAGACGATCTCCCCGTTGTTCATGAAGCGTCCGCCCATCGTCTCGTTACAGCGGGCGACCGTGAGACCCGGCGTATCGCGCGGTACGAGAAAGCTCGACGTGCCTTTCGTGATGCCCGCTCCCGGCTTCGTCGTCGCGTACACCACGTAAAGCTTTGCGTCGTAGCCGTTGGTGATGAACTGTTTACGCCCGTTGATCACCCATTGGTTGGCGCGCCGCGCGGCTTTCGTATGCATCATCGCTTCCGGCACGTCGTACGGGAGCCAGCGATCCGACGCGCCACGCGGTTCGGTCAGGCAGTGCGCGAGCAGAAAGGTCGGGTCGTCCGCAATGCGCGGGAACCAGCGCTCCTGCAGGTGGCGGGGGGCGATATTGCGCAGGAGCATCGATATTTTCCAGATCTGCACGAGCTTGTCGGCAAGACCGGAGTCACCGCGCGCGATCTCCTCTGCGATCATCGCAAAGGTTTGCACTTCGGTCTTCGGGTCCACAGGCGTGCCGCCGAATTCCTCCGGCACGCCGAGCGTGCGCACGCCGATCTTGTGAGCGCCTTCGAGCAACTCGACCGACGGCCGGTTCTCGGGCTTCATATCCCACTCGAGCTGCCAGTTCTTGCGGATGAAGGGTATGACGTCCCGATCGACGAAAGCGCGGATCGTCTGCCGCATCATGCGTTGCTCTTCGGTCAGGCCGCGGTCGATAATCTGCTGCATTCTTCCTCCTGGCGCGTGCGGAACACCGCGCGTTTTTCTGTAACCGGATGTTCGGGGTTCAGCCCGAGGCGGGTCAAGGGCCGCAATGCGCTCGTTTTTTGCATGCCGCCCGGATATGGAGTCACTTTCAACCATTTAGGACTGTCCTGAGCCATGGCACTCGAGCTTTATAACAAGAAGCGTAATTTCGGAATCACGCCCGAACCGAAGGGGCGCGTGGTCAAGCGCAAGGGCAAAGAGCTCGCGTACGTGATCCAGAAACATCGCGCGAGCCATATGCACTACGATTTTCGCCTCGAGCTCAATGGCGTCCTGCTGAGCTGGGCGGTTCCCAAGGGGCCGAGCCTGGATCCTTCCGTCAAGCGGCTGGCGATGCATGTCGAGGACCATCCGATCGAATACGGGGACTTCGAAGGCACGATACCCCCCAAGCAGTACGGAGCAGGCACCGTTCTGTTGTGGGATCGCGGCGTATGGATCCCCAAGGGCGATCCCGTGGCGGACTACAAGAAAGGGCGACTGAAGTTCGAGCTCGAGGGTGAGAAGCTGCACGGCGGCTGGATGCTCGTGCGCAGCCACAGCCCGAAGTATGACGAAGACAAAGCGTGGTTTCTCATCAAGGAGCGTGATGAGTTCGCCAAGCCCGAGTCCGCAGGCACGATCGTCGAGGAGGAGCCCACCAGTGTCGCGAGCGGCCGCACGCTCGAGGAAATTGCAGCCGATCCCGACCGCGTTTGGCATTCCAACAAGTCAGTCGCAGAGAACGTAAAGACCGGGGCTGTAAAAAAAAGGAAGCCCCGCATCGATGTGACAAGCCTCGAAGGGGCCGTTAAAGCTGCGCTCCCGGACTTCGTTGAACCGGAGCTGGCGACGCTGGTGAAGGAAGCGCCTGACGGCGAGGACTGGGTGCACGAAATGAAGTGGGACGGCTACCGCATGCTCACGCGCATCGAAAAGGGTGCAGTGCGGATGATCTCGCGCAATGGAAAGGAGTGGACGGGCAATTTTCCGAACATAGCGCGGTGCGCCGCACGGCTCCCGCTGGAGAGTGCCTGGATCGACGGTGAAGTCCTCGTGCTCGAGCCGGATGGGCGCTCGAGCTTTCAGGCGCTGCAGAATGCGCTGTCGACCGAACATTCGAGCGAGCTACACTACTTTGCATTCGATCTGATGTATCTGAACGGCTACGATCTGCGTCAGGTGCCATTGATCGAGCGCAAGCGATTGCTGGAAGCACTGCTCTCCGGTGCACCGGACCTGCTGCGCTTCAGCAGTCACATCGAAGGCGCCGGAGATGAATTTTTCAAGCAGGCGTGCAGGCTGAAACTGGAAGGCATGATCTCCAAGCGCGCGCGGTCAAGCTACCGCGGGGGGCGCTGCCGCGACTGGCTCAAAGTGAAGTGCAGCATGCGGCAGGAGATGGTGATCGGCGGCTACACCGACCCGGAAGGCAGCCGTAACGGATTTGGTGCCCTGCTACTCGGCGTGTACGAGCCGGACGGGAAGCTTCGCTATTCAGGCAAGGTCGGAACAGGCTTTAACGACGCCACCTTGAAGGAGATGCACAAGCGTTTGCAGGCGCTGGAAGTCAAGCAGCCCGCGTTCAGCAATCCGCCTCGCGGCTATGAAGCGAAAGGAGCGCACTGGATCAAGCCGGACCTCGTCGCCGAAATCGAATTCACCGAGTGGACGAACGACGGCACGCTGCGTCATCCCTCGTTTCAAGGCTTGCGCGAGGACAAAAAGGCGACAGACGTCGTGCGCGAAAAACCGACGCTGACGGAGGAAGCGACCAACGAGCCGGCGCCTGAGCAGGAGAAGGCTGCAGCGCCGAAGAAGCGCGCTCGAAAAAGCGAAGTGCAGGCGCCGTCATCGAAAAAAACAGCGGCGAACGATAAAACTGCGAAAACTCAAACAGCATCGGACGATGCGAACATCGTCGCTGGAATCAAACTCAGCAACCCGACCAAGCTGCTGTACCCCGAAGCGGGTATCACCAAGCGCGATCTTGCCGTGTTTTACGAGAGCATCAGCGACTGGATACTGCCGCATCTGAGAAACCGTCCGCTGACGCTGGTACGGTGTCCGAACGGTTGGGAGAAGACATGCTTCTTTCAGAAACATCCTGACGAGAAAGTCGACAGCGCGCTCGAACGCGTGACCGTGCAGGAAAGCAACGGCCCCACTCTATATATGATGGCCAACACGGTGAGCGCACTGGTTGCGCTGGTTCAGATGGGCGCGCTGGAGCTGCATCCTTTTGGCTCGAGCGCGCCGAAGCTGCAGTGTCCTGACCGCATCATTTTCGATTTCGACCCGGATGACAGCGTTTCGTGGGATACGCTGGTGGAATCGGTGCATCTGCTCAAGACGCTTCTGGAAGAGCTGGGGCTTAAGACATTTATCAAGACGACGGGGGGCAAAGGCTTGCACGTCGTGGTCCCGATCAGGCCGTCATTCGGCTGGGACGAGATCAAGAACTTCACGAAGGCGATCGCTGAGCTGCTCGTTAAATCATTTCCAGAGCGATTCGTCGCCGTGATGACCAAGTCCAAACGAACCGGGAAGATTTTCGTCGACTACCTGCGCAATGCGGATGGCGCGACTGCGGTATCGGCCTATTCATTGCGCGCGCGGGCCCATGCTCCCGTTGCGACGCCGATCAGTTGGGACGAGCTCGAGCACGATATCCGCCGCGACTACTTCAACGCGAAAAATATTCCCCAGCGTTTGAAGACGCTCGAGAAGGATCCGTGGGCGGGCTTCTTCGATCTCGATCAGGCCGTCACCAAAGCGATGATGAAAAAGGTTGGGCTCGGCTGATCATCGTTCACGGTCTTGCGCCGACACGAAACAGTTTGCGGTCCTGCTCGTCCAGCTGGGCAATGAGCCCGGTTTCCCACGCCAGATACTGTTTCATCGCTGCGTGATTGCCGGCGTGCCGGTCGTGGACGAAGAAGAGATAGTCGATGCAGTCGGGGTCGGGCGGGATCTCCGGAGACCCTGCAGTCGGGTATCCCGCAGCAATCCAGGCTGCGCGCCCGCCGTCGAGTAGCTTCACATCCCGTATGCCGCTCTCTTCGAGGTCGACCGCTGCCAAACGCGCAATGTCAGGGTCCGCTGCAATCAAAACGATCGTGCCCTTCGCCCCGCCGGCAGCCTGGACGATGCGTGAGCGGATGCTCCAGAGGCTTGCAGGCACATGAGCCTCCCGGTACTGCATGCTGGATCCCAGATCGAATGCCGTGCACGAGTTGGCATCGAGTGCACGCTTGAGCTCTGCAGCGGAAATGAGCGGCAGCTTTGGAGCCGGCGCCTTTGCGGCCGGCCGCAATTTCAAGTTAGCGCGAATGCCGCCTTCGACTACGTAAGCTTCACAACCAAGCTGCTTGAGCCAGGTAGCGACCACGGGCGCGCGCACGCCATCGCTGTCAATGAGCACGATGCGGGCATTGCGCACACCCACCCATTGATCGGTTGCCTGAATGAGTTGCCCGCCGGGGGCGTGCACTGCGCCTGGGATAGAACCTGCCTTGAATTCTTCGGGCGTCCGCACATCAAGCAGGTAGGTGGTGCGGTTCGCCTCGCTTAGCCACGCCGTCACCGTCGTCGGGCTCACGGTTTCCACAGCGTGCCGCTGCATGAGCTGCGCGGATTGCGTACGCATCGCGGGCAGGGCGGACTCATTCACGGCATCCGGATACCGCCGCGCCGCGCCGCGCTCCAGTTCCAGCCCGGCAAGCACCCACCCCTGCGTACCGTTTTCCAGAGCGTAGACGGGGTTGGGAACTCCGAAATTGATGAGCGTCTGGGCGCCGAGAATCGAGCGCGTGCGGCCGGCACAGTTCACCACAATTTTGGTCTGCGGGTCTTTGACGATCCCACGGATGCGGTAAGGCAATTCAGCGTTCGGGCAACACACTCCACCCGGGATATTCATCTTCTGGTATTCCGCGAACGGACGGCCATCGACGATAACGAAGTCCTCATGAGCTTCTTTCATCCGCGCAAGCTCGGTGACGGTCACGCGCGGCGTGTGGTATTCGTGCTCGACGAGCTCGCCGAACAGTTTGCTCGGCACGTTTACGCCGGCGAAGAGCGCATGACCTGCGGCCGCCCAGGCGCGCGTTCCACCCTCCAGCACGGCAAGGTCGCTGTAGCCGATTGTTTGAAGGCGCTTTGCCGCAAGCTCCGCTACACCCAGATCGCCGTCATCGCAGAGAACGAGGCGCGCCGACTGCCGCGGAACCAGTGCGAGGATGTCGATCTCGAGCCGGCTATAGGGAACGGGCGTGGCGAAGAGCAGGTGCGATTCGCCGAACTGGCCGGCTTCGCGAACATCGAGGAGCGCGAGCTCGCCGCCATCGTGAACCATCGCTTTGAGCTGCTGTGGTGAAACGCGTTTGGTGGTCATCATGGAAACCCGAAAAAGGCGCTACCTAAAGGAGGCAAGGCAAACCGGACATGGCGAACTCAGGAGAACCACTCGGAAGCCGACACGCGGATCCGCCTCTCTCAACGGGCACAATATCTCTCGGCGCCTGTGCTTCTTGCTTGACGACCCTCTCTCCTGCTTTTGAATTCTATCGCAGCAGCAGCGGCAGCCCGCTCAGGATCAGGACCGTCGCGACGAAGCGCTTGAATTTGAGCGGTTCGAGGTTCGCGTGAAGGTGATTGCCAGCCCAGACGCCAAGGGCCATCACCGGTATCGCAGCGGCGCAGATAATGAGTGCATCGCGGTCGTAGGCGCCGGCCCATAGGTACCCACTGCCGCGCATGATTCCAAGCCCAAACAATATTGCGGCCACCGTGGCTCGAAACGCGACCTTCCCGAGATGCAGCAGATCCAGATACATCGCGAAAAATATTCCGGCGCTGGCGCCGAACAAAGCGCCGACGAAACCCCCGACCGTACCCGCGATCGGCGTAATTGCCTTCATGGGCAGATAGCGTTCCGGCGCAGGCCGGAGCGTGCGCCACATCGAGTGCACACCATAGCCGATTGCGAAGATACCGAGGGCATTGGCGAGCGTTTCGGAATCGAGCGTTTTGAAGAAGTGGATTCCGATCAGGACGCCCAGGCCGCACCACGGCAGAATTTTACGCAAAGGTGGCCATGCGATGTGCCGGTAATCCTTCTGCAGAATCATCGCCGAGGAGATGATTCCGAGGAACGTCACCATTGGGGCGACGGTCTTCACCGACATGATCAGCGCCAGCAGTGGAACCGTGACGCCGCCGAAACCCGTGCTGCCGCGTATCGCGTAGGAAATGAATACGACGATCGCGAAGAAAAGCCATTGGGCAATAGTGAGCTCAGTCACTGCTCACTGCCAACGCTCACTTGTGCGATTTGCGGTGGTCGGGGGTGCCGCCGAGCAGCGCGGCTGTTGGGCGCTTGGGGCGGCCGCGCGAGGGCAACATGCCGGCGTCGGATGCTGCCTTATCCTCGCTCGCGGGAGCCGGTTCGTAAGGCTTGCTGAAATCGAAGTCGGATGCGGCTGGCTGCTGGTGTGCGTACGGTTTCGTTGCGCTTCGGTGCTCCCGCTCGGCCGGGCGCGGGCCACGCGGTGGCCGTGCGTCGCGTTCCCCCTGCGCAGCGCTGCGGGACGGGCGCTCTTCACGTTCGCTCGACCGTGATGTGCTCGCCGGCCGGCCTCGCGATGTACGCGCCTCGCGTCCCGGCTCGCGCGGCGAGCGGCTGTGGCGATCCTCGCCATCGAAGCCTGCCGGCAGGTCGAGCCGCGGGATCGTGCGCTTCAGAAGCTTTTCGATGTCGGCGAGGTTCTTGGCTTCATCCGCGGCCATGAATGAGATGGCTTCGCCCGCGATGCCAGCGCGGCCCGTTCGTCCGATGCGATGAACGTAATCCTCGGGCGTGTAAGGCAGCTCGTAGTTGATGACGTACGGCAGCTCCTCGATATCGAGGCCGCGCGCTGCAATATCGGTGGCAACGAGCACCGTCGCGCGGCCTTCCTTGAAATCGGCCAATGCCTGCTCGCGCTCGCCCTGTGAACGATCGCTGTGAATCGCGGTGGCGTTGATGCCGTCGCGCACCAGTTCGCGCGCAAGCTTGTTAGCGTCGCGCTTCATGCGCAGGAATACCAGCACCTGCTTCATGTCGCGCGTGCGGATTATGTGGCCGAGCAGCGCGCGTTTGCGCGTTCCTGAGACCTCATACACCTGGTGCGTGATCATTTCCGCCGGCGCATTCCGGCGTGCGATTTCGATCAGCGTTGGAGTGCGCAAAAGCTCTTTCGCAAGTCTGCGGATGTCCTCCGAAAACGTGGCCGAGAAGAGCAGAGTCTGCCGTTCTTTGGGAAGGACCGAGAGGATCCGTTTGATATCGGGCAGAAAACCCATGTCGAGCATCCGATCCGCTTCATCGAGGACCAGGATCTCTACTCGGGACAGGTTCACTGTTTTCTGCTCGAGATGATCGAGCAGCCGCCCGGGCGTTGCAATGAGGATTTCCACGCCGCCGTGCAACGCTTTTTTCTGCGGCAGGATATCGACGCCCCCGTACACCATCGTGGAGCGTAGCGGCAGATGCTTGCCGTAGACGCGCACGCTTTCGGCAACCTGCGCAGCAAGCTCGCGCGTGGGGGTCAGGATCAGCGCTCGTATCGGATGCCGCGCGGGTGAAGGACTCACGCTCGCGTGGGGCGCCAGCAGCTGCAGCATCGGCAGCGTAAATCCAGCGGTCTTTCCAGTTCCGGTCTGCGCGCAACCCATGATGTCGCGGCGCTCGAGGATTGCAGGAATGGCCTGGGCCTGGATCGGGGTGGGCTCCAGATAGCCCTCATCGGACACTGCGCGCAGCAGCTCCGGAATCAGATTCAGTGAACCGAAAGACATCTCGTGCAGAAAGGAAAACCCGCGGCCGGATGGGAAAGCGCCGTGGCGCTGAAGGTCAGCTCGGCAGGGATGATCGAAAGAGGCTCTAAAGTCGTACAGTTTGGAATGCTGACAGTATATCGTGAACGGCGTCATACCGCCATAAAGGTCCCGGAAAATGTCATCTATTCAAGAATCTGGTATATTTCTCGGCACTTGAACGTATGCGTACCAGCATGAAGTCGCATGAGCCTGCCCTGACCGCGCCGGACGAGGTTTTGCGCGGTCTGTACCCGCTCATCCTGACCCTCGATACTCACGGTGTGCCGCACCGCTGGATCACATGGCAGCACGCCTGCTATTACTACGCCAAAAATCAGGTTGCGTGGGCGCTCGGCGAACACGCCTTCACGGTTTATGGGGGGCTGAACCGCACGACCGGACTGCGCTCTGAAATCACCGCCAGCAGCATCATTGCCGTCAAAGGCAAAGCGATGGCGATGAAATCGTTCAATCAGGTGCCGCCGCTCAACAACCGCGAGCTGTTCCACCGCGATCGACAAATTTGTGCGTATTGCGGGACGATGCTCCCGATCTCCAAGCTCACCCGCGATCACGTCAAGCCGTTCTCCCGCGGCGGGAAAGATACGTGGATGAATGTCGTTACGGCGTGTCGCGCGTGCAACGAGAAAAAGAGCGATCGCACACCCGAGCTCTCCGGTATGGAGCTGCTCTATTTGCCTTACGTACCCAATCGGGCCGAATACCTGATCCTGACGAATCGACGCATTCTCGCCGACCAGATGGACTTTCTGGCGCAGCACGTTCCGGCGCAAAGCAGGCTGCATCAAAAACTCGCCTGATCTTGCGAGAACGACGGGCAATGTTGTGGCGCCGTTCCTCGTGCGCCGGGCGCGTTTCGCGCAACATCCGGCGCTTCCCGGCATGGGTCCCGGTTGCCTGCAATGAGCGCGATGCGTACCTGTCACTTTGATTTGCACAGTCACTCGACGTATTCCGATGGCGTCATGAAGCCAGCGCAGGTGATCGGGCGCGCGGCGCAACGCGGCGTCCAGGCGCTCGCGCTCACCGACCACGATGAGCTGAGCGGGCTCGCGGAAGCGCGCGTTGCGGCCGAACAAGCCGGGATCGAGCTGATAGACGGTGTTGAAATTTCGGTGACCTGGCGAGGGCATACCTTGCACATCGTCGGCCTGCGCGTCGATCCCGCGAACGAGGTCCTGGTCTCGGGACTGCTTGCCAATCGAGCGGGGCGTAACGAACGTGCGGAGCGCATTTCTACAGAGCTCGCGCGCGTGGGTATCCCGGACGCCCTGGAGGGCGCGCGCGCCTACGTGACCAATCCGGCGCTTGTGAGCCGAACGCACTTTGCGCGCTATCTCGTTGCGACCGGGTGGGCTCGCAGCACGCAGGCCGTTTTCGACAAGTACCTCGGGGCGGGAAAGCCTGGATACGTCCCGCATATCTGGGCCACGCTGGACCAGGCAGTCGAGTGGATCACCGCCGCCGGTGGCATACCGGTCATCGCGCATCCGGGCCGATACAAGCTCAGTGAGGCTGAGCGCGAAGACCTCCTGAGTACGTTCAAAGCTCTGGGCGGAATTGCCGTCGAAGTCGTTACCGGCAGCCATACCCCTGACCAATACGGATATTGGGCGAGACGTGCAATCGAGTATGGGCTGCTTGCTTCGGTCGGATCCGATTTCCACGGCTTGCCCGATAGTTACCGCGACCTCGGTGATCTGCCGCCGCTGCCATCTGGATGCAAGCCGGTGTGGCAATCGTTTTAATGAGGAATGAGGAATGATGAATGATGAGTAAGGGCGGCGGAGCTGCTTTGAGAGTTCTCAGTTCCGCGTTCATCGTTCCGCATTCCGCGTTAACCAGGTGGCGCAGCTTTTCACCGTCCATTCCGAAAACCCGCAGCCGAGATTGATTCGTCAGGCCGCCGAGATCCTGCGGCAAGGCGGAGTGATGGTCTATCCCACGGATTCCTGTTATGCGCTCGGTTGTCGCATCGGCGACAAGGCTGCGATGGAACGGATACGCGCGATACGAAACGTGGACGAACGCCATCACCTCACGCTCGTATGCCGTGACCTTGCCGAGATCGGTCAATACGCCCGGGTAGACAACGTCCAGTTTCGCCTGCTGAAAGCGGCTACGCCCGGGAGCTACACGTTTATTTTGCAGGCAACCAAAGAGGTACCCAAAAGGTTGTTGCATCCGAGCCGGCGCACGATCGGATTGCGAGTGCCCGATCATAAAGTTGCACAGGCATTGCTTACCGAGCTCGGCGAACCGTTGCTGTCGTCGACATTGTTGCTGCCGGGCGATGACGAGCCGCTCAACGACGCGGAGCAGATCCGGGATCGGCTCGAGCGACGCGTCGATCTCGTGCTGGACGCGGGCTCGTGCGGTATCGTGCCGACAACCGTAGTCGACTTGACGGCGGATGCGCCTGTCATAACTCGCGTGGGTAAAGGCAGCCTTGAGCTGCTCGGCATCAGCGCGTGACGCTCACGCTCGGTAAGAAGCGCAATATCAAGCTGTTAAACTAACGCCATGGAACTCAACGTCATCCAGGTGATCGCGATCTACGCGATACCGGTCATCCTCGCGATCACACTGCACGAAGCCGCACACGGTTATGTCGCCATGCGCTTCGGCGATATGACGGCCTTCGCAGCGGGCCGCGTAAGTCTGAATCCCATACGGCACATCGATCCAGTCGGTACTGTCGTCTTACCGTTAGCGCTGCTCGCTTTGGCTAAATTGTTCGGCGGAGGCGGGATGCTGTTCGGGTGGGCGAAACCGGTCCCGGTCAATTTTGCAAATTTGCGTCATCCGAAGCGCGACATGCTTTGGGTCGCCGCCGCCGGGCCACTCTCTAATTTAGTCATGGCGCTTCTGTGGGCCATCACGGTGAAGGTCAGTGTCTCCCTGCCCGGAAACTACTTCGCGCTTCCGCTGGCATTGATGGGAGCCGCGGGTATCTTCATCAACGTGATTTTCATGGTGCTCAACTTGCTTCCGCTGCCGCCGCTCGATGGCGGGCGCATGCTGGTCAGTCTCTTGCCCCATCGGCTTGCATACAAGGTTTCACGGATCGAGCCCTACGGCTTCATGATTCTCCTCGTGCTGCTCTTCAGCGGTGTGCTGGGGTACGTGCTGTGGCCGGCGATCAGTCTCGCAATGGCGGGGGTGTCCGGGCTTTTCGGGATTCCGCTTGCAGAACTGATCAGGCTCGGCCGCCAGTAAATCGCTACGCCAGAATTTTCTTCCCGGTAAATGATTACCAACAGAGTCTTGTCAGGCATGCGTCCCACGGGCGCATTGCATCTGGGCCATTATCACGGCGTTCTCAAGAACTGGATCCAGCTGCAGTACAAATACGAGTGCCTGTTTTTTGCCGCCGACTGGCATGCGCTGACCACGCACTACGACGACCCCGCTCAGATCGAGCAGCACGTGTGGGACATGATCATCGACTGGCTCGCCGCGGGTGTCGATCCTGCCCACGCGACGCTTTTCATTCAGTCGCAGGTTCCCGCTCACGCAGAGCTCCACTTGCTGCTCTCCATGATTACGCCGCTGCCGTGGCTCGAGCGCGTACCGACTTATAAGGACCAGCAGGAAAAGCTCACGGAAAAAGACCTGACGACGTACGGTTTCCTGGGTTATCCGCTTCTGCAAAGCGCCGACATATTGATTTACCGGGCTGCCCAAGTTCCGGTGGGCGAGGACCAGGTGCCGCACATCGAGTTCACAAGGGAAATCGCGCGCCGCTTCAATCACATGTTCGGACGCGACGCAGGCTTCGAGCAGAAGGCCGAGGAGGCGATCAAGAAGCTCGGTTCGCGAAGAGCGCGCCTCTATCGCGAGTTGCGCGCGAAATTCCAGCAACAGGGCGATGGCGCGGCGCGGGAAGCTGCGCGCGCATTGCTGGAAGAGACGCAGAACCTTCCGAGCGAGGATCGCGAGCGGCTCTTAGGCTATCTCGAAGGCGGCGGCAAAATGATACTGACCGAGCCGCATGCTCTTCTGACAGAAGCCTCGCGCATGCCCGGGCTCGATGGGCAGAAGATGTCGAAGTCGTACAACAATGCAATTGGCCTGCGTGAAGATCCGGATACGATCGCGCGCAAAATCAAAACCATGCCGACAGACCCGGCGCGGGTGAGGCGCACTGACCCGGGCACACCGGAAAAGTGCCCGGTGTGGCAACTGCACCTGGTGTACTCCGACGACCGTACCAAGGAGTGGGTCCAGCAGGGCTGCCGCAGCGCAGGTATCGGATGTCTCGAATGCAAGCAGCCGGTCATCGAAGCCGTACTGGCGGAGTTGAAGTCGATCCGCGAGCGTGCCCAGCAGTACCTCACGGATCCCACCCAAGTGCGCCAAATCATCCGGGACGGCGCCGAAAAAGCGCGCGGTCTGGCTCAGGAAACGTTGGCAGATGTACGTGCTGCGATGGGGCTGGATTACACCTGATTTCAGTGATTTGCTGCGCAGAAGGGTTGCGCGAAAGCGCCACCCTTAGTGTGCGACCGTCGGGTGGACCACGATAGCTTGTAGTTTTCCGAACAATTCGCTGTAGAATGCAGCGATGCCGAACTTACATCCAGCTCCCCGCTCGACCGAGCTTGCGCGCGACCTGGCTGAGCTGGTTGCGGCTGTTCCATGCCTACGCGGAGAACTTGCCTGATGGAACTCGTTGATCCGCCGCCGGCCCCGGTTACGTTCGCGCGCATTTACGGGCAGCCGCTGCTCGAGATGCCGCACGATCTTTACATCCCCCCGGACGCGCTGGAGGTTTTTCTCGAGCAGTTCGAAGGACCTCTCGACCTCCTGTTGTACTTGATCCGCAAGGAAAACATCAGCGTCCTCGACATCCCGATGGCGAAGCTGACTGCGCAGTACCTGGTGTATGTCGAAATGATGCGATCGCAGCAGCTGGAGCTCGCCGCCGAATATCTGCTCATGGCAGCGATGCTGATCGAGATCAAGTCCCGGATGCTGTTGCCGCGTCCTGCTGCCACCGACATCGAGGCGGATCCGCGGGCGGAGCTGGTGCGGCGTCTCCTCGAATACGAGCAGATGAAAATGGCGTCGCAGCGGATCAATGCGCTGCCTCAAGCCGGTCGCGACTTCAGCCTGGTGCAGGTGCTGTTCGATCGGGACGGCGCAGAGCGACTGCCTGAGGTCCATCCGGACGACCTGAAGATCGCGTGGCTGACGCTCCTGCGGCGGGCTGCGGTCAACAAGCATCATAAGGTGACGCGCGAACAGCTCTCGGTGCGCGCGCACATGAGCCGCGTGCTGCGCTATCTGCAGGAATCGAAGTTCGTCGAGTTCAGCGATCTGTTCCAGACCGAGCAGGGCGTGAGCGTACTGGTCGTAACTTTTCTTGCTGTGCTGGAGCTTGCGCGAGAAGGCCTGATCGAAGTCAGTCAGCAGGAAGGCTACTCGCCGATCTACGTGAAATTGCGCGGCGGCCAGCTCGCCGCGGTCGCTTGATGGGTGAATTAATGGAAGACAATCTCGATCTCAGTCACGTCAAATACGTGCTCGAAACTGCGCTGCTGACGAGCCAGGAGCCGCTTACGCTTGCGGAACTGAAGAAGCTGTTCGACGATGAGCTCGCAAACGAGACGGTGCGCAAGGTGCTCGACGATCTGCGTACGGACTGGGAAGGGCGTGGCGTGGAGCTCGTAAGCGTCGCTTCAGGCTGGCGTTTCCGTGCCCGGCTCGAGTCGCAGAAATTTCTGGATCGTTTGAATCCGCAGAAACCGCCCAAGTATTCACGTGCGGTGCTGGAGACGCTGGCGATCATTGCCTACCGCCAGCCGGCGACCCGTGGTGACATCGAAGACATACGCGGCGTTACGGTTTCGAGCAACATCCTGAAGTCACTGGAAGCGCGTGGCTGGATCGACGTGGTGGGTTGCCGCGAGGTGCCCGGCCGTCCCGCCCTGTACGCAACGACGCGGTCGTTTCTCGATGATCTCAATCTGCGATCGCTCGAGGAGCTACCTGCGCTCGACGATCTCGGCACGCTCGTCGAGAGCACTCCAATCGACGAAGCGCCGGCTGAGGCGCCCGGCGACGAGGTCGCGGCAAGCTTGGACGCAGAAGCGGGGGAGGCGGAATCTTCGACGGAAGACTCGCCGTCGCTGGGTGCGCGTGGCTCTACTGCCAGCATGGACGAACTCGACGAGACGGAGATCAGCGACGAGGTCATCGATCCCGAAGACAGCGATGTGCCACCTGCCAGCGCGGCCGATGCTCACGCAGGGCATGTTTCGACGCGGCTGCACTAATTCTCAGCGCTTAAGAAACGCAGTCCCGTAGAGCCCTGTCGGCCTGATGAGCAGGATCAACAACATCACGGCGAAAGGCGCCATCTGCGCAAGCGGCGCGTAGATGAGGGAACCGAGCGAGACGACCTGGCCCACAAGGAACGCCGAGACGAGTGTTCCCTTGATGCTGCCGAGACCGCCGATGATCACCACCATGAAGACGAACGCGAGAACGTCGAGACCCATTTGCGGGTCGACCATGATCAGCGGCGCGTAGAGCCCACCCGCCAGACCTGACAAGCTTCCCGCGATGATGAACGTGACCGTAAAGAGCCGGTAAACGTTGATGCCGAGGCCCTCGACGTGCTCGATGCTTTCGATGCCTGCCCGAATCGCTTTACCTATGATGGTGCGATTGAGGAAGAGCCACAGGCCGCCGTACACGAGCAGCGAAATCGCGATCAGCATCAACCGGTAGACCGGAACTTCCGTACCTGCGATCGTCACCTGCGAGCTCAGCGGAATCTGCACCGGGCGCGGCACGAGGCCCCAGAAGTACTTGATGACGCCGACTCCGCCGATGAGCACTCCGAAAGACGTGATCATCGTGAATGCAATGTCGCGATCGTAGATGCGCCGCAAGATGAGTCGCTCTACGGCAAAGCTTGCCAGGCCCGCAACGACCATTCCCCCGAGTACCCCGAGCGCGATGCTGCCGCTCGCGACACTCACCGAGTACGTGATGTACGCGCCGAGCGAGTAATAGAGCATCTGATCCAGGCTGATGATGCGCATCAGGCCGAAGCAAAGCGAAAGGCCGATGGCCATCAGAAAGAATATGGCGCCTATGCTGAGGCCGAATATGACGGCGGAGATCAGCAGTTGTGCATCGATCATCGGCTCGCCCTGCCTTTGGTGGCGGACGCCACGTCGCGCTTCCGGAATAGCGCCTTCGTCAGACGCGGTTCGAGTGTGCCCCAAATGCCTTTTTCACCGGCGAGCATGATGAACACGAGCAGAAATCCGATGAAGAGCTCCCAATTGCCGATGAGCTTGCTGATGACGTCTTTCATGCCGGTGTAGGCGAGGGCGCCTACGAGAGGTCCGTATAGCGTGCCGGCGCCACCGAGTATCGTCACCACCACCGGATCCGCAGCGCGGGCAGGGCTGGCAATTTCCGGACTGACGAGTCCCAGATAAATGGCATACATGGCACCCGCTAAAGCAGTCGTTGTGTTCGCGATTACGAAAGCGAGCAGGCGGATGCGGAAGTTGCTGTATCCGAGGAAGTGCAGCTTGTCTTCGTTGACCTTGGTCGCCAGGCAGCACGCCCCATACAGCGTGTCGTCGAGGTACTTGTAGAACGCCCAGATCGCGACGGCGACCAGCAGTGCAAAAATGAAGAACTGGTCGGCCCGAGAGATGTCCAGCAGCGGCGTGGAGGCGATGTTGGCCAGAAACCAAAGTCCGTTATCGCCTTTCGTGATTCCCGCCAGCACCTTCTGCATCAGATAAAAGACGATTACGGTGAGTGCGAGATTCACGAGCGCAAAGTAATCGCTGCGCAATCGCACGAACAAAGGCCCCACGGCGAGCGACACAATCACACCAGCGACAATGCCGAGCAATATCGCGACGTACGGGTTGGTGCCGAAATAGTACAGATAAAAAGCCGCGGCATACGCACCCACTGCGAGGTAGGCCGGCTGTCCGAAAGAAATGAATCCGACGCGTCCGAGCAGAAAGTTGCAGCCGATCGTGTAGATCGAAAACAACAGCACCTCGTTCACGAAAGGCAAAGGCGCGAACAGCCGCAGGCACGCGAGCAGCGAAAACGCGAGCAATATTCCCCACCACCACTTGAGAGCGTTCAGCATCACGGCGTCACAGGTAGCGTTCGCACACTGCTGGCTTGATCGCGTCTCGGTCGGTGAGCTCCGCGACAATGCGTCCGTCCTTGATCGCATAAACTTTTTCCGCGATTGCGCAAACGAGCGGCAGGTTCTGCTCGACGATCACGAGTGCCGTCTTGCGGCTGAGCTCGCGGAACACTTCCTTGAGCTGCGTGACGATGCTCGGTGCGAGGCCTTCCGTCGGTTCGTCTATGAGAAGCAGCTTGGGGCTTCCGAGAATCGCCCTGCCAATCATGAGCATCTGGCGTTCGCCACCGCTCAGGTAACCCGCCTTGCGATCCATCAACGTGGTCAGTTTCGGAAAGTAGCTCGTAACTCTTTGCCAGTCGTAATCGTGTGTAGCGTAGCTCCCCAGCTCGAGGTTTTCCCTGACGGTGAGGTCGGAGAAAACTTTCTTGTCTTGCGGCACGTATTTGATGCCCATCCGGGCGACGTCGTACGAAGCGCGGCCCACCAGGCTCATATCGTTCGAGGTCACTGAGCCGGAAATCGGCTTGAGGAATCCGGCAATTGTTTTGAGGAGGGTGGTTTTGCCTGCGCCGTTACGACCCACGCACGCGACGACCTGGCACGCGTCGACGGTCAGAGCAATATCGAACAGCACTTTCGATTCGCCGTAAGAAACCATCAGATCCTTGACGACGAGGGTGGCGCTCATGCAGTCAGGTTGGGCGCTTGTTCGGCGTCGACGTCGATCTGCCAGTAGCTTCTGCGCACGGCTGGATCACGCAAACACTCCTCGTATCCACCGTCGGCGATGACTCGGCCTTCGTGCATGACTGTGAGACGCTGAAGAAAATCTTCGACCTGCGAGATTTTGTGTTCCACGATGAGGATCGTCTGCTGCCCTATCCGTCGTCGCAAAACCGCGAGCACCGCTTTGATTTCCGAATCCGAAAGACCCGCGAGCGGTTCGTCGAGCAGCAGCACCTGAGGCTCGGCAAGCACCGCCATCGCAATCTCCAGGCGCCGCTTTTCGCCAAGACTCAAGTGCCTCACCTCCGTTGCCGCCAGAGTCTGCAGCTCAAACGTTTCGAGGGTCAGGAGGATTTTGTCGTTGTTCCGAAATCTGCGGCGCGTGTTGAACAGAAGATGGAAAAGGGATGAGCTTCTGTGTGCCCTGAAAAAGGCGAGAACGAGGTTGTCGACTACGGTGAGATTTTCGAAGGTGGCAGTCAATTGGAAGGTCCGCATCAGCCCGAGCTCGACGCGTTGTCGCGGCGTCGCGCGCGTAATGTCCTGACCTTTGTACAAAATCCTGCCTTCGTCCGGTGTGAAATAGCCGGTCAGAAGATTGAAGAACGTGGTCTTGCCGGCACCATTCGAGCCGATGATGCCGGCCACCTCGTTCTGATGAAGCACGTAATCGACACGATCGACTGCGACCAGGGCACCGAAGCGCTTGGTGACCCCGACCGCCCGAATAATCTCTGCCTCACTCACGAAGGGGTAACCATCATCTTTAGCGGCCATAGCCGCGTACGGACACTCTTGCGCCCGGAGGCAGCGCGGCGAACCCGCACTGCCGAGGAAGCCGCGTCGATCTCAATACCCCAGCGACTTCAACGACGGCATAACAGACTCACCTCCGAGTGAACCCATGACGCTGAACAGATCCCACTCGTGTTTCTGCTCTCCAGGCCCTTTGCCTTTGACGATAAAGCCTGCGTGTTTGTAGACGGCTGCATGGTCCTGCCGCCAGTTGGCGGGACCTTTGACAGTGTTGAACTGCCCGTTGTTTGCCATCAATGCGGCCGACACCTTGTTGGGATCGAAGGACTTCGCTGCCTCGAAACCTCTGAACATCTCCATGTACGCAATGTACGCGATCGCCGCGTACGCGTCCGGCGGCGTCTTGTATTTGGCGCGAAACAGATTGGTGAATTCGGCTGCACTCTTCGCGACTTCCTTGTCCTCGAAACCGCTCAGATCGTAGTAGAAGTAGTGCATGGAGTACACGCCCTGCAACGCCTCGGCGGGGATGCCCCTCGCGACCACGTTGGTGATGAAGGCGTTGAAGATCGTCATCTCCTTGCCGAGGCCCATTTGATGGACTTGTTTTAGCAGGGCTACCGCGTCGGCGCCGAACTGCGCCGAGATGAAGACGTCGGGCTTGGCGGCTCGAACCTTCTGCAGAATTGTCGTGAAATCGCTCGTTCCCAATGACGCTTCGTCATAGCCGACGATCTCGGCACCGTATTCCTTCGCTGCAGCCTGCAGTCCGTCGCGGATGTCCCAGCCGAAGCTGTCCGATCGAGCGAGAAAGTAAATGCGTTTCTTACCGAGGACCTTGATCGCTGCGCGTCCGTCCATGTAACCGACGGTCCACGGACTGAAGGCGGTTGCAAATGTAGAGTCGGCCAGTTTGCCTTTGAGAAACCCTTCCTTGGCCATCACGCATACGGGAAAGTAGGGCATGGGCTCTTTCATCACGATTGAATTCAATGCAAACGCGAGCGGTGCCCAGGTCTGTCCGCCCACGCCTTTCACGCCTTCCGAGACCATGTACCGGTAGCGACGCACGCCGACGTCCAGCTTCGCTTCGTCATCGGCGACGACACCGTCGAGCATTACTTTGCCGCCGGGCATGTTGAGGCCGCCGCGCTGATTGATAACGTCAACCGCGAGCAGCGCACCCTGTTTCTGGGTCTCGGCCACGGCCGCGAACGTTCCCGTCAGCGGAAGAAGGATGCCGATTTTTACTTTAGCGGCTTCGGCCGCAGCGGCCGGACCCAAAGCACAAAAACTGGACAACAGCGAAACGACAAGCAGGCATAGAAGCTTCTTCATTGTTCCTCCGGTGGGGTGCGGCGTTTGAGATGCTACAGAGCAACTATCGCGGTCGCCACTAGCTCGCGAGCCTTTCATTAGACGCGGATGATGGCACTGGTGTTTTCAATGCGTCAACGCTGCTGCCGAGACAGTTCGTAGCGGCGCTGTCATCACGTGGGGCGCTCGAGCCCTGCAATCGCAGACCGTCGGGCAAGACCGCGGCCGCGACATCCCGTTCCGGCCTGAGCTAAGGCACTAGGTCCTGCGCTTGTGTAACTGCGCGCGGACGAGCAGGGCCTGCACGCCTGAGATACGACGCGAAACTTTTGATGCTATGATGATTTAGACCGGATTATCAACAGCTAACGACAAGGTCCGAGCACATCGTATGCAAAGACTCGGGTGGGTATCAGGGGCGCTCGTCGCGTTCGGTTTGCTTGCGCACTGTGCCGCTGCACGAGCTCAGTTATCGTGGTGGAGCGATCCGTTTCGAACCTCGAGTGACGTGTCGCCGTCACCGGGTGTGCCATGGGAACCGCGACAACCGCTACCAACAATCACTGCGCCCGATGTCGCGCCGCAGCCGGCGACTTCCGCGCCGCTTACGCTCGCCGAGCTGACCGAATATGCATTGCGCAACAACCCGCGCACACGCCAGGCGTGGTTTGCGGCGAGGGCCGCTGCAGCGGGTGTCGGCGTGGAACAAGCTGATCTGCTCCCTCAAATAACGGGTATTTACAGCCTGACGCGCATTCGGCCGGTTTCAGGGACAACAGGCGTTACATCGCCTCCCCAAACGCGCTACGGCCCTACTGTCAGCCTCAGTTATATTTTGTTCGACTTTGCACGCGGGCAACAGATCGAAGCGGCGGAATTCCGTTTGCTGGCCGCGAATCTCAACCAGAACCGTGTGCTGCAGGACGTCTTGTTTCAAGTCGAGCAGGCGTACTACCGCCTCTTGGGGCTCGACCTGCTGGTACGGGTAAACGACATCACTCTTCAAAATGTACGCACGGTCCTCGATGCTGCACAGCGGCGTCGTGAATCCGGACTTGCAACCGCAGCCGATGTCTATCGCGCTGAAACTCAGGTTGCTCAAGCCGAAGTCAATCTGACCCGCAGCCGCGGGGAACTCGAAAAAGCGCGGGGTCAGCTCGCCGCGGCAGTGGGTTTGCCCGTGAACCAGGCGTTACGCGTGCAGACGCTGCCTGAACAACCTCAAGTTCGCGAGTTGACCGATTCGGTTGGCGATATGCTCGATCGCGCGCGTGCGACCCGTCCAGACCTCGTTGCGGCGGAAGCGCAGGCACGTGCTGCACGGGCAACAGCGGAAGCCGCATCCAGGGCCACGTGGCCCACAGTGGAGATAGCAGGCGTCGCAGGACAGACGGATTTTCTCAATTCGGCGAACCGGAATCAGGCGACCGCGACTAATTACAGTCTGGGAGTGAATGTGCGCATTCCGATTTTCACGGGGTTTCGCGACAAATATCTGACCGCGCAGGCGCAAGCCTTCGCTCAACAGGCGGAGGCCTCGCGCGATACGCTTTACCGTCAAACCGAGCTCGACGTATGGCAGGCGTACTACGACGTGCAAACCGCGGCGAGTGGCATCGGAAGCACCGAAGCGCAGGTGAAGTCTGCGGAGCAGACTGCACAAGCCACGCTCGCGCGCTACCAGGCAGGTTTTGGCAGCATCCTGGATCTCATTACGGCACAGCAGGACGAATCCAACGCACGCGTGCAGCGGATCCAGTCGTATCTCGACTGGTATACGGCGCTCGCGCGGCTTCACTTTTCTACGGGCTTCAATGATCTGATGTCGGCGGCGAGCATCAGATGAAACGTTTGACGATGCTTCTGGTCTTCGCCGTGGTAGGCGCGCTCGCCGGGGGCGTCTATTGGTACTGGAGTCAGCAGGCCAGCGGAACGGCGGCCGACGGCCCCCAAAAGGGCAAGGCCAAAGGTAAGGGCAAAGGTAGCGGAGGCGTGCTCACGGTGCGCGCGGCGCTGGCGGTAGTGAAGCCCATGCCGGTGCTGATCGAAGCCGTCGGGACCGTCGAGCCGGAACACAGCGTACAGGTGCGCGCGCAAATCAGTGGCGTGCTGAAGGCGGTTTACTTCAAGGAGGGCGACAAAGTCAAAGCAGGACAGGCGCTCTTTCTCATCGATCCCGCAACTTCTCAGGCCCAGTACAACCAGGCACTCGCCCAACTCGAGCGCGACAAGGCACAGCTCGAAAACGCCCGGGCCCAGCAGCAGCGGCTTGAGCCCCTGCTCAAACGGGAGTTCATTACACGGCAGGAATACGACGTCGCCGTCACGTCGGCGAAGTCACTCGAAGCGACCGTGCAGGCGGATCAGGCCGCGGCCGAACAAGCCCGCATACAACTCGGCTACGCACGCATAACCGCTCCGATCACAGGTCGAACGGGAACGCTCGCTGTAAAATCGGGCAACCTCGTGCAGGCTGCGGGGACCGGCGCGCCCCTCGTGACGATCAACACGATGGATCCGATTCTCGTCTCATTCAGTATTCCCGAGCGCCAGCTCGAGGACGTGAGGCGTTTTCAGAATGATCAGCAAATGCGGATCGAAATACTTGCGGATCGCAACGCGCCGCCGGTGGCTGAAGGCAAGCTCGTGTTCGTGGACAATACGGTAACGGCGCAGACCGGCACTGTTCTTCTGAAAACACGCGTTCCCAATGCGAACGAGGTCATCTGGCCCGGGCAATTCATCAACGTGCGCATCGTGCTCACGATCGAACCCCAGGCCGTGGTGGTGCCCGAAGCTGCCGTACAACCGGGCCAGGATGGAAGTTTCGTGTACGTCATCGATGACAACAGTAAAGTAAAAGTCCAGCCGGTCGTGGTTTCGCGTCAGCTCGCGGGCGACGTCGTCATCTCCTCCGGAATCAAGGGTGGAGATCGGGTGATCACGGAGATTCCGCAGGCGCTCACGCCGGGCGCGACCGTGCAACTCGCCGGGGAAGGCAAGGGCGAAAAAGGCAAGAAGGGCGGTCGCAAAGCAGAACCCAAAGGCGAAGGGCAGTAGGAGCTGGTATGCATTTGTCGCGAATATTCATCGAGAGACCCGTCGCAACCACGATCCTGGTTGCGGCGATCGTTCTGTTCGGCCTGATCGCTTTTCGCAGTCTTCCCGTGAACGATCTGCCGAACGTCGATTTCCCGACGATCTCGGTCACAGCCGAGCTGCCGGGTGCGAATCCGGAAGTCATGGCGTCGACTGTCGCTACGCCGCTCGAGCGACAGTTCAGCCAGATTCCTGGCGTGGACACGATGAACTCGGTGAACAGCACCGGGCGTACGCGGATCACACTTCAATTCACACTCGAGCGCAGCATCGACGCCGCAGCACAGGACGTGCAAACGGCGATTTCTCAGGCAATCCGCCGGCTGCCGGACGACATGGACCCGCCCACGCTGCGCAAGGTGAACCCGGCGGATGCGCCGATCTTGTTCCTTGCGGTGACCTCGCGCACGCTACCGATGCAGGAACTGAACCTATTTGCCGATCAGCACATTGCTCAACGCCTGTCGATGGTAAACGGCGTGGCGCAAATCCAGGTTTTTGGTGAGCAGAAATACGCCGTGCGCGTGTATCTGGATCCGGAATCGTTGTCGAAGCGCGGCCTCGGGCTCGACAAGGTTGTCAGTGCGATTCAGAACGCGAACAGCAATTTGCCTTCGGGCGTTCTGCAAGGACAAGCGCGAAACTTCACGGTGAAATCGTCCGGCAAACTCGAACGGGCACAAAGCTTCAACGATTTGACTGTTGCATACGCGAACGGCATGCCAGTTCGACTCATCGATATCGGCCATGCGGAAAACGGTATCGAAAATATGAAGGTGAAGGCGTGGCTCAACGATGAGCGCGCCATTCAACTCGCGGTTTACCGCCAGCCCGGAACGAATACCGTGCAGGTGGTGAAAGACATCCGCGCCCTGTTCCCGGCGATCGAGCGCGAAGCCCCGCCGGGCGTCAAGATGAACGTGGTCAACGATCGCGCGGAATTCATCCAGGATTCGATCCACGAAGTCGAGTTCCATCTCATCCTGTCCGTTACCCTGGTCGTGCTGGTGATCCTCGTCTTTCTGCGTAATGCGCGATCTACGATCATCACTGCCCTCATCTTGCCGACGTCCGTAATCGGTACGTTTGCGGCGATGTACATGTTGGGCTTCAGCATGAACAATCTGTCGCTGATGGCCATCATCTTGTCAGTCGGGTTCGTCGTTGATGACGCCATCGTGGTGCTCGAGAACATCACGCGCCACATGGAGATGGGCAAGGGGCGCATGCAGGCGGCCCTCGAAGGCTCGAAGGAAATCGGTTTCACCGTCCTGTCGATGACGATCTCGCTGTCGGCGGTTTTCATTCCGATACTCTTCATGCAGGGCATGTTGGGACGGCTTTTTCGCGAGTTCGCAGTATCGGTCGGTGTGGCAGTCATGATCTCAGGAGTAGTGGCGCTGTCGATGACGCCCATGCTGTGCAGCCTCATGCTCAAGCCGACGCACCAGCATGGCCGCGTCTACATGACTTTTGAAAAAAGCTTCGATTGGCTGCGCGATTTCTACAAAGTCACGCTGACGTGGACGATCAAGCACCCAGGTCTGATGCTGATCGGGTCGCTGGTATTTTTCGCGTTGACGGTGCAGCTCTACAGGGTGATTCCCCAGGGATTCATTCCGCGGCAGGATACCGGTGTCTTTTTCGGCAACGTCGTCGCGCCTGAAGGCACTACCTTCGCCGAGCTTGAGAAGCGAATGGCGCAGGTCAGAACGGTTCTTCAGAATAATCGCTACGTGGATTCGGTTTTGGCAACGGCGGGGCAGGGCACCGGCGGCGTCGTAGGGGACAACATCGGCCGTATCATCGTGCGTCTTAAGCCCCGCGAGGAACGCGGCATCAATGCAGATCAGGTGATCCAGGAGCTGCGCCGCTCGTTTACTGGGGGCGCACAGGGCTTGCGAGTGTTCATGAACAATCCGCCTGCGATCAACGTAGGCGGCCTGATCAGCACAGCCGATTACCAGCTCGTCGTGCAGGGCACCGAATTGAAAACGTTGTACGGTCCGGCTCAGGAGCTCGAAGCGCGACTCCGTGAGTCACGCATGCTCCAGGACGTCAACACGAGTCTCGAGCTGCGTAATCCCGAAATCCAGATCAACATCCTGCGTGATCGCGCGGCAGCGCTCGGGGTATCGCCGCAGCAGATCGAAACATCCCTCTACAACGCTTACGGCGGCCGGCGGATCAGCACACTGTATGGAGCAACAGATCAGTATTCGGTGATGCTCGAGCTCGACCCGCGCTTCCAGCGCGACATCAACGCCCTGCGCTCGCTATACGTGCAGTCGAGCTTGGGCCAGATGGTGCCCGTGAACGCGGTGGCAGATATCAAATCGAGCGTGGGTCCCGTGTCGGTGAACCACTATGGGCAGTTGCCGTCCGTGGTGCTCTCGTTCAACCTGGTTCCAGGCGTTTCGATCGGCGACGCGGTGGAGCACGTCCAGGAATTGGCGGTTGAAACTCTGCCTAGCGGGGTATCCGCGACTTTCGCCGGGAGTGCCAAAGCATTCGAGGAGGCATTCCGCACCCTGCCTCTACTACTGCTTGTCACGATACTCGTCATCTACATGGTGCTCGCGGTTTTGTACGAGCACTATGGGCATCCCCTGACCATCCTGACCGCGCTGCCTTTTGCGGGCTTCGGTGCGTTGCTCATGTTGATGCTCTTCAACATGGAGCTGAATGTCTTCAGCTTCGTCGGCATCATCTTGCTTGTGGGACTCGTGAAGAAAAACGGCATCATGATGGTGGACTTCGCTCTGCAGTTGCAGCGCGAGCAAGGTCTGCCGCCTGCGGAGGCGATCGTCGAAGCGTGCGCGATTCGTTTCCGGCCGATCATGATGACGACAATGGCCGCGATTTTTGCGACGTTGCCACTCGCACTCGGCACGGGCACCGGTTCCGAAATGCGCCAGCCGTTGGGCGTCGCGGTCGTGGGTGGCCTGGTTTTCTCACAGTTGCTGACGCTCTATGTGACGCCAACGTTCTACGTCACGATGGAACGCATCGCGCGGTTGCTTCAGAAGCGGCGTGCCCCGGCGCCTGCCGTCCATTAAAAATATATCGACGGGGTCTTCCCATTCGAGATGGGCCTCGTATAGAATCGCGCTCCGCGATGCAGTGAGCGGCTCCGCAAAAAAGCGGTAAGCAACTGGAACTTCTCAGACGCCCATTGCTCCTATTGCATCGCGCTGCCCGAACAGGGGCAGACGTTCTTTAAGAATTATCAGCAAGTCGTTTCCTCCTCCACGCAGGTACACGGTCCCAGGACAGGTGCGTCCAGCTCGGAGGGTGATCAAAAACTTCACGGAAGTATTTGACGTAGAAACGAAAATATTGCATAATTGCGTTCTCGGTAATCGGGCGCGGGGTGGAGCAGTCTGGCAGCTCGTCGGGCTCATAACCCGAAGGTCATAGGTTCAAATCCTATCCCCGCTACCAACCTAGTCGAACCGGACACGTAGGGTCATCACCCGTCGTGCTCCCCCAGGTTAAAGCAGCGCCGTAATGGGCGATGCTGCACGCTTGGAAACGCTCTTTAAAAATTTACAGCCGATAAGTGTGGGCACTTGGTTTTGAGGGTGCCGCGCCGGTCTTCGGGCCGGTTCGGAATCTCAAAGCAATTGAAGTTAGAAGTGCTCGCACGACAGTAATAACGTCAAGCGAGTGATACTTTGCAAGTGATTAAACTGAAGAGTTTGATCCTGGCTCAGATTGAACGCTGGCGGCATGCCTTACACATGCAAGTCGATCGGCAGCTCGGGGGCAACCCTGGTGTCGAGTGGCGAACGGGTGATGAACATATCGGAACGTGCCCTGGAGTGGGGGATAACTAGTCGAAAGATTAGCTAATACCGCATACGATCTACGGATGAAAGTGGGGGATCGCAAGACCTCATGCTCGTGGAGCGGCCGATATCTGATTAGCTAGTTGGTGGGGTAAAGGCCTACCAAGGCATCGATCAGTAGCTGGTCTGAGAGGACGACCAGCCACACTGGAACTGAGACACGGTCCAGACTCCTACGGGAGGCAGCAGTGGGGAATTTTCCGCAATGGGCGAAAGCCTGACGGAGCAACGCCGCGTGGATGATGAAGCCTTTCGGGGCGTAAAATCCTTTCAGCAGGGACGACGCGCAAGAGACGGTACCTGCAGAAGAAGCGCCGGCCAACTACGTGGCAGCAGCCGCGGTAAGACGTAGGGCGCGAGCGTTGTCCGGATTTATTGGGCGTAAAGAGAACGTAGGTGGTTTCTTAAGTTTGGGCTTAAAGACTGGGGCTTAACCCCAGGACTGGCTCGAAAACTGGGAGACTAGAGGATGTCAGAGGAAAGTGGAATTCCGAGTGTAGCGGTGAAATGCGTAGATATTCGGAGGAACACCAGTGGCGAAAGCGACTTTCTGGGGCATTCCTGACGCTGAGGTTCGAAAGCTCGGGGAGCAAACAGGATTAGATACCCTGGTAGTCCGAGCCGTAAACGATGGACACTAGGTGTCGCGGGTATCAACCCCTGCGGTGCCGTAGCTAACGCGTTAAGTGTCCCGCCTGGGGAGTACGGTCGCAAGACTGAAACTCAAAGGAATTGACGGGGGCCCGCACAAGCGGTGGAGCATGTGGTTTAATTCGATGCAACGCGAAGAACCTTA
>JAQGNH010000488.1 GCA_028291945.1 Betaproteobacteria bacterium
TGATCTCGCGGTGGAGCTTCACGACGATCTCTTTCGGCACGCGTGCCGGAGCGACGAGGCCATACCACGCCTGAAACTCGTAACCCGGAAGGCCTGCCTCCGCGATCGTCGGCACATCGGGTATTAACGGAACGCGTTTCGGACTCGTCACCCCAAGCACTTTGATGCGCCCCGCCTTGACCTGCTGGATCGAGGAAGAGACGGGACTGAACATGACATCGACGTTGCCGCCGACAAGCTCGAGAAAAGCCGGCCCCCCGCCTTTGTACTGGATGTTCTGCCAGTCGATCTTCGCCTGACTGCGGAACAACTCTGCCGCGAGGTGGCTCGATGCGCCGACGCCTCCGGCTGCGCAGTTGAGCTGCCCAGGCTTGGTCTTGGCCAGTGCGATCAGTTCCTTTACCGTGCTGACGTTCAGTTGCGAAGGCACGACCAATATGGTCGGCACGTCGGCAACGAGAATAATGGGACTGAAATCGCGTTGCGTGTCGTACGGCAGCTTCTTGTACAGGCTCGGGTTTGCCGCGTGACCGATCGCATTCATGAGGAGGTTATAGCCGTCGGGCGCTGCATTGGCCACGATCTCGGTTCCCACGATGCCGCCAGCGCCCGAACGATTGTCGATCACCACTTGCTGGCCCCAGGCTTCCATCAGTTTCTGGCCGATCCCGCGGGCGAGGAAATCCGTGGAACCACCGGGTGGGAAAGGAACCACGATTCGAATAGGTCTGGTGGGATACGTGCTCTGCGGTGAAGCGTCGAACGCAGCAAGCGCAAGCACACCCGCGAGCCCTGCGAAAACGAGCGGTATGCCATTGAAGCGAAAACCCCGCGCACCCGCGTAAAGTCTTTCAGATACCCGCGTCGGATCAGCAGAGCTCGTCATGTGTTATCCAATGCGTAAAGTGCACAGGCGTGAGCACGAAGCGTTCCAGCATTTGTCTACGCAGCAAGCGCCTTACGGCGGCAAAACATGTCGCACTTGTCGAGGGCGCTGGCGCAAATCACGCAATGAGTTGGTGCACCCACCCGCGTCGATTGAGGGAATCAACAATGGACGATACCGCGCTAGAGCTTCACGCCCGCGGCTTCGAGTATGCTGCGCACGCGCGTGCGCTGCTCTTCTGAGATGACGAGCCGCTCGGCGAAATCCTTCCCGATCGGCCGCGTCGCATCTATTCCCATTTTCGTCAGCGTAAACGTCTCAGGATCGGAAGTCGGATCGAGGATCGCGCCTTTGCAGCCGGGAATGAAAACGATATCTTTCTCGGCACGCACGCGAGTTGCCACGGCCCACATCACATCGTTCATGTCGAAGATGTCGACGTCCTCGTCGACGACAATGACGTACTTGGTATAGAACTCAGTGCCGAGCGCGGCCATGATCGCCTGCTGCGGCTCGCCCTGTGCGGTCTTCTTCATCTTGATGATCGCCAGAAACGCACCACACGTGCGATGTGGAACGTGCACGGCGATCACGTTCGGCAGATTGCGCCGCAGCGTATTCAGGATTTCGCCCTCGCGCGTCACGCACGAGACCAGGATGTGGTCCTGCGACATGCCGGAAACGACCGAGTGGAACATGGCATCGCGGCGCATGCGGATGCGATGCGCCACGAACACGTTCTCCGTGGAGCGATACGACGCGTACCCGGTGAACTCGCTGAATGGTCCTTCGGGCTCCTTGACGTCGGCGAGGATCTCGCCTTCGATCACGATCTCGGCGCCGGCGGGCACCTCGAGATCCTGTATGCCCGTTTTCGCAAGGCGGTATGGCTCGCCGAAGAGACCGCCGATGATTTCGAATTTGCGAACGTTCGGCGGATAGGCGTAGACCATCGAGCCCATGTAGTGCAGCGGATGTATGCCGATCGTGATGGCCGCGGGAAGATTGTGGCCGCGCTCGGCCGCCCGGCGGTGAAACTCGTGCATGCGCCGGCGCGAATGCAGCGACACGCCAAGGCGGTTCTTGCCTTTCAGCATCAGACGATGGAATCCCGTCGTGTCGACGCCGGTGACCGGATCACGCGCCGCAATCTGGCCAGCGGTGATATAGGGCGCCGCATCGACCGAAAAATGCAGCGGAATGGGCAGCTTCGTCAGATCGACCTGGTCACCTTCGAGCACGATCTCCTGCCACGCCGCGGTCTTCACCACCTCACATGGAATGTACTTCTGGCAGCGCTCGCGGAAAGCGGTTGGCAGATCCTCGGGCTTGACGCCGAGGCAGGCGGCGAGCAGTCGGCGGTTGCCGGCGATATTGGTGACGACGGGCATGGTGTGCCCTTCGACGTTTTCGTACACGACCACCGGACTCTTGCCCACGCGCTCGAGCTCGAACACGAGCGACGTGATGTCAAGATGCGTGCGCACCGGCACGCGAATGCGCAGAAGCTCCTCGGGGAAATCGCGTTCCACCATGTTGAGGTACCCGCGCAGGGTTTGTCTTTCGCTTTCGACGCTACCGACCATCGACGTTCCTTCGATCGCTGACTGCACTGAATGCGTTACACACCACGGCTCTCTCGGCGAGACCGAACCCGCGCTTCGGTTTAGTGCGTCGTTCCCCCATTGCCCAGCTTCTTGCGGCGCCCCGTCGGCAGCGCGGTCACGGCTTTACTGCGACGCGGAGGTGCAGCGCCGTTGGCTTCGCGCGACTTAGATCTGTCGAGCAGATCGATATGAAGCTTCACGCAGTCATTGCGATAGATGATGTCAGCCACATAGATCGCGACCCCTTTGCGATTGATGACCACGCAATGGCACTCTGCCGTCGGCGTTCCGAGCGGAACCTTGAGCAGGCTGGCGGTACCGGGATCGGCGCTGCCGATGACCAGCGTTTGATGCGCGTGCTCTATATCGGCGCCTTTGACCGTCGCGAGGATCGGCAGCGCCGTGTGCGTCAGAAACAACTGCGGGCTGCGCTCGTAGATACTGCGATCGAGGTGCAGGTTGACGAGCGCATACGGCGCTGCATCCTTGAGTTGCACGCTGCGCAGGAAAACGTAATCCCGCGCAAGCTCACCCTCGTCGTGTCCGAGCTTCGGCCACTTAGGCGGATCATCGACTTTGATGACGTTGAGTACATTGTCCTTGATCGATGCGACGAGCGACTCCCAGGTGGTTTCCAGCCTGAGCCAGTGCTTGTCCTCGAGCTTGTCGGCGACGAACGTGCCCCGCCCCTGATGGCGATGCACCAGTCCCTCGTCCTGAAGGAGCTCTACAGCCTGCCGGACTGTGACGCGAGCCACTTCGAATTCGCGCTCGAGCTCTTCGAGCGTCGAGATCTGCTGCCCGACCTGCCATTGGCCGGTTTCAATTCGCCGCCGCAGTGCTGACGCCACCTGAATGTATAGAGGCACTCGGCTCCGCGCGTAAGTCGCTTTGAGTTTGGACATGTCAGTTATTCTATCCTTAGAACCATGGAACATCCGGCCACAGTAATTTCATCGCACGATCCGGATCCTGCTCCACTGCTCCTCGACCGCGGCGTCCTGTTGCTTGCGCAGCACCTCTGCTTCGTGAACGTCTACCGCGACGAAGCGGATCCTGCGGCCCGGCTTACGGCGTCCGATTACGGGAATGTCGGCTGAAATGACGGTGGCAATCTTCGGGTAGCCGCCTGTCGTCTGATTATCGACCATGAGAACGATCGGCTGACCGGAGCCCGGAACCTGAATAGAGCCCGTCACGATCCCATCGGACACGATGTTGTAGCCCTTGGCGTGCGCGAGCGCCGGTCCTTCGAGCCGGTAGCCCATGCGATCCGCCTGAGGCGATATCGTAAATTCCGAGGACAGAAACGTCTCCACTGCAGCGTCGGTGAAATAGTCGGCTTGCGGACCGAGCACGACTCGGATCGGCTGGTCCAGCGCGAGATCGAGCGGCCCCGGTAACGCGCGCTCAGGGCGCGCATCCACGCGCCTGCACTTCAGAGGCACGGTGTCGTGCTGTTGCAGGCGGCGACCCTTGAAGCCACCGATACCTCCCCGCACGTAGGTCGATGCGCTTCCGAGTACTTGCGGTACGTCGGGTCCGCCTTCGATCGCGAGATAAGCGCACACTGAATCGCCGAGCGCTCCGACGCGAAGCACATCGCCGCGTATGAGCGTTGCGCTTTCGCCCGCCGGGATACGCCGCGGATTGTCCGAGCGCACTTCGATGCTCGCGCTGCAGCCGACCAGCGCGACGCGCGCCGAATCGGCGTGCACCTCGAGAGTCGGCCCCTGGAGCAGCATTTCGAAAGCGGGTGTGCCTTCGGGATTACCAACCAGCGCATTGGCCAGGCGTAGACTGATGCGATCGAGCGGCCCCGAAGCAGGCACGCCCACATCCTGAAATCCCACCCGTCCGCCATCCTGTACTGTCGTGTGCAGTCCCGGCGCGATGACTTCGAGCGATTGCATCACACCGCTATCTGCTCACACGGAACCTGATACGACTCTGCTGCGACCGCTGCGCGGATCTCGTCGAACTCGGCGGGCGTGATCGGCTCGAAGCGGACCTTGTCTCCAGGGCTCAATAGCGCAGGTTTCGCCGAGCGCATGTCGAACAAGCGTATTGGCGTCGCGCCGATCAGGTGCCACCCACCCGGGCTTTCCACGGGATAGATCGCAGTCATGTTCGTGGCGATCGCGATCGATCCCGCTGGAACCTTTACGCGCGGATCGGTCCGGCGTGGCAGCACGAGGGGCTCGGGAAGATCGCCCATGTACGGGAACCCCGGAACGAAGCCGATCATGTAAACGTGAAAGCACGTTGCGACATGGCGCCCGATGACGTCCTCTGCCGCGAGGCCTGTGCGTTGCGCCACCTCCGCCAGATCCGGAGCGTGACTCGCGACGTAACACGCTGGGATCCGCCACAGCTTCGATTGCGTTTTCGCAGCGACGCTGTCGCGATCGAGCAGATTCCTGATCGCGGAAGTTAGGCTCCCACTGTCGGTGATCAGCGGGTCGTAGAGCACCATCAGTGACCGAAAGGTCGGCACTGTTTCGACAATGCCTGGCATGTTCGACCCGCACAACAGCGCGCTCAGGCGCAGGACGCGATCGCTCAACGCGCGATCGATGCGATCACCAAATTCCACCACGAGCGCGGTATCGCCCGAGATCAGAAAGCGCACGTTCATGGTGCGAGCGCTGGACGGGCTTGTGGCTTGCGAACGTTCATTAGTTTCTTCAACTGATACGGTTATTCTATTCTTAGTATAATTCGCGGATGAAACCGGTACCCACTCTCGCGATCGTCGGCGGCACGGGCGCACTCGGAACAGGCCTCGCGATGCGGTGGGCCGCAGCGGGTTATCCGGTCATACTCGGCTCGCGTTCGAGAGAGAAAGCTGAAGAGGCGGCGCGCGCAATCGAGCCCCGCAACGGCGCACCCGCGGTGCGCGGCGAGGACAATGCGAGCGCCGCGAGCGCGGGCGACATCGTCGTCATCGCTGTTCCGTGGTCGAACCACGACGCGATGCTCGAAGAGATCAAACCGCACGTCGTCGGCAAGATCGTCGTCGATGCGGTGGTGCCGCTCGTCCCCCCGAAGGTTTCGCTGGTGCAACTTCCACCGCAGGGTTCCGCGGCACAGATCGCGCAGGCGCGTCTGGGTGATGTAGCGCGCGTCGTATCCGCATTCCACAACGTTGCGGCCGCCAAATTGCAATCCGGCGGTGACATCGATTGTGACGTGCTCGTGTTCGGGAATGACCGGGCGGCGCGCGATGCGGTCATTACGCTTGCCGACGCCGCCGGCACGCGCGGAATCGATGGCGGTGCAATTGCCAACTCGGTGGTCTCAGAAGCGCTAACATCAGTGCTGATTCACATCAACCGGCGCTACAAGGTCGCGGGCGCCGGTATCCGCATTACTGGAATCTCGAGCGCGAGTCGCGCGTAGACATGGCAATGCAAGGCACGAGCATCACCTCGCGCATGCGCGGGCTGTGGGCGGTTGTTCCGGTCAAGCTGCTTGCCCGGTCCAAGCGGCGGTTGATTCCGCTGCTCTCGCGCGACGAGCGCGAAGCCCTGGCCTGCGCAATGCTGGATGATGTGCTCGCGGCGCTGACTCGAGCGCCCTCTCTTGCCGGTGTCGTCGTAATCACTGGGGACCCGAGAGCGGCGGAAATCGCTCGCCAGGCCGGTGCGTTCGTCATACCCGATACCGAGAACGCTGGGACGGCCGCGGCCGTGGCGACTGCGGCTCGGCACCTGGCGAAAAGAGAATGCGCAGGTCTGCTCGTCGTCCCCGCTGACGTACCGCTGATCACGGCCGGTGACGTCGAGGCGATCGTCGAAGCGCATCGCGTAGGCCCTTCGATCACCCTGGTCCCTGCAGCGGCTGATGGCGGAACAAACGCACTCGCCTGCTCGCCTCCCGAGGTCATTCCCTTCTGCTTCGGCGACGACAGCTTCCGGCTGCATCGCGAAGCAGCGCAAGCGTGCGGCATCGAAGCGCAAACCATCGAGCGGGCACGCGTTGCGCAGGACCTCGACCGGCCGGACGATATCGCGGTGTTTCTGGAACACCCGTCAGCAACGCGCAGCTACGCGTGTCTGATTGCGTATGGAATTGCGCAGCGGCTGAAGCCTGAGAGCGTGAGCTTATGACAGCACCTGCCCTGAACGACTTTGCAAACGACCCCCGGCTCACGCGAGACGAGGCGTACGCGCTGACCAGCGATTGCAGCTTGGACACACTGATGCGCAGCGCAGCGGCGCGCAGAGACACAGTCCACGGCGCCGTCGTCACGTATTCGCGCAAGGTGTTCATTCCACTGACGCAGCTTTGCAGGGACGTGTGTCACTACTGCACGTTCGCTCATGGCCCGCGCAAAGGGGAGCGCGCGTATCTGACGCTG
>JAQGNH010000492.1 GCA_028291945.1 Betaproteobacteria bacterium
ACACGTAACTTTGCTTGATCTGCTGTGCGAGCGTGTCACCGCTGAAACCGCGAAATACCAGGTACAGGTAGCCGTGCGCATTGCCGGAAAGCGGGACCGGCGCTGCAGAGAACACGCGTTTACGCCCAGGCTCCGAGGGATCCTCGGCCACGATGGGGAGTTCTTCATCGCCTTTAAGGAAGCGCTGTATCGGCGCCAGATCGACGGTCGCTCGCTTGAGTGCATTCAGGCCCGAGGCCGCGACCACGTGACCTGCGTCATCGAGCAGATAAACGTCGATGCGCGGATTCACGATGCGGATGCGGTCAAAGACTTTGCGGACTGCGCTCGGGTCGGCTCGATCCTGCTCGGCGAGTATGTGCTCGTTGATCAGGCGACTCGCGAGATTGCGATAGAGCTTCTGGTTCAACTCCTGGTTGCGCGCGGTGTCCGAATATCGGATGACCACCAGAAATATCATCGCCGTGATGAGCGTGAGCCCCACGAGTACGGCGAGGAGCTTCGCGTACAGGCTCTTGAGCAACTCAGCTCTCCGCGTAAGCGCGCTGCGGCTCGCCGAGCTTGTAGCCGACGCCCCGTACCGTGAGTATGATTTGCGGCCTTGCCTGATCTTTTTCGATCTTTGCGCGCAGACGGTTGATATGGCAATTCACATTGTGCTCGTAACCGTCGTAGCCATAACCCCAGACCGTGTCCAGTAGCTGCAGTCGCGTGTAAACGCGTCCGGGGTTGCGCAGGAAATGCAACAGCAGATCGAATTCCTTCGACGTGAGATTCACCTGTGACCCCGACAGACGCACGTCGCGCTTGCCGACTTCGACTTCGAGGTCACCGAACTGAACCGTTTCATCAGGTTGCGGGCTCGCTGCGGCCTGCAAATGCTCTATGCGCCTGAAAAGAGCTTTGACGCGGGCGACAAGCTCTCTGATGCTGAAAGGCTTGGTAAGGTAATCGTCAGCCCCGAGCTCGAGTCCCAGCACGCGGTCGACTTCGCCCGCCTTCGCTGTCAACATCATGATCGGCGTGTAGACGGGCCGCGAGCGCAGGCGCCGGCACACGTCCAGCCCGTCCATGCCGGGCAGCATCAAATCGAGGACGACAAGATCGAAAGGTTTACTCTGCGCTGCGGCGAGTCCGGCGGGACCGTCGAACGCGAGCTCGACATTGCATGGCAAGTCCTGGAGATGCAGACGTACGAGGTGAGCGATGTCCTCCTGGTCCTCGATCACAAGCACGTTACGCATTTACGCTCCATCCGAATAACCAGGTCACCGCAAGAGGCGAGTTTACGCTGCAAGGACTGCGTTTCAGTGCTGTGCCGCAGCCGCACGGGTGTGGCTGCGGACACGGTTAGCCGCCCGGCGAGGGTTCGTAGATGGGCGGATCAACCGTCGTTACGCCCGAGGGCGCCGGTATGCCAAGCTGTGCGCACCCCACCACTACTCCCAGTAATGCGACTGCGGCGAGCACCTTCATCGCTGCGTTCATGTCATTCTCCTTTGTAGATACCCGCGCCCCGCCGCGATGCGGCTCCGGGCACGCCATATTCAAAGGAGAACGTGGTCCTTATATCGCCGCTTCGTCTCTTTTTGGTCTCGACGCACTGTCGGTTATGATTCGAAGAGGCAGAGAAGCTCTCGATAAATGAGAAACGGGTTTTTGCGCAATGCTTTAGCGTCTGTCATCTGTCGTCTGTCTCGCAGGCGCAGCGCCGGCATGGCATACACCTATCCGGTCAAGACGATCCGGATCGTATGGCTACTACTGGGGCGAAGAAAATCTTACCATCATGAATAGAGCAGTGTGGGTGTGTTTCGTTTGGGGTTGCGGCATGTTCTCGGGAGCATACGCGCAGACTTACCCGTCCAGACCGATCCGGTTGATCGTGCCATCACAGGCAGGGGGCGGTGCCGATATCGTCGCGCGCCTCATCACATCGAAGTTGACGGAAGCGTGGGGTCAGCAAGTTGTCATCGACAATCGCATCGGCGCGGTGGGTGCGGAAATCGCAGCTAAAGCAGTGCCGGACGGGTACACCGTCATGTTCACAACGTCGGCGCTCGTCGTTCGCGACAGCCTTTACAGCAAGCTGCCGTATGACACATTGCGTGATTTCCAACCGGTTACGCAAGTCGTATCCCAGTCGAACGTGCTCGTGATTCATCCTTCGCTTCCGGTCCGGACGGTGCGGGAGTTGATCGCGTACGCCAAAGCCAGGCCGGGTCAACTCAATTACGGTTCGGGTGGCAACGGCACCTCCAATCATCTGGCCGGTGCGCTGTTCCAACTGTTGGCAAATATCGACGTCGTGCACGTTCCATTCAGAGGCGTGCCCGCTGCACTCATCGATACCGTTGCCGGTCGCGTGCAGTACACCATCGGAAGCCCCGTCTCCACGCTGCCTCATGTGAAGGACGGCCGTTTGAGATTGCTTGCAGTGACGACGCCGCGCCGTTCGGCATCGCTGCCTGACGTGCCGACTATCGCGGAGTCCCTGCCTGGCTACGAGTTCACCGGCTGGATGGGTTTTCTCGTGCCGATCAAAGTCTCGCGCACGATTGTGGACGCTCTACAGCAGCAAGCAGTGCGGATCGTGTATTTGCCCGACATCAAACAGAAGCTGCAACTCGATGCCGCGGAACCGGTGGGCAGCACGCCCGAACAATTCAGTGCTCTCCTCAAGGCGGAGGTGGCGCGGTGGAGCAAGGTGGTGAAAGCTTTGGGCATCAAATCCGAGTAACTGCCAATAGAGTGAGGAAAAAGCATTTACCACGACGGACACAAAGGACACGAAGGAAATCTAATACAAGAATCAACGTTTGAAACGTCTTTACCTTTTCAAGGGACGGCTCATGGCGTCTCACTTACGATCACTCCGGCTTTACGCCGGCTTCCTTGATCACGCGCCCATATTTCGCCATTTCGTTTTGAATGAATGCAGCGAACTCGCGTGGGGTGCTGCCCACCGGTTCGGCGCCCTGCTTGAGCAGAGCAGCCTGCATGTCGCTCGAGCGCGTCGCACTGATCGTTTCTTCGCTCAATTTTGTCAGGACGGGCTGCGGCAGCTTCGCAGGTCCTACGATGCCATACCACGCGAGCGATTCGTAGCCTTTGAGGCCGGACTCGGCAACGGTCGGCACATCCGGCCACGCTGCATTGCGCTTCGATGTCGTGATTCCGATCGCGCGCAGCTTGCCCGACTTGATGTGCGGTGCAGCCGAAAGGATGGTTTGCGGCATGACATCGAGATGGCCGCCGATGAGGTCCTGCAGGCCTTGATTGCCGCCTTTGTAAGGGACATGGGTCATTTTAGTTTTCGCCATGTAGTTGATGAGCTCGGCGGCGAGATGTTGCGATGACCCGATGCCCCCCGATCCATAGGTCACCGGCCGTGATTTAGCGAGCGTGATCAGATCCTGCACGGTGTTTATCTTGAGCGCTGGGTGCACCGTCAACATGAGCGGAAGGATCGCCGTGAGGCCAATCGGTTGAAAATCTTTTTCGGTGTCGTAGGGCAGCTTCGTCTGGAGCAGAGGATTGATCGCATGGCCGATCGCGATCATGAGCAGAGTGTGGCCGTCTGGATTTGCACGCGCGGTGACTTCGGCGCCGACGACGCCGTTGGCGCCCGGTCTATTTTCTACGACGACGTTCTGCCCCCACGCGTCGGTAAGCTTCTGCCCGATCATCCGGGCGAGGATGTCAGTCGAGCCGCCGGGCGTGAACGGCACGATGATGCGTATCGGCCGGTCGGGGTAGACGGCATAAGCGCAAGTCAGTGGAACTGCGAGCAATATCGATAACAGCGAAGTAATGGTTTTCATCGTGGATCTATACGACGTACCCCGAAGGTGTCCCCAGCACCGTTGTGCGCTCCATGTGCCGCCGCTGCGTTTCGTCGAAATCTCCGAGGGCCAGGTGCATCGTGCAACGGTTGTCCCAGGCGATGATGTCGTTCGCGCGCCAGTGATGGCGGTAAATGAATTCGAAGCGCGTCGCGTGCTCGTTGAGGTACTTGATCAGCGGCTTGCTTTCTTCTTCCGTGAGCCGATCGAACCGCTTGACCTTATCGCCGAGATAAAGCGCTTTGCGCCCGGTTTCCGGATGCACGCGCACGACCGGCTGCGCAATTGGTGGATTGAGCCGCTTCTGTTCCGTGGCGCGAGTGACGCCGCTGTCGTCGTTGGCGATCTTGCGCGTGCCCGAGAGGTGGATGCCGTGGAGGTCAGCGATCAGCGCTTTCATACCGTCGGACAACGTCTCATAGGCGAGGGTCATGTTCGCGAACACGGTATCGCCGCCCACCTCGGGCATCGTGATCCCGCGCAGCAACGAGCCAAGCGAAGGCACTGGTGTAAACGACATGTCGGAATGCCACTGCCGGCCCGTGTAACGGCTGTCCGACGGACTTCCATCCAGCTTGGGCTCGTTCGTCACGAGGAGGATTTCGGGGTGCTCGGGATGGCGATCCCGCGGCAGTGCGTCATGGCGGTCCAGCTCGCCGAAGTGGCGGCTGAATTCAATGTGCTGCTCGCGGGTTATGTTCTGATCCCGGAAAAGCAATATGCCGTGCTGCAGGAATGCATGATAGATCTCGCCGAAGAGTGCTTCGCTCACCTTCGACACGTCCACATTGCAAACCTCTGCGCCGAGCGCGTGCGAGAGCTTCCGTAATTCGAGAGCCATCGGGACCTCCCTTTGTTGATCCAGATAGCACGCGTTCGGACCCACGTTCATTCGCCACTCCGACGCGCGCGACGCCTGTGTTGGTATTGTAAGCGACGAATGGCGCCGCCTCTCGAACCTCGATCGACTACGATTTCGGTGCGCCATGATTGACCCGAGAGCCGCGCACGCTCACGATACCGGATGTCGCTTCGAATTGTCCGCCACCATGCTGCGTAACATCATCGCGTTGATCATCGCCTTCGAGTGCATCACGTGTGGCCCGGCGTGCGCCGCGTATCCGGAGAGGCCGGTGCGGCTGATTGTCGGCTATGCGGGAGGTGATACGACAGACCTCATTGCACGCGTCGATGCGCTTGCGCTTGCAGATTTCTTCAAGCAGCAATTCCTTGTGGAAAACCATCCCGGCGCAAACGGTACTCTGGCAACTGCGCGCGTTGCGAAAGCGAAGCCGGACGGATACACGCTGCTGCTGGTGTCGTCATCTTTCTCGACGAGCCCTGGTCTGTATCCGGGGCTCGCTTATCAGCCTACCCGCGACTTCGTGCCGGTCTCGCGCATCGCCTATGTTCACAACGTGCTGGTCGTTGGGGGATCAGTCGGCGTCCGGACCCTCGCGGACTTTATCGCAGCAGTGCGCTCGAATCCCGGCAAGATGATTTTTGCCTCTGGCGGAACGGGAAGCGCGTCCCATCTTGCGGCCGAGCTCCTGAAGATGCGCGCAGGGCCGCTGAACACATTGCACGTGCCATACAAAGGCAGTGGGCCTGCGCTGGCCGAGCTCCTCGGTGGTCACGTGGACGCTATTTTCCTCACGATGCCGTATGCCTATCCTCATGTGAAAAGCGGACGCATCAAGGCTCTTGCAGTGGCAAGCCTGAAACGAGCTGCGCAGCTTCCGGACGTGCCGACTTTCGACGAGTCCGGAATAGGTGGATTTGAAGCCGCAGCATGGAGTGCCATCGCTGCACCGATAGCTACACCGTACGACACAGTGGTACGGCTCAACCTCGGCGTGACGAACCTTGCCGGTTCCGCAACCGTGAAGGAAAGACTCGCGGGTCTTGGTGCGGAGCCGCTCAGCGAAACGTCAGATCAATTCGCGGCGTACCTGCGCACTGAAGTCGAGAAATGGTCAAAGGTGATCAAGGGCGCAAGCATTACGCTCGACTAAGCAACACTAACGGACCTGCACTGTTCGGCGCGTGTTGATCGACTCGAAAATCGCGTCTGCCATCTCGATCATGTAAATGGCGTCTGCCGCATTGGGGAGCACGCTGCGTATGCCTCTGAGCTCGCCTTCCATGGCCTCGACTTCACGGCGGTACATCGGGGTGGGTACGAAGCGCTCTTCGTGCACGCCCGACGCGTCTTTAACCTGCAGCCAGTACTCGTCAACCCAGCGCACCGCCGAGGTCGCGAGCATGCCTAGCGTGCCTTCGACTACGAGATCATTCTTCCCGTACGGTATTTCGCGGCTTGCGCGAATGACCGCATGGCAGTCGTCCCCCAGCCTCGCGAGTATGGCGATCGTGTCGTCCGGTTTTCCGTCGCGGCGGTCGGGATGGGAAAATGCGCAGACTTCCCGATAGCGGAGGCCCGTAAGCCACGGCACCAGATCGAGGAGATGGGTCGCCACATCGAAGATCGCGCCGCCTTGCTGCGGGTCCTGACGCCATTTGCCGGTCTGGGTGAGCGATGCCGTGCGCTCGAACGTGACCGAACGCAGCTCGCCGAGCTGGCCCGAGGCGATTATTTCACGTGCGCGTTGCAGCATTCTTTCGAGACGGATCTGAAAGGCGACACGCAGAATAACGTTTCCTTCCCGGCAGGCCTGATCCATCTCACGCGCATCGGCGACCGAAAGCGCCAGCGGTTTCTCACACAACACGTGCTTGCCTGCACGCGCTGCAGCGACCACGGCGTCCTTGTGCAGCGCGTTGGGCGTAGCAATATAGACGACATCGACTTCAGGATCGCGGACGAGCTCTTCGTGATCGCGGTATGTGCGCTCGGCGCCGATGCGTGCGCCGATCTCCCGCGCCTTGGCCGGATCTCGACCTGCGCACGCGACCAGCCGGGAGCCGCGCGAGGCGGCGATGCCCGGCGCAAGCGCGTCGACTACAACGTGACCGAGCCCAACTACACCCCACCCTACGATCCGGCTAGTGCTCAACATGTCCTCCTACTAGAATGATTGCGCGACTCTTCCAGCACGCCTGGAACCGCGCATTCTATCCGCGCACTTGGCTGCGAGCGAAACCATGACACGTTCTTTCCCCGTTTACGAAATAGAAAGGCAGCGCTTACGACTGCGGGAGAAGTCATGGCGAGCAGGCGGTGGATCGCGTCGCACGCACGCTGGAGATTTATCTGCCTGCGTTTGCGAGTCAGGCAAGGCTCGCGCTCGATCAGGTGCGGGAGCGGGCGCGCGAGTACGCGGCCGCTATCAGCAACGTCGATGCGGACATCATGCACGAGATCGAAGGCATCGCGGCCGGCGCGCGGCAGAAGGTCGAAGACATCGTTGCCGTGAACTGCCGTACCGAGATTCTGTATGGCAATCTCGCGGGCACACAACCCGCTACGGAGTGCACCACGATCGTCGCGCTTCCTGAAGCGACGCGAGACGGCGGCATACTGATCGCGAAGAACTGGGATTGGCGCAACGCATGCGTCGACGCGGTCGTCGTGCTGAAAATCCGTCAGACCAGCAAACCCGCCCTGACGCTCATCGTCGAGGCGGGCATGGTCGGTCGCGATGCGTTCAACGAAGATGGCATCGTCGTCTGCGGGAACCTGCTCGTCTCCACTGAAGACCAGGGTCAGATCGGCGTGCCGATCCCGATCCTCCGGCGGCGCATCGCGCAATCGCGGCACTACTACGAAGCCATCGATCCTCTTATGCGCTCGCCGCGCGGGGCCTCAGGTAACTACCTCATCGCGCATCGCGATGGTGTTGCCATCGACTTCGAAATGAGCCCGAAGCATCCTTTCCCGGTGTATCCCGAGCGCGGATTGCTCACGCACTCGAACCACTTTCAGTCACCGATCGCGCAAGCTACCGGAGTCGCGAAGTTCTACACCGGCGACAGCCTCTATCGCGACTTCCGTGCACGTCAGCTTCTGGAGCCGAAGATCGGGTCTATTACGGTGGACGATCTGAAATCAGCGTTGAGGGATCACTTTGGCCATCCGCGGTCGATCTGCCGGCACCGCCACGAATATCCCGGCCAGGAACCGACGATGACGATTTCGTCGCAGATCTTCGATCCCAAGAATGCGGTCGTGCACATCGCCGCAGGGCAGCCGTGCGAGAGCGAATACATGCCTGTCGGCCTGCCTGGAAAAATGGAACCGGTCAGAGCGCTCAGGAAAGTCGCGGCATCGCCTAAAAGCTAGGGGCAGCAGAAGACGCCTTGGAACGAGCTATAAAAAAAGCCGGGCTTGAAGCCCGGCTTTTTAGCTGCAACTGATCAGCTCAAACAGACTGGATGTTGCTCGCCTGCTTTTTGCCTTTGTTGCCTGCGGTGATCTCGAAGGATACCTTCTGACCTTCCGCGAGAGTCTTGAACCCCGGCATGTTGATCGCCGAGAAGTGAGCGAAGAGGTCTTCGCCGCCGCCGTCTGGGGTGATGAATCCAAATCCTTTGGCGTCGTTAAACCATTTGACAGTACCTGTAGCCATTTGCGTCGTTCCTGATAAATTTAAAAAGGGGCTTTAGCCCGGACCAAGTTGAATCAAGCCCCAATAAGAACGAACACCGCTACAGCCGTACTTTTAGAACCCGAAACCAAACAGGGTGGCGGGACCTTATAGCCGGCAGCGTGCGTTGTCAACAACTATTTTCGGGTTCTCGGGGGGGCACTCACGCTACAACTGCAGTCCGACTCTCCTTCGGCGTGAGGCGCCGCAATTCGTCGCCGAGGTATTGCGCTATGGCTCTCATCCCGTAGAGACCCGCCTGCGCTTCTGCGGCCTGGTTGTAGTTCGTATTCGTGTTCACGTCGTAGGTATAGATCTCGCCGGCGGCATCGGCGATGAACTCGATGCCTGCGATACCGATGCCGTTCGACGCGATGAACCGCTCGTAGGCGCGGACGATGGGATGTTTGAAGTCCTTCACGATATTGAAGCGCGGTGCGGCGGTAAGGGGTGCTGAGCCGGCAGGGCAGAATGCGTCGCCCACCTGGCACACGTCGGCGGGACAGATTTCAAAACCGAGCGAAGTGTCGACTTCGACGGCGTAAAGAAACTTGCCGCCGACGAATTCGACGCGTGTGATCACCTGTTGTGGCGACCGGATGTAATCCTGAATCAACGTAATCCCGTCGACAGAGTCTTCGAAGGCGTCGCTTTTAACGTACGCGTCGAGTTGAGCCACATCCTGAAACAGACGGACACCCAGGCCCTTGCCAGCGCGGTTGTGCTTGGTGATGAACGGCCCGGTAAAGGATTTCGCCGCCGCCACTACGTGCTCGCGCCCCACGGCCGCAACGGTTCGCGGCGTGCGGATCCCGTGCAGCGCAAGAGCGCCGTACTGTGCGAGCTTGTTGATTTCGAGCTGCAGCGCGCGGCTGTTGTTGACTACGCGCCGGCCGTGGGATTCAAGCCACGCCAGCAGTCCCGAAGTGAGCTCCGGCGCATAGCGGTGGCCTCGGGTATGCGAGGACGCGCTCATGCGGTTGTAGAAAACGCCTGGTGGCGGAGCGGCGGAGAAATCGAACACGCCCTCGCTGGTGAACCATTCCTCGAACGGCAGGCGCAGTTCCCCGAAAGCGGCGCGTAACGGCTCCACCCAGGCTTCGTTTTCGTGAATCACATAGATTTTGGACATCGTTTCCGTCCGGGCGTAAGAGTCAGGGTTGGACCGAATCTATAGCGCTTTGGTTGCCAGCCGAAGGACCGAAGAAGAACGACGTAAGTGCGAAAGGGTATATGCGAGGGCCCCGAGGTGAGAGCAGTTTGGCGAGAGAAGGCAGGCATCAGTAGGCCACAACAGAAGGATGGAGGTAACGGGGGAAACCTTTGGTTTACGCTGTTCGTTATCCGCCTCCTCCCGGAGGGAGGGAAACCTTTTGTTGCCCTCTGTTCGTGATCCACCCGATGTGAGCGTCTGCGACGCTCACATAGTGGTCTTTCACGCCGCGCCTCGCGACTGCAGGATTAACATACCCTTTATGGACCGTCCAACGAACCAGGCGTCTCACAACGTGGATGAGCGGCGGCGCGCGCGTGCACGCTTGAACCCCCGGGCCAAGGCCTTTTTGATCGGGGCGGCTGCAATTGCGCTGCTAGCATGGGCGGGGCATTGGCTGGTGCATCGCTGGACACACGTCTACGTTGACGATGCGCGTATCGATGGCGAAGTAGTCACCATTGCAAGCCGCGTGTCGGGCTGGATCACCGAGCTGCCGGTCATCGAAGGCGACGAAGTCAAAAAAAGCCAGCTCCTCGCGCGCGTGGACGAGCGCGACTCGGTGCTGCAGCGGGAAGTGCTGCAGGCGCGCCTCAAGGCGATCGAAGGCCAGATGTCGGTAATGCGCGCGCAAACCGGCCAGGTCGATCAGGAAACGCTCGGAAAATATCAGAGCGAGATGAATCGCCTCGCCGCAGCGGAAGCTGAGGTGGCTTCCCTGGACGCCAATCTCAAGCAGGCGCGCTATGACTACGACCGCGCGGTGGATCTGCATGGTCAGAAGTGGCTCTCCCAGCAGGCGCTGGAGCGCGCGCGCACCACACTGCAGCAGGCGCAGGAAAGCCATCGTAAAGCGCTCTCGGAGGTCGAGGCGGTGCGGGGCACGCTTTCCGCGGCTGGCGGAAGCCGCAAGCAACTGAGCGTCATGCAACAGCAGCTGTTGGTGCTCAGCCATCAGGCGACCGAAATACGGGCCGAGGTCCAGCGCCAGGAAGTCGATATCGCGGACCGCACGATCAAGAGTCCCGCGGATGGACGCATCGTCATGACGTTCGTGCGCAAAGGTGAGCACGTCATGATCGGCCAGCGGATCGCCATGTTCCACGATCCGACGCAGATCTGGGTGCAGGCGAACGTCAAGGAGACGGCGATCGGTCTATTGAAACCCGGCATGAAAGCCGACGTGCGTATCGATGCGTACCCAGGCCATGTATTTCGCGGTGAAATCTACCGCATCGGCCAAGCGGCGACGAGCAAGTTTGCGTTGCTGCCCGATCCGAATCCAAGCGGCAACTTCACGAAGATCACGCAACGCCTTCCCGTGCGCATCCTGCTCTCCGAGCAAGACCTGATGCTGCGCCCGGGGATGATGGCGGAGGTCGACATTGCCGTCGGAAACCACTGAGGTTCTCGCAGCGCGCTACGGCTCGCGCTATCGCTGGCTCGCGACTGTGACGGTCATGCTCGGCACGGTATCGGCGGTCCTGACTACGACAACCGTGAATGTCGCGATCCCCGACATCATGGGCGCTTTCGGGATCGGGCAGGATCGCGCGCAGTGGCTTTCGACGGGCGCGCTTGCCGCGATGACCATCGGCATGCTGCTCAATGCGTGGCTGATTAATCGCTACGGCCAGCGCCGAACCTTCATCTCGGCGCTTTCGATATTCATTGTGGCTTTGCTCGTCGCGGGCATGGCGCCCAACGAATCCGTGCTCATCGGCTGCCGCGTCGTTCAGGGCGCAATCGCAGGCATACTGCAGCCGCTTTCGATGTACACGCTCTTTCGCGTGTTCCCGCCCCATCAACGCGGAAGCGCCATGGGTTTCTTCGGCATGAGCGTCATCATCGGCCCCGCGCTCGGGCCCTCGCTCGGCGGTGTGCTGATCGAGCACTTCAACTGGCGCTCCATCTTTTATGTCGCGGTCCCGACCGCGTCGCTCGCCATGCTTCTCGGCAGCGTATTCATGCCCGAGCGGGAGGATTCGAGTGTACGCACGCGTTTCGACTGGACTGGTTTCGTGCTGCTCGCCACTGCACTCGCTTCTCTTCTCACGGCGCTATCGAACGGCCAACGCTCCGGGTGGCATTCGGATTTCATCCTCGTGCTCTTCCTGGTCTCGGTTTCGAGTGGGGCTGCCTTTGTCTTCTGGGAGCGCCATACGCCGCAGCCGCTCGTCGATTTGCGGGTGTTGGTGAACGGCCAGTTCACGTGCGCAGCAGCAGTCGCGTGTCTATTCGGCGTCGGGCTCTTCGGTTCGGTGTATCTCGTGCCGCTGTTCGTGCAGACCGTGCAAGGCTACACACCGCTTGCTGCAGGCGTTCTGCTCATGCCCGCCGGACTGATCCTCGGCCTCTTCATGCCGATCGCAGGTTACATGAGCGACCACATTCCTACGCGCGGTCTCATCATTTCCGGTCTCGTGTGTTTCGCGCTTTCGTCGTACTGGCTTGCGACCGTAGATGTGAATAGTGCGTTCTGGACAATGGCGGGTTGTGTGATTCTGTCGCGCGTCGGTCTGGCGCTGATCAAGCCATCGCTCAACGTGACGGCGCTGCGGTCTCTTCGTCCTGAGCTGCTGGGGCAGGGCGCCGGCATGATCAATTTCGCGCGGCAACTCGGCGGTGCGTTCGGCGTCAACCTGCTCTCGGTCATGCTCGATCGGCGCACGTTTTTCCACAGCGACACGATCACGAGCCTGCAGACTGCGGGAAACAGCGGCACGGCCGAGCTGCTTCGCAGCATGCAGGCGCTGCTCGCACAGTCGGGAGTGTCGCCGGACATCCAGTCATCGGGCGCTCTGCATTTCCTCGGGCGCATGATCTACGCTCAGGCCTACACGATGGGCTTTCGCGATTGCTTTCTCATCACTGCGGTCGTATTCACGCTCGGCCTTATTCCGGCGTGGATCATGGGTCGGGGTGCGGGCAAATCCCACGAGGCGTGGAGACCCGAAACGCTCAGAGCGATTTAGCACCAAGGAAGGTCCGCGTACTGTCGCTTTTTCAGCGACTTACTGGCAGAGCCATACGGAGCATGTCATCGGCGCGTAAAAGAGATACGCGGGAGACGCGGGAGAGGCATAATTCTCTTTTATCGTGCACTCGAGGCTCCAACGCGTCAGTCGTGGAAAAAAGACCTCCGATCGATTTCGAAGATATCCTCTGGCTTCGGCGTGCCGCCACAAAGGCGGGGGCGGATCATGTGCCGCCTGCAATTGCACAAAAGCTCATCAACGCGGGTTTGATTGAAGTGACCTCGAAGCCGCCTAGCCTGAAGATCACCGAGAAAGGCCGCATCGCTTTATCCAAACTGGGCTAGCCCAGCTTCGCTTTGCGAAGCGGGTAAACGAACAGAGGAACCCCAGTTTTCCTCCGTAACCTCCTTCCTTTGGCGATCTAACGATCGCTTTGATCGCATCGAGCCCGAGGCACCGCACCGCAACCGAAGGAGAGAGGTAACGGGGAGAAACTTGGGTTCTCCCTGTTCGTTTAAATGGGCGCCGCCTGTCGGCGCCGAGCGTCAGTTCGGAACCCAAGGCAGCGGCGCCTGCACGGCAAACTCCGTTTTGCAGTCAATCACCGCAGGCAGCTTCGACGCCATTGCTTCTTCAAACGCTTTGCGGAAATCCTGAGGTTTCTCCACGGTGTAGCCCACGCAATCCAGATCGCGCGCGAGCGCGGCGAAATCGGTCTCGCGGTACTCGAAGCATTCTCCTTTGCGGCTCTGATCGGCGCGTCCCTGGTAGGCGATGTTCAGGTTGCGCAGACCTTGCGAGAGGCAGTGGTTGTTGTTGACGATCGTGATGGTCTTGATGTCTCGGCGACGCGCCGTTTCAAGCTCAGGAAAGTGATAGTAGAAGCCGCCATCGCCGCAGAAGCAGATGACAGGCGTGTCCGGCGCAGCGCATTTGGCACCGAGAGAGGCGGGGAATGACCAGCCGAGGGAGCCCGCAGCGCGAAAATAGCGCTGTGTCGCGTGGCGCAAGTACACGAGCGTGCCGGTCCAGAGTGCCGCGTAGCCCGTGTCAGCAATCAGGATCGCGTCCTTCGGCAGCACTTCGGTCAGCTCTTTGCACAGCCGTTCGGGCCGGATGGGCATCTGATCGGAGCTTCGTGCTTTTTCTGCTTCGAAACGCCAGTCATCGACGAAACCCTTGGTGCGCGTGAGCCATTCTTCGCGTTTTGCCGGCGTGCACGCGCCGGCCAGCGCGTCCAGCGCTGCACGTACGTCCGCCTGTATGCCGATCGTATTCGGATAGTTGCGCCCAATCTCGACGGGATCGAGATCGATGTGAATGACAGGGGTGCCCTCCTTCGGCATTTTCCAGTTGGCTGTCGTATGGTCGCTCGTATTGCTGCCGGCGAAGACCACGAGGTCTGCTTCGGCGACCACATGGTTGGCACAGCCGCGCCCATACAGACCCACGCTGCCGCGGAAGAGCGGATCGTCTTCGAGGATGATGTCTTTGGCGTCGAGCGTCACGACCACGGGGGACTGGACCTTCTCTGCAAACTTTGCAAGTGCGTCACGCGCGCCACAGATCACAGCGCCGCGGTCGGCGATGATCACCGGCCGCGATGCTTTCCTGATCGCAGCCGCTGCACGCTGCAATGCCTCAGGGTCGGGGCCTGGACGGAAAGCGGGATAGCGTGTGTGTGCTTCGTCCGCATGCACGTCGAAAGTGCCTTCGAGCGGCGTGATCGCATCGCCCGTGAACCCCGCCATATCCAGATGCACTGGACGCGGGGTGCCGGTCGTCGCTTCGCGAAAAGCCTGGCGAATGAGATGGTGCATCTGCTCCAGCACTTCGATGCTTGCGTGGAACTTGGTTACCGCCTGATAGAGCGGTGCGTGCTGGACTTCCTGATACGCGTTGCGATCCTGAAACGCAGCCACGTGCCGCCCCGTGATCGCAACAACCGCGGAATGTCCAAGGTAAGGGTCCTGCATGCCGGCAGCGAGGTTAGCCGCGCCCACCGATTGGGCCATGCACACGCCGGGACGGCCGGATACACGAGCGTAGCCGTCCGCCATGTACGCGACAGCCTTCTCGGAGTGTCCGAGCACCCGCGCGATGGCGAAGTCTTCCATCTCTGCCAACGCACGACGCAGCACTGCGTCCATGAAGAATACGTGCGTCACCCCATACGCCTGCAGCATGCGTGCGAAGAGCCGCGCGCCGGTCATTTTTTCAGCCATCCGATTTCCTTTCGCGCTTGTAACGCGCATCTCGTTATGTGGGCTGCTTGTATGCTAGACGACTCTCGCACGGAGGAATAGGCGCGCCCGGGGATGCCACTTTCTGTCATGAGCAAAAGCCGGGAGAGAGGATGCCGGATTTTAAGGTGACAAACGGATATTGACCCCGCCCGCAATGCGTTCCATTATTTCCGAAACGAGGTGGACTCATGGAACCTGTCGGCGTCGGGCTACGGGCAGTTGCGACGGTGATTGATACCGCTCTGCTCATGGTCGTCGGGTACATTCTTGCGCTCGTCACCGGCAATACTACGGCTACAGGATTCAATCTTTCGGGTGGGCCTTTCTTCATCTGGCTTCTGATTGCGATCGGCTACTACACGGCACTCGAAGCACGCTCCGGGCAAACCTTCGGAAAGCGCCTTATCAATTTGAAAGTAGTCAAGCTCGAAGGGGCCGGCCCGATCGACATGCAGGCTGCAATCGTGCGCAATGTGCTGAGGCTGGTCGACGGCTTTCTGTTCTATCTCATCGGCGCAATCGCTGTCTGGGCTTCAGAAAAGAAGCAACGCCTGGGAGATCGGGTTGCGGGCACAATCGTCGTTCGATCACGGACCACCTGAAGCTTGCTTTGCACTGTCTTCTCGGTCATCACTGATCACTGCGTCACTCCATCACTTGTCACAGAGTTACGTGATTCCTCTATCACTAAGCCTCAATTTACTTTGTCCCTGACGCACGCACGTCTTCTCATCGCTTGACAATGCGGTGTCTATGACCGACTCAAAAGAATCGGGCGTAGAGCCCACCGCATCGACACCCTCGCTTGCGAGGTGTTTTAGCGACCTCGGGTTCGCGTAAGGATATTTCTGAGCGTGCCACCTTGTAGTGGCACCGAGAGCAGCGGCGGCTCCATGGCTGCGACTCGAGTGTCTGTGCCGACCAAATCGAACATACGCGCCTCCACCAAACTTATCTTAAACTTCGACGTTCCATTAGAACAAAGTACCAACCCGGAGATCGTCATGGCGGAGAAGAGCGGCAAGCTGTCGCAGCCCAGGGATTACAAACTCATCGTGGAGAAAGACGTCAGGATTCCTCTGCGCGACGGCACGGTCCTGTATGCCGACGTATTTCGACCCGAAGCAAGCGAGCGCTTCCCCTGCATCATGACTACCGGGCCGTACATGAAAGACAAGCTCTGGATTCCGCCGGAGGATCTCGAAGAGCCGGCCAACGAATACATGAACTGGGAAACAGCCAATCCGCTGTGGTGGTGTCCGCGCGGGTATGTACTCGTGCGGGTCGACAGCCGCGGTTCAGGCAAGTCGCCGGGGAAATCGGAGCCGAGCTCGCTGCAGGAAGCCGTGGACACGTACGACTGCATCGAATGGGTAGCGAAGCAGGGGTGGTGCAGCGGCAAGGTCGGCACGCTGGGTATTTCGTACCATGCAAACTTTCAATGGCGCGTTGCAGGATTGCAGCCGCCCTCGCTCAAGGCGATCATGCCGTGGGAAGGTCGCGCCGATCAATATCGTGATCAGGCTTATCACGGCGGTATCTTCGCGATCGGTTTCTTGACGCAGTGGCACCATATGCAGACCGCGCATCATTTGCTGGGTGAGCCGCGGAGCTACAACCCTGATGCATTCAACAACAATTTGCTGTGGGAGTACATGCGCAATGATCTCGATTCAGAGTACTGGCGCATGTGCAGCGCGCGCTGGGACAGGATCAAGGTGCCTGTTTACAGCGTCGGCAATTGGGGCGGCTTCGCGATGCACCTGAGAGGCAACACCGAGGCGTACATGTGCGCCGCGTCCGAGAACAAGAAGCTTCGCATCCATAGCGGCTCGCACTATCACCCGTTCCATTCACAGGAAGCGCGCCTGGAACAGTTGCGCTGGTTCGATCACTGGCTCAAAAACATAGACACCGGCATCATGGACGAGCCGCGCGTGAAGCTCGAAATTCGCACCGGCGGGAGCAGCAAGCCGTATCCATTCCGTTTCGAAGATGACTGGCCCATCCCGCGCACGCAATGGACGAAGTTCTTCCTGCAGCCCCAGGCGACGCGACCCTCAGCGAGCGAGGTAGAGGGGCGTCTCACGCTAGAAGCACCCGCTCAGTCTTCGAGCATTACCTACGAAGCATCACCCGGCGGGCGTCACAGCCATGGCGGGCGTACCGGTGTCTCATTCGAAACGGCGCCAATGAAAGAAGATATCGAAATAACGGGGCCGATTGTGCTCAACATCTGGATTTCGAGCACGTCGCGAGACATGGACATCATCGCGACGCTCCGCAACATCGGACCGGATGGCAAAGATGTTCCGGAAGTGGGGCAGCGCGGCGATTCCGTGCCTTGCGTGACCAAGGGCTGGTTGCGCGCATCGCATCGCAAGCTGGATAAGGAGAAGTCACTGCCGTATCGTCCGTATCACGCGCACGACGAGCGGTGGTGGCTGAAGCCCGATGAAGTGGTCGAATGTCAGGTCGAGATCTGGCCGACGTCGATGGTGTACAAAAAAGGGCACAAACTGCAGCTCGATGTGCAGCCGAAGGATGGTGTCGGCACCGGGCACTTCACACACTATCACGCGGACTATAACCAGGCCGCGCGCAATACGATACATGCAGGCGGTGAGCGGCAGTCGTATCTGCTGTTGCCGGTCATTCTGGCGAAAAGTAGAAGCTAAAAAATTACCACGAAGGACACAAAGGACACGAAGGAAAGCGAACAGCATCAATGACCGAAGTCGAGTAAGAGATCCATCTACTGCCTCGCGTCTGGAACATCACTTATCGCTACACAGACTCCGTTACGTGGCACAGAAAAGGATCGTTAAGGTATCTTGAATTCCTTTGTGTCCTTCGTGTCCTTTGTGGTTATGCTGTTTTTTGCGCGCCGGGGACGCGTGTGATCAAGCTCTCCGACGTGCGTGAACAACTCGCTTCAGAGGGCGCTCATCGGCGACACGCCTGAAGAGCTCACGCAGTTCGTCGGAGCCGAGATTGCGAAGTGGACCAGAATCGCGAAGCAAGCAGGCGCAAAAGCGGATTAAATGGAATCACCAGGAAAATGACAGCATCTGCAGCAGCAACCCCTCGCAACACAGTCCTCGACCTCTCCCGGCTGCTCGATCCTGCGGCCATTGCAGTCATCGGCGCGTCGACCAATCCGAAATCGATCAGCGGGCAGCCGCTCATGCACATGCTTGCCTGCCGCTATGAAGGAAAGCTCTATCCCGTCAATCCCAATCGTGCCGAGGTACAGGGCGTCAAAGCGTATGCCGATGTACGCGAGGTGCCGCGCCCGGTCGATGCTGCGGTTGTCGCGGTGTCGGCGGCGCACGTGCCGAAAGCGCTCGAGCAGTGTGGCGAAGCCGGAATTCCTTTCGCCGTAGTCCTGACTGCCGGATTTCAGGAGACCGGAGACGCTGCCGGCGCAGACATGCAGCGTGAGCTCGATGCTGCGATCGCCCGGAGCGGCGTGCGTGTAGTCGGCCCTAATTGCGTCGGCCTCATGAATGTGAGGACTCGCGCGTACATGGCTTTCGGTGGTGCGCTCGGCGACAAGACCTTGCGGCCAGGCCCACTCGCGATCGTCTCGCAGAGCGGGGGTTTCGGCCTCTCGATCATGGCGCTCGCAAATGCGCACGGCGTCGGCTCGAACTACGTCGTGTCATGCGGCAACGAATCCGATCTCACGTTTTTCGATTTCGCCCACGATCTCCTGGAGCGGGACGAAGTGAAAATGATCGCGGCCTACATGGAGGCGAGCACAGAGGGCGTACGTTTGCGCGAGCTTGGCCGGCACGCGCTCGAAGTCGGAAAGCCGATACTCATGCTCAAGGTCGGCAACGGCGGAGCGGGGCGGCGCGCCGCGAACTCACACACAGGCAGGCTCACAGCCGACTACACGCTGTTTCGCACTGCTTTTCGCGAAGGCGGTTTCATCGAAGTCGAGGACCTCGATGAGCTCGCCGATGTCGCGCGGCTCGTCATCGGCGGTAAATACCCGAAAGGGCGCAATGTCGGCGTGCTGACGGGTTCCGGAGGCTGGGGCGTCATCATGGCGGAACAGTGCGAAAGAAATGGCCTGCAATTGCCGCCGCCCTCCGCTGAATCGCAGGCGAAGCTGCGTGCGCTTAATTCGACCTTCGCGTCGCTCAACAATCCGATCGATCAGATGGCGAACTATGCTGAGCAGAACAAAACGCTCGAGTGCGTGCTGGACGATCCTGCTTTCGACCAGTTCATCGTGCGTTCCGGTTCCGGCCCCGATGTGGATGTATGGGCAAGCCGCATGATCGAGATCGCAGAAAAAACCGACAAGCCGATCGCGGTCAACTGGGCCTCGGTGCCGGGCCGTGACGCTGATGTAATGCAGAAGCTGGAGCAGGCCGGATTCCTGTGCGCGATCTATGCAAGGCGCGCTGCACGCGCAGTCGGCATCTTCACCGAGTTCGCGTTGAAGAGACTCAAATTCGCCCAGGCGGGCGCGGCGTCTCCAGCGCGGCCGCTGCCGCGGCGTCCGCTCGATATCGGCAGCAGCAAACGCGCGCTCTCGGAACACACCTCGAAACAATGCCTGTCCCAATACGGTATACCGTCTACGAAAGAGGTCTTGCTGAGCCTCGCTGACATCATGGCGCTCAAGGCATGTCCGGTGTCGTTCCCTGTCGCAGTGAAGCTCGCCTCGCCCGACATTCCGCACAAAACGGAAGCCGATGCCGTCCGGCTCGGAGTGAATACGCTGGAAGAGCTCAAGCGCGCAGCGCAGAGCGTCCAGCAATCGGGGCGGCGCCATATCCCGGACGCGCGTATCGACGGCATTTCGATCCAGCAGATGGCATCTGGAATCGAAGTGATTCTTGGCGCCGTCAACGACAAGAATTTCGGGCCTTACGTCATGGTCGGCCTTGGCGGTGTGATGACCGAAGTGCTGCGTGATGTAACGCATCGATTTGCGCCGGTCACTATGGATGACGCGCGTGACATGCTGGGCGAGCTGAAAGGAACGAAGATCCTCGAAGGTTACCGCGGTGCACCGCCGGCTGACGCTGATGCGCTCGCACAAGCGATCGTGAGTCTCTCCTGGTTGATCAGCGATCATCGCGACCGTATCGATGAAATCGACGTCAATCCTCTATTCGTGCGTGCGAGGGGACAGGGTGTCGTTGCTGCCGATGCGCTCGTAGTTACCCGAGGAACGGATAAATGAGCTGGAGAGCAGAAGTCGACGAGCTGCAGGAACGCCAACGGCTCGCGCAGCAGATGGGCGGAACGGAGCGTGTGCGGCGCCAGCACGAAGGCGGCAAGCTTACCGTTCGCGAGCGCATCGAGCAGTGCCTCGATCCCGGTTCGTTTCACGAAATCGGCAGCGTCACGGGCGAGGCGCAGTACGACGATGAAGGCAAAATAGTCGCATTCACTTCGACGTATCTCGTCATAGGTCGCGGCCGGGTGAACGGCCGGCCCGTCGTCATCGCAGGTGACGACTTCACGGTGCGCGGGGGTTCCTCTGAAGGCGGCATCAAGGACAAGCTTCTGCGAGTCGAAATGATGGCCCGCGATCTGCGGCTGCCCTTGATACGGCTCGTTGACGGGACGGGCGGTGGCGGCTCGGTGCGAACGACTGAGGTCCTCGGCTACATGAAGTGTCCGAGCTTGCTGGGCTGGGGACTGGCGGTCGAAAACCTGTCGACCGTTCCTGTTGTCGCTCTCGCGCTCGGTTCGGTTGCCGGGCTGGGCGCGATGAGAGTTGCGGGAAGTCACTACTCGGTCATGGTGAAGGAGACCTCGCAGCTTTTCGTTGCCGGACCTCCGGTGGTGAAGCGCATTGGCCAGCACTACACCAAGAACGAGCTCGGCGGTAGTCAGATCCACGCCCGCAACGGCACAGTCGACGACGAAGCTGCGACCGAGGCGGATGCGTTCGAGCGTGCGCGGCGCTTCCTGTCGTATCTGCCGTGCTCCGTGTACGAGCTGCCGGAGAGGACGCAACCGCGCGATGATCCCACACGCAGCATCGATGCCCTGATTGACGCCATTCCTCGGGACACACGCAAGGTCTACAAGGTGCGGCCGATCGTCGAGGCTGTCGTGGACGCGGGCTCGTTTTTTGAGATCGGCCGTTGGTGGGGCCGCTCGATCGTCACCGGATTTGCCCGCATGGACGGATGGCCTGTCGCCTTGATGGCGAGCGATCCCTATTTTTACGGCGGAGCGTGGACCGTCGACGCTGCCCGCAAGATCCGCCGCTTCGTCGATCTCGCGCAGACGTTCCACTTGCCGATGGTGCACCTCGTCGACTGTCCCGGTTTCATGATCGGACTGGAGGCGGAGCAGGGGAGCGCGATCCGCTTCGGCGTCGAAACGATCACGGCAATCAACGGAAGCACCATCCCGTGGTGCGCGATCATCATGCGCAAGTGCTTCGGAATCGCAGGCGGTGCGCACGCAAACAACGCGCGTTACTCGCATCGCTACGCGTGGCCGTCAGCCGAGTGGGGTTCGCTGCCCATACAGGGCGGGCTCGAGGTGGCCTACCGGGCAGAAATCGAAGCCGCCTCGGATCCGAAAGCCAAATTGGCAGAGATCGAAGCACGCCTGCGCCGGCTGGGATCGCCTTTCAGGAGCGCGGAGGCTTTCAATATCGATGAGATCGTCGATCCGCGCGAGACCCGCAAGATCGTGTGCGACTTCGTGAATGTGACCGCCGGTGCGCGCCCAGTAGGACCGACGGCGTTCGGCTATCGCCCCTAGCGCATGAAATTCAAGCCACAGACGTGCAAGGCGCAACTCGCTGTCGCCGCGGCGCTGACGCTTGCCGTCCCCTCGTTCGCTCAGCAATACCCAAGCAAACCCGTACGCCTGATCGTGCCGTTTGCGCCAGGGGGCACCACCGACATCCTCGCGCGCACGCTCGGGCAGGCGCTTGGCGACAACCTCGGCGGCCAGGTGATCAGCGACAACCGCGCAGGCGCATCGGGCAACCTCGGAACCGAAATCGCTGCCAAGGCGCCGCCCGACGGCTACACGCTTCTGCTCGGCGTAATCTCGCCTCTCGCAATCAACGTCACTCTCTTCGGCGCGCAGCTTCCGTATAACCCGGACAAAGACTTCGCGCCCATATCGCTGATCACGAAAGTGCCGCAGGTGATCTCGCTGCACCCGTCGGTGCCGGCGAGAAGTCTCAAGCAGTTCATCGCGCTCGCGAAAGCGCAGCCGAACAAGCTCAACTACGGCACGGCCGGCAGCGGCACATCGAATCATCTCGTGGCTGAGCTGTTGAAATCGGCAACGGGAATCGAAATTCAGCACGTGCCATTCAAAGGCGCAGCGCCTGCGTCAGTGGCTGTGATGTCCGGCGAAGTCGATATGATGGTCTCGGCTCCACCAGCAGTCATCAACCACTTTCGTAACGGACGATTGCGCGCGCTCGTCGTTTCCAGCCTCAAGCGCTCGCCTGCGCTCCCTGACGTACCCACAATCGCCGAGAGCGGCGTACCGGGATTCGATGCGACCGCATGGTACTGCCTCGTGGCACCCGCAGGGACGAGCGCGCCGGTTATTCAAAAAGTCCACGGCGCGCTGGCGAGGGCAATGGAAACACCGGCCGTGCGGGACAAGCTGCTCGCCGAAGGCGCGGCGCCCGAATCGTCGACGCCCGAAGAGCTGCGGCTGTTCATTCGCGAAGAGATCGCCAAGTGGGCGAATGCCGTGAAGCTCGCCGGCGCGAAGATCGACTAATGGAGGCGTACGGTTCATAAGGAGGCAGGTAAATGCACGGACAATCCGAAGTGAAAATCGAGCTGGACAACGCAACGCCGGACGCCGAGCGCGTGCTGGGAAGCCGATTTGAAGTCGACGTGATCGCGCCGGGCATCATCTTCGGCGAAGGGCCGATCTGGGACAAGCAAGAGAAGCGCTTGTCCTTCGTCGACATCGTCGGCGACAGCATCTGGCAATGGAAGCCGGGCGGAAAACCCCAATGCATCATGAAGCCGTCTTCGAAAGCCAATGGCATGGTGCTCGACAATCACGGGAGGCTTGTGGTTGCAGGCTGGAGCGGTCGCACCGTATTCCGCATCGAGAAGGACGGATCGAAAACGACGCTTGCCTCGCGCTGGCAGGGTAAAAAACTCAACAGCCCGAACGACATCGTGGTGCATTCCAGCGGTTGGATTTATTTCACCGATCCGCCGGGTGGGCTACTGAACGTCGGCATGGTGGGCGCGGATCTCCAGAAGTATCTCGATACGCAGCCCGTGTTCCGCGTTTCGCCGGACGGAAAACAGTTGAAGGTCGTCACGGAAGACTTCGTATATCCGAACGGCCTGTGCTTTTCGCCCGACGAGAAGCTGCTTTACGTGAACTGCAGCCGCGAGCGACTGATCCGCGTGTACGACATGAAGCGCGATGGCAGTGTAGGGCCCGGCCGGTTGTTCCATCAATACACCAATCCGGACCGCGGAAATCCCGACGGGCTTAAGTGCGATGAGAACGGCAACGTTTATTGCACCGGCCCCGGCGGCATCTGGGCGCATCGGCCGGATGGCAGCGTCATCGGACGTCTCAAGACGCCTGGACACCACTCGACCAACATCTGTTTCGGCGATGATGACTGGCGCTCCTTGTACATCACCATGATCGGTTCGGTGACGCGCATCCGTCTGAACACGCCCGGCGTTCCCAGCCTGCATTGAACATCTACGCCGCTCCTGCGACGCTTCGCGTCTCCGGGCGCAACTGCACGCTTATGCGCCTAGCGGCGCTAAGTAATATCTACGCCGCTCCTCGGTGCGAAGGCGCGCTTACGCGCTTTGCGGCGCTCTGTCATATCTCCGCCGCTTCTTGAAAGGAAATGAATATGAGCTGGAAATTCGATCTGGTCGCGGGACCCTACAAAGGTGCGACCGGCGGCCTCGCATGGGATGGCAAAAACATGCTGTTCAGCGCGGTCCAGGAAGAGCGCATCTATAAATTTGACGCGGATACGGGCAAGGTCTCGGACTTCCGCCGTTACACTGGCCGCACCAACGGCATCGCGATAGGATCCAACGGATCCGTATACGGCGCGCAGGAGGGCGGCCGGCGCGTTATCGAGTTCAAGGCCGATGGCACAACGGTGCAAACGTCCGATCAGCTCGAGGGCAAGTATCACAACCAGCCGACCGATCTCACCGTCGACCGCGAAGGGCGCGTATGGATCGCCGACGCATTCAACACGACTCCGCCGTACGGACCGCCGATCTACCCCTTGCTCGATCATGCGTCCATCCTGCGACTCGAGCGCGACGCGAGCGAGAACTGGACGCTCAAGCGCGTGACGTCCGATACGAAGGGCGTGCGCGCGCTCGCGCTTTCGCCGGACGAGAAGACGCTGTATGTCGCCGAAGGTGATCCGGATCGCGATGGTGTGCGCGAGTTGCGTGCCTATCCGGTACAGAGCGATGCGAGCGTCGGAAAATACAAGGTGCTGCAGGAGTTCGGTTCGACGGAGCGCGGTATCGAAGGTATCTGCGTCGACAGCGAGGGCAAGGTGATCGCATGCGGAGGCTCTTCGAAGAGCGGCGCGGGTCCACTGATCTACGTGTATTCGGCTGCAGGTTCGCTGATCGAGAAGCTTCCCTCACCCGCTGACAATCCAATGCGTTGCGCGTTCGGCGACGCCGATCTCGGCAGTCTTTATCTCACGACCGGTGAGGGCCATCTCTATCGAGCGAAAGGCATCGGCCGCAAGGGTGTGAGGCGCTGACGCGCTCAGCAGATCAAAACTGCGGGATAAAAGGTCCGAGCGTCTTGCCCCGTTTAATTTTTTCGTTGGTGAAGATTTCGTGCCGGTGAGGCCGGATTTGCGCATCGCTGTCGGAGTGTTCGCATGAAACACGCCGTTCGACTAACCGCTTCATGCTGCGCATGCGCGGCCTTATCGACCGTAGTGATAGCGCAGACTGCTGCCGCGACTCTGGTTTATCCGACCAAACCTATCCGCATCATCGCGACGACGACACCGGGCTCGGGTCCGGACATCATCGCGCGTCTCGTTGGACAGAAGCTCACCGAAGCGTGGACTCAACCCGTAGTCGTCGAGCCCAGGCCCGGGGCAAGCGGAATGATCGGGGCCGAGATCGCAGCACGCGCGTCGGCCGATGGCTATACGTTCATGATCTCCACGGCGCAGCATGCAATCGTGAACGCGATGTATGAAAAGCGCACCTACGATCTCATCAGGGATTTTTCGCCGATCACGCTGATGGCGTCGGCGCCGTTCATCCTCGTCACCAATCCTGCAGTGTCCGCGAGCTCGATCAAGGAGCTCGTGATGCTTGCAAAGTCGAAACCAGGACAGATCAAATATGGGTCCGGTGGCTCGGGTTCGCCTCCGCACCTGGCGGCCGAGATTTTCAAATCGATGACGGCAACCGATATCCTGCATGTGCCGTATAAGGGCGTAACCCCTGCGCTCAACGATACCGTCGCAGGACACGTGCAGATGTCTTTTTCGGTGATTCCAGCCTGCATTGCACTGGTAAAGGCCGGCAGAGTCAAAGCGCTCGGCGTCACCAGCGCAAAGCGCACTGCTCTTGTTCCCGATCTGCCTACGATCGCCGAGAGCGTTCCCGGCTACGAGTTCATCGGGTGGTACGGGCTTGTTGCGCCTGCAAAGACGCCATCGGCAGTGATCTCGAAAGTAAACAGCGAAGTTGTCAAGGCGCTGAAGACGTCAGAGTTTCAGGAACGCCTGTCAGCGCTCGGCGCCGAAGCGATAGGTACGAGCGCGCAGGAGCTCGACGCGTTCACGCGCGCTCAGGTCGATAAAATGCGTAAGGCGGTTAAAGAGTCCGGCGCGCGTCCGGATGCCTGATACGGTCATGACAGCTTCCGCGCGACGACGTCTTCACCATAAATCCGCGACCACTACCTCGACACGTCGTTAGCTCGTCACCTCGTCCGCTCGAGCTTTAGTGCGTTCGTCACCTCATACGCTCACTCCGGTTTTATCCCGGCAGCCTTGACGACCTTGCCCCATTTCTCCAGCTCGGCCTTGAGGTGTGCTTCGAATTCGGCGGGCGTCGAAGCAGCGATGTCGAGCGATAGCGCCGTAAATTTGGCGCGGCCGTCGGGCGAGTGCATGATGTCGACGACCGACTTGTGAAGTTTCGTGACGAGGTCTTTCGGAAGCCGCGCCGGGCCGAAGATGCCGAACCAGTTCGTGACCACCATTCCGGGGAGTCCTGCTTCACCGAACGTGGGCACCTCAGACAGCACGCTGGAGCGCTTCGCACTCGATATCGCGAGTGCGCGTAAGCGCCCGGCACGTACGTGTGGCACAGCGCCGGGCATCGTCGGGAACGCGACCGGAATCTGGCCGCCGATGACATCGATCTGTGCTATCGCGATACTCTTGTAAGGCACGTGGACTATGTCAACGCGTGCGGCAAGTTTGAAAAGCTCTCCTGTCAGATGAGTGATCGAACCGCTGCCGCCGGAGCCATAGTTGAGTTTCCCGGGCTGTGCCTGTGCGGCCGCGATGAATTCCTTCAACGTTTTAGCAGGGAACGCGGGATTCAGAACGAACACCTGCGGCGCCGTTGCAAGCAGCGAAATCGGTGTGAAATCCCGGATGGGATCGTAGGGAACATGGCGCAGCACGTGCACGTTGATCGTATGCGGTGAGTCTCCAACGAGCAGCGTGTAACCATCCGGCGCTGCCTTAGCTACGAGCTCGCGGCCGAGCGAGCCCGACGCGCCTGGTCGGTTGTCGATCACGAACTGCTGCCCGAGCGCTTCGACCAATTTTGCCGCGAGGATACGGGCGACGGCGTCCGATGAGCCGCCAGGCGAATACGGCACGATCACGCGCACCGGCCGGGTCGGGTAGGCCGACGCGCCATCTTTCGCTCGTGATTGTGCAACCGATGCTGCGGCCGCCGTAAGAAGTACGACGCCTAGCGTTGCGGCGAATGCGCGACGGAGAGATCCTGCGATCTTGTACATGTTGTTCCTCGATTTGTTTCTTGTTGTGTGTTCTAGGGCGCATGATGTTCGATACCGTGTGCACTGCTGAGCGAAGCTCGTCAATTCGGCTTTATACCTGTCTCCCGCACCACCTTCGACCACTTCGCCACGTCCGCCTTGATGTATGCGGCGAATTGCTCCGGCGTGTCCGCTGGAATGTCGAAAGCTTCCGCCGCGAGGCGCTCGCGCACGTCCGGCAGTTGAGTGATCCTCAGCACCTCGCGATTCAAACGCTCGATCACAGGCCGTGCCGTCGCAGCGGGCGCGAGCAGGCCGTACCACGATCCCGCTTCGAATCCGGGGACGCCAGACTCGTTTACCGTCGGAATGTCCGCCATGACGTACGATCGCCGAACACCGCTGACGGCGAGCGCGCGCAGCCTGCCGGCCCTGATCAGCGGCGCTGACTGCGCGATGCCCCCGAATATGAGCGACACCTCTCCACTGAGTGTCGCGCCGACAGCGAGCGCGTTTCCTTTGTAGGGCACGATGACCACATCGATTCCAGCCGTTCTCTTGAAGAGTTCCGCTGCAAGTTGAGAAACGCTGCCTCCTGAGGACCACGTAATCTCACCGGGCTTTGCTCTCGCAAGCCGCACGAGGTCCCTGACGCCGCTCACCGGCAGAGAGGGATGCGCGACGAGCACGTAATTCGAAATACCGATACGTGCGATCGGCGCGAAATCATTGACCGTATCGTAGGGAAGCTTGGGATAAAGACTTGCGTTGATGCCATGCGTGCCCGTCGTGCCGATGAGCAGCGTATATCCGTCAGGCGCGCTCTTCGCGACGATCTCGCTGCCGACTACGCCGTTTGCTCCCGCACGATTGTCGACGAGCGTCTGCTGACCCCACACTTCGGTCATTTTCTGTCCGAGCGTGCGCGCGACCAGGTCCGACGGTCCACCCGGAGCGAGAGGAACCACGATGCGTATCGGCCGCGTCGGATACCGCAGCGTCTGCGGCGTCTGTGCCCCAACGCAAGCAGCAATGCAACACACGAGGGTAGCGCCCCCTCGTGCAAGGAGTGCCGTGCATCGATTCGGCGCAGAGATGGCGTGTGCGATTTTCATTTCAGGGTGCGTTGGTGGTTCCCAATGATTAAACGTGATTGCGTTCTGTCGTGTCAATCGAAGTGGGGCTCGTCGCGATCGCGGTGTGTGCCGCCATCAGCTCTACAAAGCGGTAAGATCGCGAAATCGTTTGCCACAAAAGAGAGAGTACCTCATGACATTTCTCATTCAAGGTCGAGCAATGGCCTGCGCAGCTTCTGTCGGCGCGTGTTGTTTTGTCGGAAGTGCAGGGGCGCAAGCCTATCCAAATAAACCGGTTCGCCTGATCGCGCCTTCTTCGCCGGGCAGCGGCGTCGATATCGTTGCGCGCATCATCGCTCAGCCTCTGTCGGCTGATTTCGGTCAGCAAATCGTCATCGATAATCGCGCCGGTGCGGGAGGCAACATCGGCGCGGAAACGGCAGCCAAGTCGATTCCGAACGGATACACGCTGATCATGGCTACGCCCAGCCAGGTGATCAACGCTGTGATCTACAAGAATCTTTCGCGCGATCTCCTCGGCGAGTTCAGTCCGATCACCCTCGCGACGTCAGGCCAGTTCGTTTTGATCGTACACCCGGCGGTACCGGCAAAGTCCGTATCACAGTTCATTCAGCTCGCAAAAGCAAAACCCGGCGCGCTTCAGTACGCGTCGGCAGGCAACGGCAACGTCACGCATCTCGCGGGCGAGCTCTTCAAATCCATGGCAGGAGTGGACATCTTGCACGTGCCCTACAAAGGCTCCGGCCCCGCGTTGACAGAACTGATGGGAGGACAGGTGCAGGCAATGTTCGCCAATATCGCGGCTGCCATGCCTGCGATTCGATCGGGCAAGGTGAACGCGCTGGCTTCGTCGGGCGCGAAGCGCACTGCGATCGCGCCCGACCTACCCACGATCGCGGAAAGCGGTGTTGCGGGTTACGAGGTCGCAGCGTGGTTCGGCCTGCTCGCGCCCAAGAATACTCCGCGCGAAATCGTGGCAAGGCTTAACGCTGCAGCGGTGAAAGCGCTGCGCACAGCGGAGACGACCGAGCGTCTTGCACGCGAAGGCATGGATACAGTGGGAAGCAGTCCGAATGATTTCGCAGCGTATCTTCAATCCGAAGCGCGCAAGTGGGCTAGGGCGGTCGAGATTTCAGGCGTGCGGGCACACTGAACACCACGGAGAAAAGCCCATGCTCGATCAGATCGCTGTCGGCTGCGTGCTGGTGGCTACGACTTCAATCATTCAGGCTGCTTTCATGTTGAGCGGCTTCGGCGCGCTGCAGACGCTGAGAACCCACGAGCGCAGGTTCGCACGTCATCACGCCACGATGATCATCACGCTTTTCGTCCTGTACATGTTTCTGGCGATGATCGTCCAGGTCTGGGTGTGGGCTGCGGTATATGTGTGGATCGGTGCGATCGGCGCATTCAACGATGCGCTGTACATCTCCACTGCCACGTTTACCACGGTCGGGTTTGGCGATGTGGCCGTCGCGCCGGAGTGGCGGCTGCTGCTGGGTTTCGAAGGTGCAAACGGCATGATCATATTCGGCTGGGCTACGGCACTCATTATTGCTGCTATACAGCATTTCGACGTCTGGCCGCGACCTCGCCCACATGCGAACCGCGGTGACTGAATGGAGGCTCGTAACGCCGTCGATGTTGTGTATTTGCACAGACCTCATCCACCGGTTTTCGGCACGCTTCTTGCCCCTTTTTTCGAGTGCGGTGATGAACCGTACACCTGTCCATCGATACTGGAGGCGTCATGAACCAGCAAGACAAAAACCAGCAACAACAGAACCAACAAGGTCAACAAGGAAACCAGAGCGGCCAAGGTCAGCAAGGTCAGCAAGGTCAACAGGGGCAGCAAGGCCAAAAAGGCCAGCAAGGCAATCAGCAAGGTCAGCAAGGTCAGAACCAGTCGGGCCAGCGAGACCAGCAAAGCCAACGCGATCAGCAGAACCAGCAGGGGCAGCAAGGCCAGAAGGGCCAGCAAGACAATCAGCAAGGTAATCAGCAAGGCAACCAGCAGGACCAGCAGAACCGTCGTTAGGACTGCTCACTTACGACCTTGTAAGTTCGAAGAAAGCGGGCTGCGAACATGTGTTCGCACCCGCTTTTGTTTTGCACTCTTTGGCTGACTTCGCAGCCTTTGGGTGTAGAGCGACGCAGCGAGAGGGTTTCAATCGCGTGCGCATACCCGCCTCCAACTCCTTTTAGGCGACGATGGTTGAGTGGCCGACGCCTGTGCGCGGCATGAGCGTTGCTCGCTTTGCGTCGCGGGCCCGGTTAGGTCTTTTTCCGAGGACACGACTGTGGCAAAGACGCCGAAGAAAGACGATGCGATCGAGCTCCTGAAGCAGGATCACCGCAAAGTGGAAGGTCTTTTCAAGGAATTCGAAAGACTGAAGGAAGAAGACGAAGACGCGACCGCCGAAGTCATCGAAAGCGCATGTATGGAGTTAAAGATCCACGACAAGATCGAGACTGAGATTTTTTATCTGCGGTGCGCGCACAGGCGGAGCAGGAGGAAATGGAGGACCTGCTTGACGAGGCCGAAGTGGAACACGAAACAGTCAGAGAGCTGATCGAGAAGTTGGAAGGCATGGATTCGAGTGATGAGAAACGTGAAGCGCACTTCACGGTGCTGTCCGAGTACGTGAAGCATCACGTCCAGGAGGAAGAAAAAGAGATGTTCCCGAAGCTCAGGAAGCTGAAGGAGCTGGACCTCGAAGGGCTCGGCGCCGAAATGAAAGAGCGCAAAGCCGAGCTAATGGCGGAGATGGGAGCTGAGTCGGAGGAAAGTGAGGGCGAGGAAGCGACGTAGGTTGCGTCGCGCGAGAACGTGAGTGTCCCTACATCGGGAGAGTCATAATCTGAGAAAAAGGGCGCCTGAGCGCCCTTTTTTTTGGGCACAACGACTGACGTTCTAATCAGCCGCCGATGAGACGGTCAAGTCCGTTTTGTATTTTAGTCCACGACGATAATGGCCTAAGCGCTCGCATCCCGATTACACAGGGGTTATCGCGCTCGGCCGCAACGGCAGTGACTGCTCACCGAGCAGATCGCGCTCGATCACATCCCGTACTTCGTCAAGCCTGAGGCCATGCTTTTCGATGAGGTCCATGACGTCGGCGATCACCGCGTTCGCGTCGTTCATTTTCTTCAGCCGCTTGAAATGATCTTCGCGGCTGATCCCCATACTTTCGCCGATGAGCTCGAGGAAATTAACGACTTGGAACGGCCATTCGGTCTCGTGGCTGCACAACTCGCGATGACACGCGTGATAGACGCCGGCGAGTGTCGTGACGCCGGCCTGTGCCGCAGCTTCGAGCACGCTGCGATGCACATCGCGCTTGTACGCGGGAAGCGGCTGGAGCGTATTGCACATCCAGCCCACGCGAGGCTGCTCGAGGTCGACGAAGTCGAGGCCGGGAATCGCACGCAGCAGACTCACGGCTGCCTCGGTAACGCCGGCGACGCCGGGATGCTCGTGCAGTCCGACGCGTTTTTCCACGCGATGGCGCAGCAGGGGTTTCAGGCGGTCGAGTTGGCTTGCGACATAAATTACAAACGCTTCGAGCTCATAGGAAAGCGCGCCGGCTGATTCGGTGCGCCGCCCCGGTAGGACGTTCTCCCCGATCTGTACCTGGCAGGTCGGACACCACGACAGCACTTTGGCTGCGCCCGTTGCGGCGAAACGATCGGTGGTGCGGTACGCAACGCGTCCCGAAGCATCGAGATCTCCAGTGCGAAACTGCAGCACGCCACAACAGTCGCCTGGGCCGCCCATGACCTGGTAGGACACTCCCAGGGCATCGAGGATATCCAGACACAAAAGCACGATGTGCGGCGTCTTCAAAACGTTGCAGCCCGTGTAGAACACGACCTGCGGATTAGCACTCGCCTCGGTCCGGAAACGTGCGAGCACCTCAGGGGCCAACTGCATGCGCGAAAGGATGCGAACGCCCCGGCCCATGGCGGCAAAAGCGTTCGCGCCCTTGCTGTGCTGCTCTTCGCTGGTTGCGCGCCTTTGCATCGCGAGCCGCGCCAGCGTGAGCATGAACCTCGGGTTCACCCCGTCCTTGCACCGCGGAATGCAACTGCCGCTGCCTGAGCAGACTTGTGCCCAGCGCTCCGCCTGCGCCGGGCCCGAGTCGCCGTTGATGATGCGCAGAACGCCTGACACGGTGTCTACCGCATTGCTTTCGGCTATGCCGGCGGGGGCCGTCATCGGACACACCTCGAAGCAGCCCCCGCAGCGGGTGCAGCGATCAAGGACTTCTTGCGTGCGCGCTTCCAGTGCTTCGACGAATGTCGTGTCCATGTGTAGAGGTTACCGATCGCTGCAGCCAAGAAAGTCACAGGATAGCAAACATCACGAAATCCCCGAGCCAAACCATGAAAATCCGAGCCAAATCATTGGTATGATCGCGGCAGCCGTTACCCTCACTCAAAAACGATGGCGGAATCCCACAGCCGGACGCTGATCTGCAGTGTCCTTTTTATCGACATCGTGGAGTACTCGCGTAAGCCGGTCGTCGAGCAAATTGCGCTCAAGGACCGGTTCAACGAGCTACTGTCGCACGCGCTGCGAGGCGTTGCCGTCAACGATCGCATCATTCTCGATACCGGCGATGGCGCTGCAATCAGCTTCATCGGTGATCCGGAAGACGCCCTTTTTGTTGCGAGCGACCTGCGAGACGCGATAGCCAAAGAAACGGATCCGATCGACCTCGAGCTTGGCACGCGCATGGGCATCAACCTCGGGCCGGTTCGCTTGGTGAAGGACATCAACGGTCAGCCGAACATCATCGGCGACGGCATCAACGTGGCGCAGCGGGTCATGAGCTTCGCCAAGCCCTCGCAAGTCCTGGTCTCGCGCTCGTACTACGAAGTCGTTTCGCGCCTGTCGGAGGAATCGTCGAAGCTCTTCACGTACGAGGGTTCGCGAACGGACAAGCATATCCGTGAGCACGAAGTCTATGGGGTGGGCGACGTTTCCACGCTTCACAGGCGCGCGGAGCAGCACGATTCACAGGTTAAGGCCGAAGGTACGCTGGGTCGCCGTGTCGGCGCGGTCTCGACTGCTGCCAAGGGCGTTTACGATCGCCTGAGCGCGAAGCCGCGGCTCGCGACGGTCGTTGCGGTGGCGCTGATCTTGTCGGTTGCACTCGGCGGCCGCACGCTGCGGTCGAATCCCGAAGCCCAGGACGCACCACCGGTCGACGTCGCACGTGTCTCCGACGAGGGCCCGGTTGCCCACGCTGCCACTGAAACGCCGGCGCAGCGAAAGTCCGTAGACCTGAAGTCCGTGCCGCGCGTTGCTGTTGCGGATACCAAATCGGTATCGACGCCGCCTGCCGCGCTCGCCACTCCGCCCTCGCAAACGAAGCGCGCTCAAGTCGCGGTGATTTCGGAACCGAAGACCGCTACGCCCGAAGCCAGGCGCACCGAGAAACCGGCACCTGGGGCTCAGGTCCCGGAAGGTGAACCGGCCACCGTTACACTTGCGATATCTCCGTGGGGGCAGGTCTTCGTCAACGGCAAAATGCGAGGCGTCAGCCCGCCGCTTCAGGAACTGGAGCTGCCACCCGGCAAACACCGCATCGAGGTGAGGAACGATGGTTCTGCAACGCACGTCGTGTCGGTAAACGCCAAACCCGGCGAGCGCCTGAGAATCAAGCACAAATTTAATTAGGTTCAGCATGTACATCGCACGATACGTTCTTCTGCTGGTGATCTGCCTTGCCGCGCTGGACGGCTGTTCCTCGGAGCCCGTGCAAGGTATGAAACGAATTTTCCAGAGCAAAGGCGATGCGGAGCTTGCGGCCGGCATAAAAAGCTACGAGGACGGCAAATACAACGACGCGACGCTGAGCTTTCAGAATGCAATCAATACAGGCCTCAGTGACGCAGATCAGGTCACCGCGAACAAATATCTGGCCTTCATCAGTTGCGTAGCGGGGCGCGAGCGCCAATGCCGCGCGTACTTCACACGAGCCTTGGAATTGAATCCATCTTTCGAGCTGGAAGCTTCCGAAGCAGGACATCCGCAGTGGGGACCTGTGTTTCGCAGTGTCAAGAACGCCTCGCTCAAGCGTAAATGAGATGACATCCGAAGTGCGCAAGATGGGGCGCTACGAAATCGTCGCCGAGCTTGGCAAAGGCGCGATGGGCACGGTGTACAAGGCGGTGGATCCGCTGCTCAATCGCACTGTCGCACTCAAGACGATCAGCGTTGCCCCGAATGACCCCGAGATGGCCGAGTACAAAGCCCGGCTCTTTCAGGAAGCAAAAGCGGTCGGCGGGCTCAACCATCCGAACATCGTCACGGTCTACGACGTCGGGGACAGCGGTGACCTGCCATACCTCGCCATGGAGTTTCTGGAGGGTAAGGAACTCGCGACGCTGACCGCGAAGGGTGCCCCGTTGCCCGTCGAGTACGCGCTGGAGGTCACGCTGCAGGTTGCCGAAGGGCTGGCGTACGCACACGAGCACGGCGTGCTTCATCGCGACATCAAACCCGCGAATATCATGATTGTGCACGACAGGTTGGTGAAGATCGCCGACTTCGGAATCGCACGCATGCGCACCACGCAGAGAACGGATGGCCCGGCAGCGCTCGGTTCGCCGCGCTACATGTCGCCGGAGCAAGTGCTGGGCAAACGCGCTGATCACCGCTCCGATATTTTTTCGCTGGGCGTGGTGCTATACGAAATGCTGACGGGGACGTCTCCATTCGCGGGTGCCGATCTCAACGCCATACTTTTTCAGATCGTCAACCTGCTGCCGGCAGCGCCGAGCACGATCAATGCCGCGACGCCGACGATGCTCGATTTGATCGTTACGAAAGCATTGGCGAAATCCCCTGAAGATCGCTATGCGAGCGCCAGGGAATTCGCAGACGACCTGAAGCAATGCCGCACCGAGTTCGATCCGGAGCTGCGCGTTTCGGGTGTTGCAACACCGGGACCGTCAGCGCTTCCGAAAATCGATCCGTACGCCGTGACGCCGCTCCTCGCCCAATCCTATCCGCAGGCGCGCCAGAGCGACGCACAAACAAGCACGCTAGGCACTGCGACGCTCGGCTTGGCCAAAGACTTCGACTCCCTCTCCGCAATGGTCAGACTCGCCTCGCAGACGGGCGTCGCGCAGACCTTCGAGGGCTACGTAAAAGCACAGGAAACGGAAGCACAAGAAGCCGAGAAGGCCGATGCAGTCGCGGTGCATGGGAAAGTCGTGCGCGAACAGTCTTCGCACCTCGTCTCGGCCATTTCGAAGTGGAAAAAATCCGATCAGCTCATATTTGCGGCCAGCGTCGCGACCGCCGCGGTCGTTGGCGCGTTGATCGTGCTGGCCTGACGGCCGCACGCTTCGGGTTCTTTCAGTCGCGGCGTGAGGCCGCTCCCAACCACCGCCGCGCCACGCGATCGCCAGTTGCCCCGCTCCCCGCGATGAAAGTTTCTGTTCGTTCCCGCGGGCACTGAGCGCTCTAGCAGAGCGCTTTCCTCGCAGCTTCGTACTCTCGCACGATACGGTCGACCAGTTCGCGAGCCGGCACGATCGAATCGATGTTGCCAACGCCCTGGCCTGCGCCCCAGATGTCTTTCCAGGTCTTCGGCCGCTCATCGCGTGAGCGGTATTGCAACTTGTCCTCGCCCGACTGCACTGGAAGATTGTCGGGATCGAGACCGGCGTTGCGGATACTCGGCTTGAGGTAGCTCCCATGCACGCCGCTGAAGAACGGCGTATAGACGATGTCCTCGGCGTTCGAATCCACCAACATCTGCTTATAGTGCTCGACCGCCAGCGATTCGGTGGTCGCAATGAAGCGCGTGCCCATGTACGCGGCATCGCAACCCATCGCCTGCGCGGCGAGGACGCCGGCGCCATCGGTGATCGCGCCCGCGAGTACGAGCGGTCCGTCGAACATGCGCCGGATCTCGTTCGTCAAGGCAAAGGGATTGATGCGCCCCGCATGACCGCCTGCACCGGCGCACACCAATATGATTCCATCCACTCCGGCTTCGAGCGCTTTCTCCGCGTGGCGTACGCGGACCACGTCGTGAAACACGATGCCGCCGTAGTCGTGCACGCGCTTCGCGATGGCCGTCGGCGCATGCAGAGATGTGATGATGATCGGAACCTTGTGCCTGACGCAGACCTCGAAATCCTGCTCGAGGCGCTTGTTCGCCGGGTTGACGATCAGATTGACCGCATACGGCGCCACTTTGGCGCCCGGGTTCTCGCTGCGCTGCCTCGCGAGCGCCGTCTCGATCTGGGTCAGCCACGCCTCGAGCTGCTCCTGAGGCCTGGCATTGAGCGCGGGAAATGCGCCGACGATGCCGGCCTTGCATTGCTCGATGACGAGCTCGGGTCCCGAGACGAGAAACATCGGTGCGCCAATCACCGGCGCGCGCAGGTTCCTGAAGATTTCGCGGGGAGTATTCATGGGTTGTGCCATTCAGTCGGCGCCAACCGAGCATAAAGGATCGTTACCCGCGTGACCAGCGTTCAACCGTGCAGAGCTCATCGCGTACATCCGCCCGGTGCTCTCGAGAACCCGTGGTCCATCCATCCGGTCGCTTCGAGGCCGACGCCGATCGTGGTTTGCTTGTGGTTGTAGTCGATCAGGCTTTCTCCGTAGCCTGAGAAGAGTTGCAGCTTGAGGACGAAGTCTCCAAGGTGTGCACACGGGAACGCAACGTCGAGCTGGGCTGCACCGCGATTGTTAATCCTCTCAAGGTTATTGCGTAACAGGAGAGACGCATTCCAGCCCGCGGCTTTGTAGTTCACTACCAGGTCGCCATAACCCAGGTAATGCTGTATGTCGGGATTGTCGTCGTTCGATCGACTTTCCGGAATGCGCCACCATGGCCGCAGCAGCACTTGCAGATCCTGTCCGCGATCGAGCTCGAGCTGAGCGTAGACGCGATTCCAGCTGCGTGAGAGTGGAGCACCGCGGCCGTTGGACTGGTGATTCAGAGCCCACGTCATGTGACGTAAGGTCCAGCGGTCGGTGAGCTTCTGGTCGAGCTGATAAGCAAGCATTATTTCGGGCTCGTAGTCCGTCTCCCGAAACGGTCTCGATAGCGCGCCGTTCCAAACCTGCCAGTTCGACTGCTGGGTGTAACCGAACCACAAGTTGCCGCCTAACAGCGGGACCGATTGCATGATCGCGGCTTTCAGGCTCAACTGGAATTTCATCTCGTTGTGGTCCAGATGAAGGGGCGCGGCCGTGGGTGAAGCCAGGAATTCGTTGGAAGCACTGAATGGCTGGTTGTTTGGGCTCGAGCTTTGGCGAAGAATGACGTAGTTCGACTTGTGCGGTACCAGTCGATGCACACCGCCGTCCGCTATGCTCCAGCGCGACTCACGTTGAGTCGGCACACGAGACGAATTTTCCACGGCGCGTGCTGTCTGCGGTTCGATTGCGGTAGGTGCGGCGGCAGGAATTCGTTCGCTGTCCGAAAGCCGATCGTAGCAGGCGAGGCGCTGCTCGTCGTCGCTGACAGCGCGACAGGACGCGAGACCGGAGGGCTCGCCAGCGAACGCGTGAGGGAAGACCAGTGCCACGGCGACGCAGCTTAGAACGAGCCTGAAAGGGCGCGAGTACGAATTGCTCATGATGTGGCCCGCGGCAAACTCAATTATCTAGTTTGGGGGCTCGGCTCTGTACTCTCAAGAGCGTGACTCAATTCATTCAACGTGCAACGCTTCGTATGGACATGGGTCACTGAACTCAGCAGTCTAAAAAAACAGCTGCTATGATCGCACAGCGCATCCGGTCGTGTTCGCCATTCTGGCGCCGGCGAACCTGTTTGATTCATCACATGTTCACCATGCTGTCCGATCTTCTTTCGCGTCCAGCCCCGAAGGACGCAGTTGCTTTGATCGACCGCAACCGCATCGTCACCGCGGATGCGCTCGAAGAGGAGAGCCGGCGTGTCGCGCAGGGGCTGCTCGAGCTCGGCGTCGGCGAAGGCGATCGCGTCGCGCTGTGGTTGCCAAACGTCACCGCGTGGCTCGCATGTCTGTTCGCGTGTGCACGTATCGGGGCGATCGTCGTTTCAGTGAACACGCGGTTCCGAAGCACGGAATTGCAGGACATTCTCGGACGCTCCGGCGCCCGTGTGCTCGTGTTCTGGCCCGGTTTTCGCGGTATCGATTTCGAAGGAATACTGAATGACATCGATCCCGCATCTTTGCACGCGCTCTCGGCGATCGTTGCATACACCGAAGGTACGGAGCTGCTGCCAACCCGCATCGTTGGACATGCGCCCGTGCGGTACGAGACGCTCGCAGAAAGTACACCCTTCACCAGCGATCACGGCAATCCCGATTCGGGCGTTATCCTGTTCACGACGTCGGGAACGACCCGCGCGCCGAAGTTCGTGCTCCACAAGCAGCGTGCGATTGCCGGACATGCCGGGCACGTCGCCCGCGCCTTCGGCTTCGAGGCGGCCGATGCGCGCATCCTGCTGACGATCCCGCTTTGCGGCACGTTTGGCCTGACCGCTGGACTGGCGGCGCTGGCGGCGGGTCGTCCCCTCGTTATGATGCCGACATTCGACGCGCGAAACGCTGCCGAGCTCATAAGCCGCTACGCTGTCACGCACTTTCCCGCCGCCGGCGACATTGTTGCGCAGCTCCTTGCGCTCAGCAGTGAAGCGCGGCCGTATCCGAGCGTGCGGCTCGTCATCGGCGTGCGCACGGGTCAGGCCGCACCGGCGCAGGCGCGAGGCCTGCGCCTAGTCGGCGTGTATGGCTCCAGCGAAGTGCAGGCCATGGTGTCGCGCCACAGCGAAAGTGCGACACCTGAACAGCGCGAGCTCGGCGGCGGCGTGCTCGTAGCGCGTGAGGCGCGCGTCCGCGCGCGCGACGCTGCGTCAGGCGGAATCCTCCCGCACGGGCAGAACGGCGAGCTCGAGTTCAGGATGCCAAGCCAGATGGTGGGCTACTTCGGTGACGAGGATGCGACGCGAGCTGCAACGACAGAGGATGGGTACGTGCGCAGCGGTGACCTCGGCTACACGGTGGAAGGCGGCGGCTTCGTGTTCCTGGCGCGGATCGGCGATGCGTTGCGGCTGTCGGGCTTCCTCGTCAATCCCCTGGAAATCGAGGCAGTGCTCAATGAGCATCCAGCGATCGAAACGAGTCAGGTCGTCGGCGTGGAAAGCGCAAGAGGAACAGAGGCGGTTACGTTTGTGGTGCTTAAAGCAGATGCGAAGCTAGACGAGCGCGCAGTGATTGCACATTGTGCGCGCCGCATCGCACGATTCAAAGTTCCGGCGCGCGTTTTTGCTGTCGATGCTTTCCCGGTAACGCACAGCGCGAACGGGACCAAGATCCAGAAGGCGAAGCTTCGCGAAATGGCTGTCCGGATGATGATGAGCGAAACCGAGAACGCCGGAATTTACTCATCGAAGACATCCTGAAATATGTTCCAGTCTGAACTGCCAGGTCGATAATCGGCAGATCGGCACCGACTACATTGCAGACTGGCTCGCAGCCCGGCTCTGCAAACACTGAAAAACAACAAGGGATATCGCATGCATACTGAAGTTCGTGACAAAGCACTATTCGAGGTCATCGGAGAGGACGTTCGCGTCGAGCAGGTCGCTACAGGTTTCGGCTTCACTGAAGGCCCGGTATGGGACAAGGTGCGCAAGCAGCTCATCTGGAGCGACATGAAGCACGATCACATGCGCTGCTGGAGTCCCCAGCGCGGCGTTCAGACGTATCGGAAGCCGAGCAACAAGGCGAACGGCAGCACGTACGATGCCCAGGGACGTCTTGTCAGCTGCGAGCACGGCACGAGCCGCGTCGTGCGCGAAGAGCGGGACGGCAAGCTCACGGTGCTGGCCTCGCACTGGAAGGCCAAGGAGCTCAACAGCCCGAACGACATCGTGATCAAATCGGATGGCGCGATTTATTTCAGCGATCCCACTTTCGGGCGCATCAGGGAAGACGTGGGAATCCTGCGTCCGCTCACGCTCGATTTTCGAGGCGTGTATCGCATCGCGCCGGACGGTTCGGACCTCAAGCTGATCGTCGACGACTTCGAGCAGCCGAACGGCCTGTGCTTTTCGCTGGACGAGAAGCGTCTGTTCATCAATGACACACCGCGCAAACATATCCGTGTGTTCGACGTGCAGTCGGACGGAAGCATCGCGCATGGCCGCGTCTTCGGCGAGACCACGGGTGATGCGCCCGGTGCGCCGGACGGAATGAAAATCGACAGCAAAGGCCATGTGTATTGCACCGGGCCGGGCGGCATCCATGTGTTCGAACACAACGGGCGCTGCCTCGGTGTCATCCTGACGCCGGAGAGGCCGACCAATCTTGCATGGGGCGACGACGATCTGCGCACGCTCTACATGACCGCGCAAACCTCGATCTATCGCGCGCGGCTGAAGACGCCGGGACGTCTCACGTACTGAGGAGAGCCGCATGCTGACTCAGCAACAGATCGACGCGTTTCAGCGTGACGGCGTCGTGCTCGTCGAGCACGTGGCTGATGAAGCGACGCTCAGGGTCATGCGCGCTGCGCTCGCTGAACTGGTTGTCCAATCCGCTTTGGTCACACGGCACAACGAGATTTACGATCTCGAACCCACGCATACCTCGGCGACACCACGGCTGCGACGCATCAAGCAACCGCACCGTCATCATCCGGTGTTCTGGGACTTCGCGAGGAGCGAGCCGCTTCTTGGCATGCTGATGCAGCTTCTGGGACCGAACATCCGTATGCACAACTCGAAGCTCAACGTGAAGTTTCCCGATGGCGGGACGGGCGTGGAGTGGCACCAGGACTGGGCTTTCCACCCGCACACGAACGCGAGCCTGCTCGCGATCGGCCTGATGCTCGAAGACTGCACCCTGGAGAACGGGCCGATGCTCGTGCTTCGCGGCAGTCACAAAGGACCAGTGCACGATCACAACGCAGACGGCCGCTTCTGCGGTGCGATCGATCCCGAGTCGGTCCGTCTCGATTACGAGGATTCCATTGCGTGCATCGGCAAGGCGGGGGCGATCTCGATTCACCACGCCTTTGCCGTGCATGGCTCGGCCAACAATACCTCCGCATTCCCGCGCCCGCTGCTGCTGTATGAATTCATGGCGGCAGATGCGTGGCCGCTGGCGGGCGTAAAAGACCTGGAAGAATTCGACAGCCGCATGATCTGCGGCGAGACAACATATTCCCCCCGGCTTGAAGCGGTGCAGGTAAAGCTGCCGCTTCCCGAAGCGGAAAATCTCGGATCGATTTACGAGAATCAGGCCGCGCTCAAGCGGCGATACTTCGGCTGACTCCGGAACATCTTATCGAGCGATGAGTTGTTTATGTTTGCATCATTCCGCTTTGATATTCGCCTCACGAACGACGCGCGCCCACTTCTGCGTTTCTTTCTCCATGAAGGATGCGAACTCGGCGGGCGTGATTCCAGATACTTCGGCGCCGAGAGCGACGATGCGCTCGCGCACATCCGGTGTTTGCAGCACCTGCGCGAGCGCGGAATAGAAGCGGTCGATTACCGCTTTCGGGGTCTTCGCAGGCATGACGAGCCCGTTCCAGGACGTCGATTCGTAGCCCGGCACGCCCGCTTCGATCATCGTGGGCAGATTCGGCAGTTGATCCGAGCGCTTTGTAGTCGTGATCGCGAGTCCCCGAAGTCGTCCGGATTTCACGTAGGGAAGCGCCGAGGCCATGTTGTCGAAGAAAAGGGACACCTGGCCGCCGAGCAGGTCCGTGATGGCTGGGCCGCTGCCCTTGTAGGGCACGTGCACGAGGTCGATCTTCGCGAGCAACTTGAACAATTCTGCCGAAAGGTGGGGCACGCTGCCCGTCCCGGCCGAGGCGTAGTTGAGCTGACCGGGTTTGCTGCGCGCCAGCCCGATCAGCTCTTTGACCGACTTCGCCGGCAGATTCGGATTCACGAGCAGGATTGTGGGGACGACGCTGACGAGCGTCACCGGCGCGAAGTCACGGGTCGGTGCGTAGGAGAGCTTGGGCAGCAGTAGCGGGTTCACGATGAGCGGACCGGGGCTGCCCATGAGCAGCGTGTGTCCATCCGGCTGCGCCTGTGCGACGAGCTCTGCGCCTACCACGCCGCCGGCGCCTGGACGATTGTCGACTACAACCGACTGGCCGAGCGCGTCTGACAGACGCGGCGCGATGATACGCGCCACGATGTCATTCGAAGCGCCGCTCGCGAACGGAATGATCAGGCGGATCGGGCGCGATGGATAGCTATCCGCGGCGTACAGATTCAGCGTACTCGCGCCGAGCAGTGAGGCACAAACTCGCAGGGCGATGCGCAGTGAAGTTTTCAAGCATTGCTCCGAATCTTGGAAAGCTCTTAGCAGCACGACCCTACGGAAGGAACCGCCAGAACGCGTGCCCTCTGCATGCAGAGCGCGATCCCATTACATCCCTTCGCAGGCACAGCTATTGCACTCAGTAGAAACATCTGCACCGTTCAAGTGTACTGGGATTGCAGATTGCCGGCATAGCCGGCGACTCGCCCTCGCAGACGGCCGGAAGTAGTCTGCTTTTTATTGCAAAAGCCGCTCAAAACGCGGCTCCACTATTTCGAACGGGGGCTCATCATTGGATGCTATAGATCTTCTCGTACGTCAGCATCGGGAAATGGAAGCAGCGCTGGAAGAGGTGCTCGCCGCAACCGATCCGGCTGCCGTCAGAACGCTGTTTGCGGAAATTGCCGATAAGCTGACTATGCACATCGAATCCGAAGAGCAGGTGTTCTATCCTGCAGTAAAAGCGCAGCGCACCGAAGACATATTGCTGGAGTCTCTCGAAGAGCATCTTTCTCTCAAACGGTTCCTCGCCGATTTGCTTCCGCTCGATCCCGCTCAGCAGACTTTCGAGCCCAAGTTCAAAGTGCTGAAAGAGCAGGCCGAACATCACCACAAAGAGGAAGAGGAACATCTCTTCCCTAAAGTGACGAAGCTTCTGAACGCGGCGCAACGCGAAGCACTGGGGAGCGAGATGCTCGCTTTACAGCGGCACCTCGAAAAGGCAGGCGAGCCGCGCGAGGCTGTCGTGACTCAGACGGACGCCGCTGCGCCGCTGCGGTAGCCGTCGACTTCCGCGCTCAGGCGAGCCATGGACGCTCGTTGAAATGCCGTTGTTCGAAGGCCTCAATCGCGCCCAGGTGCTGTAACACGAGGCCCACTTCGTCCAATCCCTTCAGCAGGCGGTCCTTGTAGACCTCGTCGATCTGGAAGGCGTACTTCGTGCCCTGCGCATCGCTGACTGTTTGAGCCGGCAGATCGATGGACAGTTGACTGCCGGGCTTTGCGCGCAGCTGCTCCCGCAGCGCGTGGCACGTGTCCTCGGCAAGAGTGACCGGAAGCATGCCGTTCTGAATTTCGTTGGCGTAGTGAATGTCTCCGAATGACGGTGCGATCACGGCGCGCACTCCGGAGTCCATCAGCGCATACACGGCGCCCTCACGCGAGGAGCCGCAGCCGAAATTCGGGCCGGCTACGAGAATGCCGGCGTTCCGATATGCGGGCTGATTGAGGACGAAATCGGGCCGCTCTTTTCCTTCTGCATCCAGACGCAAATCGTGGAACAGATACGGCTCATAGCCCGAAGTCGGCGTGCGCAGCTTGCGCAGAAATCGCGCGGGGATGATTTTGTCCGTGTCGACGCTCGCGATATCGATGGGTGCTGCGACCGCCGTCAGTGTAGTGAATGGTTTCATGTTGAAAATCCTAGAGCATTGACCACAAAGGACACAAAGGAATGCAAGATCAAATTCGAATTAACGGTGGAGCTTGCAAAGCACGCAGAGCAAAAACGAGAAGTCCACTATCGCCGGGCTTTCTGATTTTCGAAAGCGTCGTGGCGGCCGCGAATCGTTTTGATCTATGAGTCGATAACGATGAAGATTCGTCTCGTTCCTGAGTTGCTTGCTTCGATACAAATAGAACTTGGTTTCCTTTGTGTCCTTTGTGTCCTTTGTGTCCTTCGTGGTCAATATATCTCTATAACAGAGTCCTCACGTCAGTAATCCGACCGGTGACCGCAGCGGCCGCGACCATCGCCGGGCTCATCAGGTGCGTGCGCGCGCCTTTGCCCTGGCGTCCTTCGAAGTTACGGTTAGAGCTCGACGCGCACCGCATTCCCGCGGGCACCGTGTCCCCGTTCATGGCCGCGCAGCTCGAGCAACTTGACGCGCGCCATTCGAAGCCCGCGTCCGTGAAGATACGGTCGAGGCCTTCGGCTTCCGCATCGCGCTTGATCTGCGACGATCCGGGCGACACCCAGGCCGGTACCACGACCTTGCGGCCTTTGAGTACTGCTGCGGCGGCGCGCAGGTCCTCGATACGGCCATTGGTGCAGGTGCCGATGAAAGCGCGGTCGATTTTGATGTCGGTGATCGGCATTCCCGCCGTCAGACCCATATAGGAGAGCGCCTGCTCGGCATGCGCCCGCTTGTCTGCAGACATCGCGCGCGGCTCCGGTATCGGCGCGCTCACCGGAGCGGCTTCTTCCGGTATCGTGCCCCACGTAATCGTCGGCTCGAGAGTGCTTCCCTCGAGGCGCACTTCGCGATCGAACGCTGCGCCGTCATCCGTCGGAAGCGTGCGCCACCACACGAGCGCGCGCTCCCAGTCGCCATTTTTCGGCGAGTACGGACGCCCTTGCAGATATTCGAACGTCGTATCGTCTGGTGCGATCATGCCTGCCCGTGCGCCGGCTTCGATCGACATGTTGCAAACGGTCATTCGGCCGTCCATGGATAGCGCGCGGATCGCCGAGCCCGCATACTCGATCACGTGACCGGTCGCGCCGCCGATTCCGATTTTGGCGATGATCGCGAGGATGACATCTTTCGCACTGACGCCCGGGCGCAACGCACCATCGACGACGATCCTCAGCGTCTTCGGCCTTTTCTGCCAGATGCACTGCGTGGCAAGGATCTGCTTGAGCTGCGAGGCGCCGGTGCCGAACGCGTACGCACCCACCGCGCCGTGAGTCGATGTATGCGAGTCACCGCACGTGATTGTGATCCCCGGTTGCGTGAGGCCGAGCTCCGCGCCGATCACATGAACGATGCCCTGGCGCGGATGGTCGAGTCCGAAATGCTCGACGCCGTTTGCAGCCGTATTCTTTTCGAGCAGCTCGATCATGTCGCGTGCTTCGCTGTCTGCCACGCCCGCCAATCCGAGCTCTCTGTTGAGCGTTGGGGCGTAATGGTCCGCGACAGCTGTCGTCTGCCTCGGCCTTCTCACCTTGAGGCCCTCCTTGGCGAGCGCGCCGAAAGCGTGAAACGAGCCTTCGTGAACGAAATTGCGGTCGACGTAGAGGAGGACCTGGTCGCCTTCGCGCACGATGACGTGAGGCTCCCAGATTTTCTCGAACATCGTGCGCGGCGTGCTCATGTCATTCCTCTCGATCGCTGCGGGCGTGTCCATTCTATCCGAGGCGATCAGTCCGGCGTTGCGCCTGTCTCTTTCACGATGCGAGCCCAGAACTCGGTCTGCACCGTCATGAACGCGGTGAAATCCTCCGGCGATTTGCTGGTGACGAGCTCCACGCCGCCCGATGAGAGGCGGTTGCGCGCGTCAGTGTCGGAAAGCGCGCGCGTCGTGGCCGCATGCAGCTTGCGCACGATGGCACGCGGCGTCGCGGCCGGCGCAAAGAGCCCGGCCCACGAGCCGAGAGTCAGCTCCGGAAATCCGATCTCGATCATGGTGGGTGTCTCCGGCAACTGTGAGATGCGCTGAGGCGCCACCACCGCCAGAGCCCTGAGCTTACCTGCCTTGATGTGCGGCAGCACCGCGGTGACCGTCGTCATCGTCGCCGAGACTTCTCCGGCGAGAACGCCGGCAGTGACGCCGCCCGCGCCGGCCTTGTACGCGACGTGTACCAGCTTGATGCCGGTCTTGCTCATGAAATACTCGAACGCGAGCCGCTGCGCGCTGCCTACCGAAGCCGAGCCGTAGTTGAGCTGCGACGGCCGCGCTTTGGCGTAGGCGACGAACTCCTTGACCGTAGTGGCTGGAATCGAAGGATGCAGCGCCAGCGCGCCCGGCGTATCGGATACGAGCGTAATGCCGGCGAGATCGCGCAGAGGGCGGATCGCGAACTGCGGAATGAGGCTGGGATTGATCGCCATAGTGCCGACGTTGCCGAACAGCAATGTGTAACCGTCGGGGTTCGCGCGCGCCGCAGCTTCGACACCGACATTGCCCGCAGCCCCGCTGCGATTGTCGACCACAATCTGCTGGCTCAATGCTTCACCGAGACGCTGCTGAAGAATGCGCGCGACGAAGTCGGACGCGCCGCCGGGTGCAAAAGGAACGATCATGCGGATCGGACGCGTCGGATAGTCGTTCCCGACCGTCGCCGTCTGAGCTGCTGCAGAGAATTGGGCCAGTAAACAAACTGCAGTCGCACCGATGCGCGCGGTGATGCTCCTCACCATCCTGCTCCCTACTTCGTGTTATGGGGCGCTGCAGACGATCCCAGCCGAGCAACCATTCTTGTCGTTGCGGGAAGTATGGCTACGCCCCTTCATCAGCGCAAACGATATTTGCTGATGACTTTTAATCAGGAAATGGGATGTCTATACTCTGCGGTCCCATCAAACAACAAGAGCGCGACGCGCACGATGCGACTGTCGATCATCGAAGCCACTGACCTTGCCGTGCGCACACTTACGCGCCATGGCATGCGCGAACACATTGCGCGGATGGTCGCAGATCATCTGGTGGACGCGGCGTTGGCGGGACATGAGTTCTCGAGTCTTGCGCGGCTTCCTACGCTCGTGGAGCTGATACGCAACAGGCCCGCGGCGGGCGAGATACGCATCGAGCACGAAACCCAGTGCTCCGCGGCCATCGATGGCGGCGATAACATCGCGTACGCGGTGTCCGTTATCGCGATCGACAAAGCAATCGAGCTGTGCCACAAAAGCGGCATCGCAGTCGTTACCGCAAACAACACCTGGTTCAGCGGCAGGCTTGCCTACTATGTGGAGCGTGCAGCGCGGCAGGGATTCATCGGCCTGCATGCAATCCACGGTACGGCTCGCACGGCGCCGTTCGGTGGCACGGAGCCCCTGATGGGTACGAATCCCTACGCGATCGCATTCCCCAGTAAAGACGATCCGATCGTGATCGATATGGCGATGTCCGCGATGACGCACGGCGGCGCCAACCTCGCGAAAGCGAAAGGAGTGCCGTTGCCGCCCGGTCTCGCGATAGATAAAAACGGGAGTCCCACCACGGATCCCGCAGCTGCGCTCGCAGGCGCGTTTCTCACGTGGGGCGGCCATCGCGGCTATGCGCTCTCGGTCGCGGTGCAGCTCCTCGGCTTGCTCGCCGGCAACGAAGTCGTCGTGAAGGACAACAGCAAGTTCGGGTTGTTCTTTCTCGTAATCGATCCCGCGATGCTGATTTCGACTGAGGACTTCAAGTCGCGCGTATCCGAGTTGCGGGCCCTGGTCGCCGGCAATCGACCCGGACGCGGCGTGGAGAAAGTGCGTGTCCCCGGCGACTCGAGCCTGCGCAAGCGCAATGGCGCCGCCGCCGTGAGCCATCCGATCATGCTCGACGACAAGATCTACACCCGTGTCTGCGAGCTTTTACAATGAGCGAAGCTGATCAGTCGCGATCAGTTAATGTCGTTTGATTTCGCGCGAAGCCCTTTGCCATACTGCGCGCCAAACGCCTGTAACGAGCAGAAGGCCATCAGAAGGCACACTCGTGAGGAGGAACGATGAAGCTTTGGTATCAGAGTCTCGCGCGGCAGACTGAGTCGACCCCTTACGGGGAGATGCTGCGCCGCGTGATCGATTCGGCCTGCGATCCCAGCACCTCGGTGCACATGCAGGGCGTAGCGGAGTCCGCCGGCATTGGCGTGCACTACCGCCTGCTGGAGTATCACGACACCAAGGAGGTGATCTACAACGCGATGAAAGCGGAGCGGGAAGGTTACGACGCGTTTCTGATCGGCAACATCAGCGACGCGGGGATACGCGAGGCGCGCGAGGCCGTGAACATCCCGGTACTGGGCCTGTGCGAGACGAGCCTGCACATCGCGTGCATGATGGGCGCAAATTTCTCGCTCGTGACGATCAGCGAGAAATGGACGCCCCGGTTGCTCGAAAACGTGAGCCGCTATGGACTGGAGAGGCGGCTCGTCGCGGTGGAGCCGATGAATACCTCACCGCTTGATCTCAAGCGCTGCTTCGTCGAGCCGGATCACCTTAAAGCGATCGTCGCGCAGTTCAACGATTGCGCGGAGCGCCTGCTCGCGAAAGGCGCCGAGGTCATCGTCCCCGCCGGGGGCGACATCATCGTATTTCTCGCGGACGCCGGGATATTCGAGTTCAAGCGCGCGCCGATACTCAACGGCATCGTGGAGCTCGTGAAGATGGGCGAGCTCGCGGTCAAATTGAAGCGGAAGACGGGTCGCTTCACGAGCAAGCGTGGAGGCTACGCTGCGCCGAGTGGCGACTTCCTCGAGCGCGTTCGCAATTTCTATGGCCCGGAGATTTATCCGGGCGCCAAGTAAGGCGGGTCATGACACACGTGGACAGCAAACTATCGTGCTACCTCGCAGTAGCCACTGCAGCAGCGCTGGCCCTTGCGACGAATAGCGCCCAGGCGCAGGAATACCCGAGCAAGCCCGTGCGCATGGTCGCAGGAATGGCGGCGGGTGGCGGGGCGGATGCCAATGCACGCCGGCTCGCACTCATTCTGACCAAGATCCTCAAGCAGAACGTGCTCGTGGAAAACGTCGCGGGCGCGGCCGGTAATCTTGCAGCGCAGACGGTGTCGGGTGCGGGTCCCGACGGCTACACCCTGCTGTATGCATCGCATCCGATCATGGCGATCAATCCGTTGCTGTATGAAAAACTGCCCTTCAATCCCGATTCGCTCGTGCCGGTGGTGCTCGTCACTCAAACGCCGCATATCCTGCTCGTCACTCCGAGCTTGCCCGTTACCAAGGTGAGCGAGCTCGTGACGCTTGCCAAAGCGCGGCCGGGCACGCTGAACTACGGGAGCGGCGGTGTGGGCACTTCAATCCACCTCGCCGGCGAGCTCATGCAGAGCGTTGCGGGCGTGAGCATTACTCATGTCACGTACCGAGGTGCTGCGCCTGCATTTGCCGCGCTGGTCGGCAACGAGATTCAACTTCTGTTCGACAGCAGCACGACGGCTATCGGTCACATGCGGGGCGGCCGCGTGCGTGGTCTCGGCATTGCGAGCGCCGCGCGCCTCTCCGTCGTGCCAGACCTGCCGACCCTGAACGAGAGCGGGCTTCCGGGATTCGAAGCGGGCGTGGGCCACGGGGTTCTCGTGCACAGTGCAACACCACCGGCGCGTATCGCCGCGCTCAATAAGGCGATCAACACGGCTCTCGGGGACACGGATCTCAGGAAGCAGATGTCCGATCTCGGTGTCGTGCTCGTAGGCGGCACGCCGGAACAGTTCCAGTCGTATCTCGCCGCCGAGCGCAGGAAATGGGGCGACGTCATTCAGAAGCGCGGCATCAAAGTCGATTGACCGGCCGCCGCCGAACCCTTTGACGCGTTCCACCCGAAGAGGAGTCGTGTTTGATTAGAAATCGCGCGCACGCTTATGCTCTCGCAGCACTGGCGATCATCGCCGGGACCGTGCATGCTCAAGAACGCGCGCAGAAACACGCGAACGAGTATCCAACCAAGCCGGTTCGTTTCGTCGTGCCTTCGTCGCCCGGCGGCGGCGCTGACGTGCTTGCGCGCTCTCTTTCCCCGAAGTTGGCCGATGCGCTCCGGAAGCCACTCGTTGTGGAAAATCGTTCCGGTGCAGGCGGCATCATCGGCTATGAGATTGTCGCGAACGCGCCGCCGGACGGTTACACGATTCTGATCGTCGCGGGGGGCTACACACTGAATCCGAGCCTGTACGCCAAGCTGCCTTACGACACCCTCAAGGATTTCGAGCGCGTGTCGCTGATCGCGTGTGCGCCGAACCTGCTGGTCGTGCACAGCTCGGTGCCCGTAAGCTCGGTGCAGGAGCTGATCGCCTTTGCCAAAGCGAAGCCCAAGTACCTGAACTACGCGTCGTCAGGCGTGGGCACGACCAGTTACCTTTCGGCGGAGATATTCAAGTCGATGACGGGAGTCGATATGGTGCACGTGCCTTACAAAGGCGCGGGCGATTCGACTGCGGCCGCGATCGCCGGCCAGGTTCACCTCATATTTTCCACGCCCAATGCACTCGTGCCGCAAGCTAAAGCGGGACGCGTGCGCGCGCTCGGCGTGACCTCCGCGCGGCGCCTGCCGGTTATCCCCGACGTTCCGACGATCGCCGAGACCGGTCTTACCGGCTACGAGGTCAACAATTGCTACGGTGTCCTCGTTCCGGCTAAAACGCCGGGCAACATCGTTGCGAAACTCAATTCCGAAATCGTTCGGGTCGTGCGCGTTCCGGAGATGCGTGCGCATCTCGAGAATCTCGGATTCGAAGTGCTTGGAACGACGCCCGAGCAGTTCACCGCTTTCGCCAGAACAGACATGACGAAATGGGCGAAAGATCTGAAGGCCGCCGGGATCAATCCGCAGTGAGCGACGTCGCCGCGTCGGTGAATGCACGGCAGGACTTGAACATCACCGATGCAATTCCGGAACGCTGCGCGGAGATGTTGGACCGGTTCCTACAACCACTCAGGAGTACCACATGATCGTCGAAGAAAGAATGTATACGCTGTACGTCGGCAAGGTCCCGGAGTCGCGACGCGAACACGGCGATCGCGGATCCGGAATACCGGAAACAGATGACCGTAGACGGCATCAACGTCGTCGGCGGTTCCGCGGAGCAGTTCAAGCTGTTCCTCGCGAGCGAGCGCAAGCGCTGGGTGCCGCTGATCCAGAAGCTTGGGATCAAAGGACAGTAGAACGCGATGGACGCATTGAATAATATCATTTGCCCTTATTCGAACTGACCTGTCATATTGGCCGCGCAGCCCACCCATTCCAATCCAGAATAAGCGATGCAGCTTTCCATTGCAGAAGCGACCGACCTCGCAATTCGCGCGCTGACCCGTGCGGGCATCAAGCAAGACGCCGCCGCGCTCGTGGCCGCCCATCTCGTGGATGCGAATCTCTGCGGTCACGAATTCTCGAGCCTGCCTCGCGTGCTCGCGATCGTGGAAGAGTTTCGCAAGAAAGCGCCGCCAGGCCCGATACGCGTCGTGCGAGAGAACGCGTGCTCCGCTGTGATCGATGGCGGAGACAATGTCGCGTATGTCGTTTCGATCACGGCTATCGACAAGGCGGTCGATATCTGCAGAAAAAATGGTGTCGCGGTCGTTGGCGCGAACAACACGTGGTTTAGCGGCCGCCTCGCGTATTACGTCGAGCGCGCGGCGCGTCAGGGCTACGTCGCCATGCACACGACGAACACCACTGCGCGCGTGGCGCCGTATGGCGGCATCGATCGGCTGATGGGGACGAACCCGCTCGCGATTGCATTTCCGAGCGACGACGATCCGCTGATCATCGACATCGGAACCTCGGCGACGACATGGGGTGACGTGGCGCTGGCGCGCACGAAAGGCGAGCCGCTGGCCGAAGGCGTGGCCGTCGATCCTCGAGGCAATCCGACAGTGGACCCGGCCGCCGCGCTCGAGGGCGCGTTCCTGCCGTGGGGAGGACATCGCGGCAGCGGCCTTTCGCTCGCGATCCAGTTGCTCGGCATACTTGTCGGAAGTGCGCCCGTCATCGACGACGTGAGCAATTACGGTTTGTTTTTTCTGGTGATCGATCCGGACATCCTGATGCCGGCCGCGCAGTACAAGGCGCGTGTGTCGGAGCTGAGGCGAACGATTGCGGCGAACCGTCCGATGCCTGGAATGCCGCGAGTGCGCGTGCCGGGCGACGGCAGCCTGCAACGCCGCAAGGAACGACTCGCAGCGGGCGTGGTGAATCTGGATGAGCGGGTGTATGAACGCATACGGGAGCTGTGCGGCGAGCGTTAGGTCGAATGATGAATGATGAATGCGGAATGATGAATGTGAAGCGATGTGGCGACGAGTGACGAAGTGACACATGACGTAGTAACTCAGTGACGGAGTGACGGGGTGACGAGGTGAGGGAGCGGGTGTCTAGGAGCTATCTCAAAAAACGCGTTCGTGCTGAGCAGGGGCACGGTGCCCCGCAGTCGAAGTATGAACACCAACGTGTTTTTGAGATGAGTTCTAGTAGGGAAGTAACAAGCTTTCCTTCGTGTCCTTTGTGTCCTTCGTGGTAAATGCTTTTAGAGCAGTTGACTGTGAAAGCCCATAGATGAAAAGCGAAGCGTTACCCTCTGAGAGTCCCGCATTACGGCTGATCGAGTTCTGGCAGTCGCCTCGACTCGCGATTCCGCCTGCCGTTATAGAACGCGCGAAGCAGTGCCTGCTCGATGCGCTCGGCTGTGGTCTGTTCGGATCCCGGCAGGTGTGGGGCGAGATCATGAGGGACGAGGTGTGCGCGGACGGTTCTTCAGGGCCGTGCACGCTGCTCGGGTCCACCACCACGGTTGCCGCGCCGCAGGCCGCGCTTTGCAATGGCACTTCGATGCACGGCTTCGAGCTCGACGATCTCTTGCCGGCTTCGATCATTCATCCGGGCACCGTCATCATCCCGGCGGTATTGGCGGCGGCTGAAGCCTCGAACGCGAGCGGAGCGATGCTGTTGCGTGGCATCGTCGCGGGATATGAGTCGATGTCGCGGTTGAGCATGGCGCTCGGTCTCGAGCCGTCCCACCGCGGCTTTCACAAAACGAGCGTCGTGGGCCCGGTCGCTGCGGCGATTGCATGCGGCGTGGTTTCCCAGCTTAGCCCCGAACAGATGATCTGGGCCGCGGGACTTGCGTGCTCTACCTCGTCCGGAATCAAGAGCTTTGCGGGCGGCAGCGGTGCAGGAATGGTGAAACGCATGCACGCGGGGCGTGCAGCGGAAGCGGGGGTGCGCATGAGCCGTCTCGCGCAGCGCGGCTTCAGCGCGCCGCGCGCAGCGATCGACGGACACTATGGTCTCCTCGAAGTGTATGCGGGCGAATCGGTCCAGCTGCAGCATCTTTCCGCCGGCCTCGGCGAAGAGTGGGCGATGGACGGATTGTGGGTAAAGGTCTATCCGATCTGCGGCTGGATACAGGGCGTGGTGCAATTACTCACGGTTATGCGCGGAGGCGCGCCGGTCGCACTCGATCGAGTACGCAAAGTGATCGTCGGAACCAGCGCGTTCGCAGTGAAGAACAATGCCAATCCCGCGCCATCCGATACCATGGACGCGCAATACAGCATTCCCTATTGCGTGGCGGTTGCGCTCAGCGGAGACCCGAGCGATCCCAACGAGTTCTGCGCGCCGGCGATCCACGATCCTGCCCGCCGCGCCTTTGCGCAGCACGTCGAGCTGCGCCTGGATCCAGAGAGCGAAGCCGTGTATCCAGCGCGATTCGGCTCGCGCGTGGAGCTTCATTTGGACAACGCAGAGGTGAAGCATGCGGCAACGCTCGATCCGCACGGCACCGCCGCCGATCCCTGCACAGAGCAGGAGCTGATCGCGAAATTCAAACAGCTCGCCGCATTGTCCGCTGCTCGTGTCCCGGCATCTGCGGTGATCGAGGCCGTGTCGCGGCTCGACGAAGCGCCGTCGGTCCGCGATCTGACGGCATTGCTGCGGGTTTAGGCCGCTTGCGGAAAGAGAACATGCTGCACGAATTGCGGTTCTACGAAATCGGCGGGACGCGTTGCGGATTACATCAATCATGCCGGTGAAGTCGCGGTGCCGTTTCGAGGCGATCGCTACGGCAAGTTGCTGGGTTTCTGGTCGTGCGAGATCGGCGCGGTCAATTGCGTGTTCAATCTGTGGGAACACGAGAGCGTCGCAACCCGCGAAGCACTTCGCATCGAGCTTCAGAAACAGGACGTCTGGCCGGCAACGGTTCCGGCAATCATCTGGTGACGGAGGTGTTCGCGAACGCGGCAGGCTTGCAGATGGAGCACGTGCCCTATAAGTGCGCCGGTGCCTTCATGACCGATCTCGCGGGCGGACGCCTCACCTTTGTGTTCGCAACCATTCCGGCATCCCACCCTTTCATCACGAGTGGACGCGTGAAAGCGCTGGCCGTGAGCAGCCTGAAGCGCAGCAGCACGCTGCCGGACGTGCCGACCATCGCCGAATCCGCGATACCCGGCTTCGACGTGAACACCTGGCTTGGCGCTTTCGTCCCGACCGGCACGCCGGCTAAAGTCGTGCAGCGGCTGAACGCCGCGATCGTCAGCGCCTTGCAACTCGGCGAGGTACGCGAGCGCCTGAAGACGCTGGGTGGGGAGCTGGTTGGCAGCAGCCCGACCGAGCTCGCCAGCTATCTCAAATCGGAGCTGTCCCGCTGGGTCACGCTCGCGAAGACCGTCAAGTTCGAGGTTTCGAACTAGCGTCGCGTCCGCGACACGATGCCCGAGGCATCGTCATTCTGGACAAGCCAGCAAGGGCACGATCCAGAATGCTTTTAATTTCGACGGGGTTCAAGATAGATCCTGGCGTACGCCAGGAAGACGTCATGCGCCAGGAAGACGTTATTGATCGAATCAGAGGGACAGCAAACTAGCAGCCCTATGGAAATCTTCGCGTGAGCGATCAAAGAGACCCTTTGATTCCTGCGCTCTCGATCACCTTGTTATATTTAGCCGTCTCACGTTTGAGGAATTGCGTGAACTGCTCCGGCGTGCTCGCTACCACGCTCATGCCGTCGTCGGCGAGGCGCTGCTTGAGATCCGGCAGATTCAGTATCCGCGCGACTTCCTGCTGAAGCTTTACTACGGTTTCTCGAGGGGTCGCAGCAGGGACGAGCAGACCGTACCAGTTCGTCATGTCGAAGCCCGGCAAACCAGCTTCTCCGATCGCCGGCAGGTTCGGTGCGATGGGGGAGCGGTCTGGGCTCGTCACACCGAGCGCGCGCAGGCGGTTTGCCTTGATGAGCGGCAGGCTTTGCAGGATATTCATGAAGTACACAGGGACCTGTCCGCTCAGCACGTCCGCAATCGCGGCGCCCGATCCCTTGTACGGAATGTGCGTGATCCTGATCCCACTCATGCTGTTGAAGAGCTCGAGGCTCAGGTGCGGCAGCGAGCCGTTTCCGGCCGAGCCGCAGTTGATTGCGGCAGGCTGCGACTTCGCGAGCGCTATCAACTCCCTGATGGTTTTGGCGGGCAGGGAGGGATGTACGACCAGAACGAGCGGCCCCGACGCGAGGTGAGAGACCGGCGCAAGCTCGCGCGTCTGATCGTACGGCAGGTTCTTATAGAGCGCAGGGTTGGCGGCATACCCAGCGGGCACCACGAGCATCGTGTGGCCGTCCGGCGGGGCTTTCGCAACGTAGGCGGCGCCTATCGTACCGTTAGCGCCCGCGCGATTGTCGACGATCGCCGGTTGCCCGTGACGTTCGGTGAGCTTCTGTGCAATCGCGCGGCCGAGAATGTCCGTGCCGCCACCCGGTGGATACGGCGCCACGATACGCACTGCGCCGGATGGAAAGTTCTGCGCGTACACGAGCGGTGCACCGGTGCTCGATGCAGCGGCACACAAAATGGAAATGAACTTCCAGCGGCGACTCATAGAATGGCTTTCGGTATTCGGTTTACCTTCGCAAACGTTCTGCCATGCGCCCCAGTGACGGCGTCACTGTCGACGTGTATTCTCCCCTGAGGCAGGGATGATCACTCGAATCGCTCATGCTGGACTCGGATCGGGGCCATTGTAGCTGCGCTACCATTCGAACGAAGGATACTGAATGCCAAGAGCCGTCTGGAACGGCGCCACGATCGCGGAAGCGCCGCGCGATGCAATCGAGGTGGTCGAGGGCAACGTCTATTTTCCGGCTGATTCGGTCCGGCGCGAGCACTTGCAGTCGAGCGATACTCACACCGTGTGCGGCTGGAAAGGCACGGCCAGTTACTATCACGTCGTGGTCGAGAACGAGATCAATCGTGACGCCGCTTGGTATTACCCCGAGCCGAAGGATGCTGCGCGCAATATCGCAGAACGTGTGGCGTTCTGGAAAGGCGTGACGGTCGAACCGTAATCCGTCGCTCGCCGCGGCCGCTCGACACCGCCGCCGCA